>NZ_JBHUMY010000012.1:337531-484785 GCF_042685365.1 Paenibacillus thailandensis | reverse complement strand
CTGCTTGGGTTTAGAGACTTACGTTGGGTGTAAATGGAACGAATCTTGTTCAGCAAGCCCTATTTAAGGCCTTGCATGCTAAGCTTTCGTCATTGTCGGAAAATTCTGCTGGAGGGCCCCACCTTTCAAAATTCGCCGTCCTGGTGCCTGCACCCTTGGGCCTCGGAGCACATTACGGTTCGCGGCATAAACGTTCGAAACCCGTGGTATGCGCAAAACGGAGACGGGCTGGACATCGATTCGTGCAAATACGTCAACGTCGAGAACAGCACGTTCGACGTAGGGGACGACGCGATCTGCTTCAAGTCCGGCAAAAATAAAGAAGGCCGCGATTTCGGCCGGCCCAGCGAGTTTATCTCGGTTCGCGGCTGCACGGTCTACCATGGCCACGGGGGCATCGTCGCCGGCAGCGAAATGTCCGGCGGAGTGCGCCATATCCGCGTCACGGATTGCACGTTTATCGGGACGGACATCGGAATCCGGTTCAAAAGCTGCAGAGGCAGAGGGGGCGTGGTGGAGCAGATCGCAATCGAAAACATCCGCATGAGCAAAATTGCCGGCGACGCGATTTCGTTCAACTTGTATTACGAAGGGCATTCGGGCTCCGGCGAGTACGGAGGCGAGCAATTCGAGCCGATTTCGGAGGAGACGCCGGTCTTTCGAAATATATCCATCGAAGATGTCGTATGCAAAGGGGCGAAAAAGGCGTTATTCATTAACGGACTTCCGGAAATGCCGATACAGAACCTTTCCATGAAGGATATTTCGATTGAGAGCGAAGAGGGAATCGTATGCCGGAATACGAAAGAACTGCGGATTTCGGATACGATCGTTCGTTCCAAGAACGGTCCCGCGGCCTCCTTCCATCAATGCGAAGCTGCTTGGTTACGCCGGATTCAGCTCCCGGCCGAGCGAGAGGACGACCGCATCATCGCCATAACCGGGGATAGGACGAGCGGGTTTGAATATGACGGTCTTTCGCCTGGGCTCAAGCTTATCGTAAGCGATGAAGTTCTCTCGATGCGTTCGTTTCACGAATAAAAATCCGAAAAACGAGAGGGGCGGCAAAACATGCTGCGATATTCCGAAACGCTCATGCGGTTCGCCGAGCCGGCGCGAAGCTGGAACGAGGCTTTGCCCGTCGGCAACGGCAGGCTGGGCGGCATGGTGTTCGGCACCGTCGAACAAGAGCAGATCCAGTTCAATGAGGATTCGATATGGTACGGCGGTCCGAGGGACCGGAACAATCCGGACGCGCTGGAGAACCTCCCGGAGGTTCGGCGCTTGATCTTCGAAGGCAGATTGAAGGAAGCTCACCGGCTCGCAGAAGCCGCCTTGTCCGCAACGCCGCGAAGCCAGCGTCATTATTTGACGGCCGGGGATTTGTTCATCCGATTCGATCACCCGGCGGGAGAGCTGCGCGGCTATCGCAGGGAATTGGACCTGGAGCGGGCCGTCGCCTCGACAGTCTACGAAATCGGGGGCGTAACGTACCGGCGGGACGTATTTTGCAGCTTTCCCGATCAGATCATGGCGATTCGGCTGAGCGCGGACCGGCCGGGCATGTTGTCCTTTACCGCCCGGTTCGAACGGAAAAAAGGCAAGCATGTGGACGTTTCGTTCCGCCGCGGCAGCGACACGATCGTCATGCATAACGATTGCGGCGGCAAAGACGGACACGCCTACAGCGCGGCCGTTAAAGCGATCCCGTCGGGCGGCCGGGTTCGGGCGGTCGGCGAGCATCTGATCGTCGAACAAGCGGACCAAGTGACGCTCGTGCTTGCCGTCGCGGGAACGTTCCGGTTCGCCGACCCGACCGATCGCTGTTTCGATTTGCTGGATAAGGCTTCGGCGCTCCCTTATGAACGCTTGTTGGAAAGGCACTTCGAAGATTTCGCCCCTTTGTTCCAAAGGGTAAGGCTGGAGCTGGGAGCAGGCTCCATACTTGACCACGCCCTCCCGGTACCGGATCGATTGGAGCAAGTGCGGCAAGGAGCGGACGATCCCGGCTTGCTTACGTTGTATTTCCATTTCGGACGTTATTTGCTCCTTGCCTGCAGCCGGCCCGATTCGCTGCCGGCCAATCTGCAAGGGATTTGGAACGACTCGATGTCTCCGCCTTGGGACAGCAAATATACGGTCAACATCAATACGCAGATGAATTACTGGCCCGCCGAAGTATGCAATCTTGCCGAATGCCACGAGCCGTTATTCGACCTGATCGAGCGGATGCGGGCGAACGGACGGGTGACGGCTCAAGCCATGTACGGATGCCGCGGTTTTGTCGCGCATCATAATACGGATTTGTGGGCGGATACCGCCCCTCAAGACATCTACGGACCGGCGACCCAATGGGTAATGGGGGCGGCGTGGCTGACCTTGCATCTTTGGGAGCATTACCGGTTCCATCCGGATGAGGCGTTCTTGCGAAAGGCCTACGAGACGCTGAAGGAATCCGCCTTGTTCTTTATCGACTTTCTTGTAGAGAGCCCGGAAGGGCATCTGGTGACGAATCCGTCGGTATCGCCG
Source organism: Paenibacillus thailandensis (assembly GCF_042685365.1). Classification (NCBI taxonomy): domain Bacteria; kingdom Bacillati; phylum Bacillota; class Bacilli; order Caryophanales; family Paenibacillaceae; genus Paenibacillus; species Paenibacillus thailandensis. Next base: position 482,256 of record NZ_JBHUMY010000012.1, on the reverse strand, counting down.
GAGAATCGATATCGGCTGCCGAACGGGGAGGCCGGGACATTATGCTACGGCCCTGCGATGGATACGCAAATTTTAACCGAGCTGTTCGACGCCTGCATTGCGGCCAGCCGGATATTGGGCGAGGATGAAGCGTTGCGCGAGGAATGGGCGCGCGTCAAATCCCGCTTGCCCCGAATGAAAATCGGGAAGCACGGCCAGCTGCAGGAATGGCTGGAAGATTACGAAGAGCAGGACCCGGGACACCGCCATATCTCGCATTTGTTCGCGCTTCACCCGGGCACGACGATTAGCCCCTCGGCGACGCCGGAGCTTGCGGAAGCCGCGAGAACGACGCTGCTTCGAAGGCTGGCCAACGGCGGGGGGCATACCGGGTGGAGCCGCGCCTGGATCATTAACTTCTGGGCCCGGTTATGGGACGGGGAACAGGCGTATTTTCACGTTCAAGAGCTGCTTCGCAAATCTACGCTGCCGAACCTGTTCGACAACCATCCGCCGTTCCAGATTGACGGGAACTTCGGAGCCGCTGCGGGTATCGCGGAGATGCTGCTGCAGAGCCATCTGGACCATATTCGTCTATTGCCGGCGCTGCCGCGGATATGGACTTCGGGCCGCGTGTCGGGGCTTCGGGCGCGGGGCGGCTTCGCGGTCGATATGGAATGGGATCAAGGGCAGCTATTGAAAGCGACGGTAAGGTCCGATTACGGAAATCCGCTCCGCTTGTACGCCGGGCGGCCGCTCAGGGCGGCCGGAACGGACGGAAGCGAGGCGATTTCCTCGGAACGAACCGGGGATCTTGTCGAACTGCAAACGGCAAAAGGAGAGACATATACGATCGAACCCATGAGAGTGGAATCCAAGTAAAAAAGGAGGCATGAATGATGAAAAAAAGGCTGATCCAAATGCTTGTAACCGTCATGCTATGCAGCAGCTTCGGAGGAACCGCCGACGCGGCCGACGCGCCCGCTGCTAACGCCGCGGAACCTTCCGTCGCCTCTGCGGCAAGCGGGCAAATCCCCGCGTTCCCGGGCGCGCAGGGGGGAGGAATGTACGCGAGCGGCGGCCGCGGAGGCGAAGTGTATGAAGTGACGACGCTTGCGGATTCCGGACCCGGCTCGTTAAGGGATGCCGTCAGCGGCAGCAATCGTACGGTCGTTTTTAAAGTCGGAGGCACGATCAAGCTGGAATCCCCGCTCAAAATTACCGGTTCCAACCTGACCATTGCCGGGCAGACGGCTCCGGGCGAAGGAATTACGGTTACGGGATACCCTGTGACGTTCGATGCAAGCAACCTCATTATTCGTTACATGCGTTTCCGTCTGGGCGACGCCAATCCGACCGAGGCCGATGCGTTCGGCGGACGGTATCAGAACAACATCATCATCGACCATTCCTCCTTCAGCTGGTCCGTCGACGAAGTGATGAGCAACTACGGCAACGAGAACGTAACGGTGCAATGGTCGATTATCGCCGAAGCGATGCACTTGAGCCGCCACGTCAAGGGAAAGCACGGTTACGGCGGAATATGGGGCGGCAAAAACACGAGCTTTCACCATAATCTGATTGCCCACAACTCCAGCCGAAACCCGGCATTCGACAGCACGGCCGGCAACTCGCACGATTTCCGCAACAACGTGATTTATAACTGGGGTTATTTTTCCGCTTACGGCGGCAAAGGGGCCGTTACGAATATCGTCAACAATTATTACAAACCGGGACCGGAGACGGAAAATATCCGGTTTCTGAACGCGGAGACGAACGGAAGCTACTTTATTGACGGAAACGTCATGGAAGGCTATTCCGGATTTACCGCCGATAACTGGGAAGGCGTCTACAAATATCCGGATTATATCAAGCTGGTGACGGAGGTCGCTTTTCCGAATCCGGTCGCGACCGAATCCGCGGAAGAGGCTTACGCGGCCGTATTGGAAGGCGCCGGCGCGAATCTGCCGAAACGCGACGCGGTCGATGCCAAAATTGTAAGCGATGTCATAAATCGGACGGGGACGCACATCAATTCCCAGAACGAGGTCGGAGGATACCCCGAGTTCGAGCAAGCCGTGTCGGCGCAAGCGGACGACGACCATGACGGAATGCCGGACGAATGGGAGCTGCGGCAAGGGTTGAATCCGAACGACCCGGAAGACCGGAACGGGACGAATAACGAAGGCTATACGAACCTGGAGGTGTACCTGAACTCCATCGTCGGAAACGGTTCCGCCAATCCGTCGGTGGCGGTGACGTCCCCTGCAAATAACGCGATTCTGGAGGCGGGAAGCGACGTCATGCTTGAAGCGGCCGCCACGGATTCGGATGGCGCCGTAGCGAAGGTGGAATTTTACGCCAGCGGAGAGAAGCTTGGAGAAGATCGGACGGCACCGTATCAATTCCGCTGGGAAGACGTGCCGGACGGAACGCATTACGTGGTCGCCAAAGCGGTCGACGATACCGGTACGTCCACGCGTTCGCCGAATGTCGCCGTACATGCGAACACGGTGAGCGATATTTCGCCTTGGTCTTCGTCCGACGTAGGCGCCCCGGGCATTCCCGGTCACACGCAGGCTGGCGACAGGCCCGGCGAAATGACGGTCAAATCGTCCGGAGACATTGAAGGCGCGGCGGACGCCTTCCACTTTGCATATCGGCAAATGAGCGGCAATGCCGAAATCGTCGCAAGAGTGGAAAGCGTTACAGCCACGAACGAAGGAGCGGAAGCGGGCGTCATGTTCCGGGAAAGCTTGGAGGCGGACTCGCCTTTTGCCTCGCTTATGGTTCCCTTTATACGGACAGGCAAACGAGGCGTTACGCTGAGCCGGGCCGTCGAAGGCGGAGAAGTGTCCGGCATTCAGCCCGAGGAGGAGTTCCAGCTCCCGTATTGGGTGAAGCTGGTCCGTTTAGGCGATCGGTTCACCTCGTTCGTGTCGCCGGACGGCCTTAGGTGGAAGACGGTCGGATCCGTTCAAGTCGATATGTCCGACAGCGTATACGTCGGCTTGGCCGCAGACGCCGCCAAACCGGACAACGAGGTGGATAAATACAATACCTCTTCTTTTTCAAACGTTTCCGTCACGCAGCTCGCGGAGGATTACCCGACGCCGCCGGAGAACGTGGAAGCCGAGTCCGGAGAGCTGCAAACGGTTGTGACGTGGGAATCCGTCCCGGCCGCCGACGGGTACAACGTGAAGAGCAGCCTCACGCCGGGAGGGCCATATGAAACGGTGGCCGAGGGAATTACGGGCACTTCGTTCATCCATACCGGCCTAACGGCGGGAATGACGTATTATTATGTCGTAACGGCGGTGAACGAGCACGGCGAAAGCTTCGATTCCGCGGAGGCCGGCGCAACGCCGACCGGCGGGCAAGGGACGCTTTATTATATCAACGACGATTACGAGTCTTTGGAAACCGGCGTTACGCCGGAAGGATACGCGATTACGCCGAGTCCGCAGGATATCGATCACACGGTTGCCGTCGCCCCCGTTCCGTCCGATTCGATCGGCAACGCCTCGAATAAGGCGCTGCATGTATACGACAACGGCGTAGGCAATACGTTGTTTGCGCTTGCTTTCCCGAAGCAGACGGGAACGGTCGTGATCGAGACGGATTTCATGTCACCTTCGCTTCCCGGCACGTCGGTCTTGCTCCAGGTCAAAGACCCGGAAGGGACTAAGACGCCGATCGCCGTAGAGGTACGGAAGCCGCAGCTGCCCGAGGCTGAGGATACGTATACGCTCGTATATAAAAATAAAAACGGCCAGGACGTGAAGCTGGTCGACGCGCCGGCGAACAATCGCTGGCATAATCTGAAGATCGTCGCCAGCGCCGCGTCGAACCGGATGGATATTTACGTCAATAACGCGCTGGCCGCGGAGCAAGTGGAGCTGCGGGACGATATGCGTACGCTCGGTCTCGGATCCGCATTGTTCGGAAGAACTCCGGGAACCGGAAGAGGAACCTTCTATTTCGATAACGTGAAAATATATGTAGAGCCTGTAGCATCGCCTAAGGGGGTAAGCGCTATTCCGGGCAACGGCAAGGTACAGTTAAATTGGAATACGGCGAGCGGCGCGTCGAGCTATACCGTGAAAAGAAGTTTGACCGAAGGCGGCCCTTACGAAACGATCGCGTCCGGCATCGATGCGGCGACGACGACATATACCGATACGACGGTCGAGAACGAGACGACTTATTATTACGTCGTAATCGCCGTAGGCGAACGGGGAGAGAGCGGCCCGTCCAATCAGGTGATCGTTACGCCTTCCGCAAACGCGGTGAAGCCCGCGGCTCCCGCCGGCTTGTCCGGCTCGGGCCGCAATACCCAGGTCGATCTCGCTTGGCAGCCGGTGGACAATGCCGTTACGTATACGGTAAAGCGCAAGAGCGGATCGTCGGAAACGCCCTATGAAACGGTCGACGTCGTCGACAAACCGTTCTTCCGGGACACGGGATTAACGAACGGGACGATGTATACGTACGTCGTGTCGGCGACCAGCGTAGCCGGGGAAGGCGAGGACTCGGAGCCGATAAACGTCCGTCCGGTCGCCCCGCTGCAATCGCCGAGAGACGTCGAAGCCGGTGCCGGCGACGGGACGGCGGTCGTATCCTGGAGTGCGCCCACGGGAGCAACGAGTTATCAACTGAAACGAAGTACGGATATCGGGGGACCTTACGAGGTTGTCGCCGGCGGCTTGACCGGGACGGACTATACGGATACCGGCTTGAATAACGGAACGGCTTATTATTACGTCGTCTCCGCTCATAACGACACGTCGTCGAGCGCAAATTCCGAGCCGGTTCGCGTCCTTCCTTATCCGGCAGGCTCCGCGCCCGCTCCAAGCGACGTTCGGTTGACGGCACGGGAAAACGAAGTCGAGATATCCTGGCAGGACGTGGCGGAAGCAGCCTCTTATACCGTGAAGCGATCCGAATCGAGAGACGGAAGCTTTACCGTTGTCGCTTCCGATTTGAAAAAAAATCGCTTTACGGACCCGGACGTCGAGACGGGAAAGACCTACTATTACTCGGTATATTCCGTCAACGATAACGGCGAAGGCGTAGGTTCGTTCCCGCTAGGAGCGACGCCGGCTTCGGTCATCGTCGTCGCGAAAGACGGAAGCGCCGACTTTACGACCGTTCAAGCGGCGATCGACGCGATCCCGGAAGGCAATACGGCCCGGACGGTCATTTACATTCGCGACGGCACGTACGAGGAACAGATCCGGGTTCCCAAGACGAAACGGGCGATCAGCTTCGTCGGCGAAAGCAAGGAAAATACGATTCTTACGTATACGGGCATTACCGGAACCGGATTTAACGAAACCGCGACGTTCGTCGAGTCCGACGATTTTACGGCGGAGAACATTACGTTCGCCAACGGCGCGGGATCGCAAGGGGCCGCCAATGCGCTGGACGTATCGGGAGACCGGGCGTATTTCAACAACGTTCGGATGCTGGGTTACCAGGATACGTTACTGGTTCACGACGCAGGCGACCGGATTTACGTAAAGAACAGCTATATCGAAGGCGCGGTCGATTTTATTTACGGGCCCGCGATCGCCGTATTCGATTCCAGCGTAATCCATAACGTTCGTTCCGGCGGCTATGTAACCGCGGCAAGCACGCCGGATAATCAGGAATACGGATATTTGTTCGTGAACAGCAAAATCACGGGCGAAGAGGGCCTCTCCGACGTATATCTGGGACGCCCTTGGAGACCGTTCGCTCACGTCGTCTTCATGAACTCCGAGCTGGACCCGCTCGTTCATCGCGCGGGATGGCATAACTGGGGCAGGCCTTCTAACGAAGAAACGGCCAAATATTACGAGTTTAATAACTTCGGTCCGGGAGCCGATCCGGCGGATCGGGCGGCTTGGTCCAAACAGTTAACGCCCGAAGAGGCCAGCGCCTACACGGTTCACCGGATGATGCGCGGGGCGGACGGCTGGGATCCGACGGCGATGCCGGTATTGCCGGACGTCAAGTCCGCCGGCATTCCCGTTTCCTCCGTTACGGTTGTATCCGGAAATGGAAATATGACGATAAACAAGCTTGGAGCGACGCTTCAACTCTCGGCACAGATCGAACCGGAGAACGCGACGAACAAAGCGGTCGAATGGAACGTCTTCGATTCGGACGGAGAAACGATATCGGATAAAGCTTCCGTCGATAACTCCGGCGTTCTTACGGCCCTTGAAGAGGGCGTTGTGACGGTAAAAGCAACGGCTAAAGACGGCTCCAACGTTAGCGGCGAAGCGAAAATTACGATCGACGCGACGGCGCCGGTCATTCAGGTGTCGGTTCTGGAAGACGTGTACAGCTCCGTCGACTGGATTCCCGATATTGAATTGTCCGATGAAATTTCGGGAATTGACGACAGCAAGACGGTCGTTACGCTGGACGGGATCGAATTGCCGCTGGGCGAGGCCGTGGCTTTATACGATTTACCGTTAGGGTCACATACGCTCGTTGTCAGCGCGACCGACTTTGCCGGCAATACGGAAACCGTCACGGTTCATTTCCGAACGGTGACGAGCATCGGCAACCTGGCGGCATTGGTCGAGCGTTTCGCCCGCACGGGGGATATCGATAATGCCGGCATCGCGTACAGTTTAAGCAAGAAGCTGGAGCAAGAGAACCTCACAAGCTTCGCGAACGAAGTGCGAGCGCAAAAAGGCAAGCATATCTCCGCTTACGCGGCCGAGATTCTACTCCGAAATGCGGATGAAATCGCACATTAAGTTATTCCAAATGGGAAAGACGCCTTCGCAAGGCGTCTTTCTGTTTTTGGGGTATGTTTGGGTATGCCGGGAATCCGATCATAATGCAACACGGATGGTCGTTCGCGCATGTCTTTTTTAAGCTATCGTTGTGCGTCTTCATCACTCCCGATTATAAATAAAAAACGATTAATCCCGCGTAACGGATTGCCGGTACTCAGCCGGCGAGCCGCCGGCAAACCGCTTGAACATACGGTGAAAATGCGGCAGGCTTTCAAATCCGCACTCGCGGGCGATCGCGGCGACCTTGCTGTCGGTGGATGCAAGCAGTTCTTTGGCCCGGATCAGCTTCTTGGTGTTGACGTACGTTTTGAACGTCATGCCGACGAGCTGCTTGAAGGTGCGGCTGAAGTGCTCGGGCGAAACGGAATAGCGGCTCGCAAGCTCGGCAAGCGCCGGGCAAGCGGACGGGTCGTTGTCGATGCAAACGAGCGCGTCGGCGAGCCACTCGGGCCTTGCTTGCGGATATTCGTTTGCGGATCGATCGAATCGCTGCAGCTGCCGGCCCAGCCGTAAAAGCAGCAGCTGAAGCAAAACCGCAACGGCATGCCGGTATCCGAGGCTCTGCTGAACCGATTCGGCGTTAAGCCTGTCGAGCAGATTCTCGAATTCCAATCGCTCCCCGGGCGAAACCGGCAGCTTGTAATCGGCCGGGCCGACGCGGCGAAACAGCTGCGCATAACTAAACGGCTCCCCGTACATCTCTGCCGGTAGAAGCGCAGCGCCCATAAAAACCGCCGTCGACGTAACGGGCTCGTCGATGTCCGGGAAGGCTCGATGGATGGTGTTGCCCGGTATGATGAACAAATCTCCTGCTTCCATATCGTAGAACGAACGGTTGATGAAGAAGGTGCCTTTGCCGCGGTACACGTATACCAGCTCGTGCCAGTCGTGAATATGGTCGGGCAGCTCGTGCTGCGGGGGCTTCGTTTCTTTGTATACGATGTCAAACGGAAAAGTACGGTCCAAGGCTGGACGCTTCACGTACGGTATCATCGCTTTGCGCACTCCTTACCGGAAGAGCTTGATCATTATCAGTATAGCAGCGGATATCATAAAAAGGTATACATTCGTCGTTTTTCGGTATTTTCATTCGGTTTATTGATAATTAAGATGAAGTTAAGTCCAATCCCTGCGAAGGAGTGATGAAGGGTGCGAATTGACGCCCATCAGCATTATTGGAAGCTTGACCGGGGCGACTACGATTGGATATCGCCGGAAACGACGACGCTGTACCGGGATTATTTGCCTTCCGATCTGGAGTCCGAGCTGACGCGGCATGGCATCGGCAAAACGATTCTCGTACAGGCGGCCGCAACGCATGCGGAAACGGAATTTATACTGGAGCTTGCTGCGAAGCATGATTCGGTTGCCGGTGTCGTCGGCTGGCTCGATTTTGACGATCCGAAGTGGCCTGAGGCATTGGAACGTTTTAAAGCGAATCCGAAATTTCGAGGCATTCGCGTCATGATCCAGGAAATGAAGGACCCGCGCGAAGCGCTCCGGCCGCACGTCATCGAGGCGCTGCGGGGGTTCGCTTCCGAAGGGATGCCGGTGGACTTGCTCGCGGTTTCGAATCAGCTGCCCGCCGTTATCGAACTGCTTGAGCTCGTTCCGGGATTACATGCGGTCATCGATCATATTTGCAAACCGCAAATTGAAGCAGGCGTAACGGAGCCGTGGGCCACTCAGATGAAGAAGATCGCAGAGCGTCATCCCGGCGTTTACTGCAAATTGTCCGGCATGGTAACGGAAGCGGATCACCGCGGATGGAAGCCGGACGATTTCACCGCCTATGTGCGGCATATCGTGGACGTGTTCGGTCCGGACCGGCTTATGTACGGCAGCGATTGGCCGGTTTGCCTGCTTGCGGCAAGCTACAGCCAGGTGTTCGACGTGTTGGAACGGGCGCTGCCGGATTCGCTCGCCGAAGAGGAGCTGGAAGCCATTTACGGCGGAAACGCCGCAAGGTTTTACCGGATCGGGCATGCAGGTCGACCCGAGCATCCGGAAGCATGAAAGGAGGCGGCTGCCGCAATGAAGTACAGAACATTGGGATTTACCGGACTGAGCGTGTCGGCGTTAAGCTTCGGGGCATCTTCGCTTGGGTCGGTTTTTCGCGAAATCGACGAGGATGAAGGCATTCGGACGGTCTATAAGGCGATGGAGCTAGGGATCAATCTCATCGATGTATCTCCCTATTACGGACTGACCAAGGCCGAAACCGTGCTGGGCAAAGCGATCCGGAATTTGCCGCGCGACAAGTTTCTGCTGTCGACGAAAGCCGGGCGCTACGGAGCCGACCAGTTCGATTTTTCCGCCAAACGGATACGGGAAAGCGTTGAACAAAGCCTTGCCCGGCTGCATACCGATTATATCGACATCCTGTTTCTGCACGATATCGAATTCGAGCGCTTGGAGGTCATCGTGGAGGAAGGGATTCCGGAGTTGAACCGGCTTAAGGAGCAGGGGAAAATCCGTTTTACCGGCATATCCGGGCTGCCTCTCGATATTTTTCCGATGACGCTGAACAAGGCCCCAGTGGATGTCATCCTCTCTTACTGCCATTATTCGTTAAACGACACGACGCTGCTCGGTCTGCTCCCTTACTTGGAGCAACAATCGGCAGGGGTTATCAACGCCTCCCCGCTTTCGATGGGGCTGCTCGGCAGCCGCGGCGTTCCGGACTGGCATCCGGCGGACGAGGAAGTGAAGGCGCTGTGCCGGAAGGCGGCGCAATTTTGCAGCGAACAGGGCAGCGATATCGCCAAGCTGGCCGTCCAGTTCTCGACCGGCGAGGAACGGATCCCGACGACGCTCGTAAGCACGGCGAATCCGGTCAATATCGAAAATAACGTCCGCTGGACGGAGGAGCCGATCGACCGCAGCCTGCTGGATGCCGTTTTCGATATTCTTGCACCGATCGACGGCAGAACTTGGCCGAGCGGCCGGCCGGAATATAACCGGGCCGTAAAGGGGGAGCGGACGTAAATGAAGACGATCGTATGCGAGCGTCCGAACAAATTCATTGCTGCCGAGACGGAGGTACCTGAGCCGACAGACGGAGAAGCGCTTGTGCGCATCCGCCGGATCGGCATTTGCGGAACGGACATGCATGCTTATAAAGGCAATCAGCCGTTCTTCGAATATCCCCGTATTCTCGGCCACGAGCTGGCCGGCATTGTCGAGCGGATCGGCGATAACGCGGAGGGGCTGAAGGCCGGCGATCAGGTCGCCGTCATTCCTTATCTGGCATGCGGAGAATGCGTCGCTTGCCGCAAAGGAAAAACGAACTGCTGCACCGGCATGCAGGTGCTTGGCGTTCACCTCGACGGCGGGATGCGCGAGTTCATTAGCGTAAAGGCAACGAATCTGATCAAGACAAGCGGTCTTACGCTGGACCAGTCCGCCGTTGTCGAGCCGCTTGCGATCGGCGCTCATGCGGTCCGCAGGGCGGAGCCGGAGCCGGGCGAGTTCGCCTTGGTTATCGGTGCCGGACCGATCGGCCTCGGCGTTATGGCGTTCGCGAAACGGAGAGGCGCGCGGGTCATTGCGATGGACATCAACGACGAGAGGCTGGCGTTTTGCCGCATGTGGGCGGGAGCCGAGCATACCGTGAGCGCCTTGCAAGGCGCAGCCGATAAGCTCGCCGCCATTACCGGCGGCGAGTTCCCGACGGTAGTCTTCGACGCGACCGGCAATAAGCGTTCGATGGAAGCGGCGATCGGGCTTTGCGCGCATGGCGGCAAACTGGTTTACGTCGGGCTGGTGCGTTCGGACATCGTTTTTAGCGATCCGGAATTTCATAAGCGCGAGTTGACATTGCTGGGCAGCCGCAATGCGACGCAGGAGGATTTCGACGAGGTGCTGGCGGCAGTCAAAGGCGGAGCGGTGGATGTGGAGGGCTACATCACACACCGTTCGCCCTTCGATGAGACGATCGGCCGGTTCGAAACGTGGCTGAAGCCGGAGGCCAAGGTGATCAAGGCGATGGTGGAGCTGTAAGCGTTGAGTTAGTCCAAAAGAAGGCGTTCAAAAAACTGCACCTTTTGAACGCCTTGCGAATCGTTTATTTTCTAGGATCTACGTAATCGGGATAATCCGTAATAATGCCGTCAACCTTCATTTTTAATAAAAATTCAGCTTCTTCCGGTTTGCGGACGGTCCAGGATTGAATTTTCATGTCATAGGCATGTACTTGTTGAACGAAATCTTCCGTTACGATGCTGTAATGCGGGTTAACATACTCGGCGTAAGCGGAAAAATCTTTTAAAGCTTGTTCCGTAGTATGTTCCTTGGACGAAGTAAGAACGCCAACCGGAACTTTTGGCAGCAGGCCGTTTATTTTTTTCATCGAATCGAAATTAAAGGATTGAATAATTATCTTTTCGTTTTGCGGTTTCTCCAGATGGCGTTCTTTTAATTTTTGCGCAACCGTTTCCTCAATTCCGGGGTAAAGTTCGGGAGCCTTCAGCTCTACCAGAATCCCGATTTTGCCATGGTACCGATCAAGGATTTCATCGAATGTGGGGATTTTTTCCCCTTTAAACCGTTCGCCCATCCAGCTGCCCGCATCAAGACTTCTGATTTGTTCAAACGTTAAATCTTTAACGTACCCGGTACCGTCCGTTGTTCTGTCGACGGTTGTATCGTGAATAATAACCAATTCCCCGTCCTTGCTTCTTTGGACATCTATTTCAATATAGTCGGCCTTCATTTCGACTGCTTTATCAAAAGCGGCAATCGTGTTTTCGGGCGCATATCCCGAAGCCCCGCGATGGGCTACCGTATCCACTTGCCGCCTCGCCCCGGCGGATTCCGAAGCGAAAGCCTGGTGCAACGGACTAAAAAACAACGCAATGGCAAGCCCAGCTCCTAATAAAGTTCCTTTCCTCATTCGTTTCATCTCCTTTTTTAGGAATTTCGAACATATTATAGCTTTCCAATGTAAATGGAAGATCAGTCCGATGTTAATGTTTTGTTTTGTACCTGTCGGAGATTCGCATCAAGAAATCGACTATAACTTTGGGGCGGTTCAATGCCGCTCCTTGTTATGCCGAACGTTGTCTTTAGCGCATAACAAAAAAATAATGAAACGTTTCCAATTTGTTATTGAAACGTTTCCAAAATGGTGCTATTATACTTCCATAAGACAGCTTAAGTGGGGGTTTCGATGTCGAGTATTAAAGATGTAGCCAACTTAGCCGGCGTAGCTGTCGGAACCGTGTCCCGCGTCATTAACAATTCGGGCGCAGTGAAACCCGCTACGCGCAAGAAAGTGGAGAAAGCCATACAAGAGCTGAATTATATCCCTAACGAGATTGCCCGAAATTTTAAAATGCGGAAATCCAAGATGGTAGCTCTGCTGCTCCCGAGCATATGGCATCCTTTTTTCTCCGAACTTGCCTTTTATATTGAAGACGAGCTGGATCGGGAAGGTTTTAAGCTGATGCTGTGCAATAGCGGCGGCAAACCTGAAAAGGAATTGTATTATCTGGAGATGCTTCAGCAGAACAAAGTGGCGGGAATTGTCGGCATTACGTACAACGATATCGAAAATAACGTTAGCAGCGACATTCCGATTGTCAGTATCGACAGACACTTCGACAAGAACATCACATGCGTCACCTCGGATAATTATGAAGGAGGACGACTGGCGCTAAGGGAGCTTGTTAAAGCGGGAGCCAGGAAACCGGCTTTTCTGGGAAGCGTCACCTCCGTTTTCAGCGAAACGATGAATCGGAGAGAAGGTTTCATTCATGAGGCGAACTTGCTTGGAATTGACTATGTCGTATACGAGAGGCCGGACCCTGTTATGGACGACGACGCCTATTACGGCGAGTTTCTAAAGGAGTATCCCGATGTGGACGGTATTTTTGCCATTACCGATATGTTCGCCGCCAAGTATATTGAAAGAGCAAGCAGGCTTGGCATTCGCGTTCCGGAGGATGTAAAGGTCATCGGATACGACGGCATTCAGGATCATCCGTATTTTCATCCGATATTGTCAACGATCAGGCAACCGGTAGAAGAGATGGCGCGTACGGCCATCAGGCTGCTCTTCAAAAAGATTGACGGCGAAACGTTGGATCGGGAAGTTTATCGTCTTCCGGTCATATTTAGACAAGGTGAAACGACTTGATTGCGATGCGGAAAACATCAGCTGCTACGGTCGCTTCGGCGTGTAAATTGGCCGGCTGGCGTTTTTCTCGAATTAAATTGGAAACGTTTCAATTAAAATTGGAAACGTTTCAAAAAACATACTTAGAAAGGGAGTTTGACGGTGAATTCAAGAGATTCCGGGGCAGAACAGCTGATAATCAAAGAAGATCGCAAAACTTGGGGACGAATCAAACGCAACTATGAATTGTATCTGTTTCTGCTGCCGATTGTACTCGTTTACCTTCTGTTTAAGTACTACCCGATGTACGGCGTGTTAATCGCGTTTAAAGATTTTTCGCCGAGCCAAGGGATTTGGGGCAGCGAGTGGGTAGGTTTCCGGCACTTTATCGATTTTTTTGATTCTTATAACTTCTGGACGATCATCACCAATACGCTTTCGCTCAGTTTCCTGTCGCTTGTGTTCGGCTTTCCGGCGCCGATTATCGTTGCGATTATGCTGAATCAAATGCTGGGCAAAAGATACAAAAAGTTTATCCAGACGGTGATTTATGCGCCTCACTTTATCTCTACCGTCGTGCTCGTTGGCATGCTGCATGTTTTTTTGTCGCCAAACAGCGGAATCGTGAACCAGATCATTACTTGGTTCGGAGGAGAACCGATTTTGTTTATGGCTGACGAAGGCTGGTTTCGTCCTTTGTACATTTTGTCAGGGATATGGCAAGAGACCGGCTTCTCCACAATTATTTACATGGCTGCTCTTGCGGGGATCAATCCCGAGCTGCATGAAGCAGCCGTTATGGACGGAGCAAGCAAATGGAAGCGGGTATGGCATGTGGATCTTCCCGGCATTTTGCCGACGATCGTTATCTTGCTCATTCTGGCGCTCGGGAACATCATGAGCATCGGTTTCGAAAAAGCTTTTCTGATGCAAAGCGATTTGAACTATGCCGCTTCCAATATTATTCCGACCTATGTATACGAAATGGGGATTCAGAAGGCGCAGTACAGCTTTTCGACCGCGGTCGGACTGTTTAATTCCGTTATCAATATTATTCTGATTGTTACCGTGAACCGCATCGCCAAAAAAATGACGGAAACCAGTTTGTGGTAAGGGGGATTCGCTTTGAACCAATTATTGAAGAGAAAAAGCAGAGGGGACGTTTGGTTTGACGCCGTCAACTATTTCGTGCTGACCGTCATTATGCTGCTCGTATTATTTCCGCTATGTTTCGTGCTGATCGCTTCTTTCAGCGATCCGAATTTGATTTATTCGGGAGATGTATGGTTATATCCGAAAGGCTTTACGCTAGACGGCTATGAACGAATTTTCAATGACTCCTCCATCTGGCTCGGGTATGCCAATTCCATTCTCTATGCGGGTCTTGGAACATTGATCGGGGTAGCGATTACCGTCTTTGCGGCCTATCCGTTAGCCCGCAAGGATCTGGTCGGAAGATCGGCCATTATGTGGTTTTTGATGATCACGATGTTTTTTAGCGGCGGGTTGATTCCGACTTATTTGTTAATCAAAGATCTTCACATGCTGAACACGATCTGGGCGCTCGTTATTCCCGGGGCCGGCGGCATATTCAATGTCATCATCGTCAGAACCTTCCTTCAGTCGTCCATTCCGGATGAAATGTGGGAAGCCGCTTCGATTGACGGCTGTTCCAACACCCGTTATTTCTGGAGCATTGTCCTGCCTTTGTCCAAGTCCATCGTTGCGGTCATGGTGCTGTATCATGTCGTCGGCTTCTGGAACGGTTTTTTTGACGCATTGATTTATTTGAACGTCGAGAGCAAGTATCCGCTTCAGCTGGTGCTGCGCAACATTCTCGTTCAGAATCAGGTCAACTCCGGCATGATGGTCGACGTGGAATCGTACGCGGCGAAGATGCGGGTTACGGAATTGATCAAATACGGCGTCATTATTGTCTCGAGCTTGCCGTTGCTGATTTTGTATCCTTTCCTGCAAAAATATTTCGTCAAAGGGGTCATGATCGGCTCGATCAAAGGTTGATTCCGGCGAGCTCTTGGAGGGGGGGGATGCGCAGCGGCAAACTTACCGCATCCGGTTAAATCCGGAATGAGGGCAATGACAGATTTAAATGGATGGAACGAACGAAAGGGAGGGTGCGTACAATGAAATCTTTATTCAAAAGCACGGCCATTGTTATGCTGGCGGGGGCGTTTGCGCTGAGCGGATGTACGGCAGGAGGCGGCTCCAACAATCAGGCGAAAAATCCGGAACAGGATGCGAATTTTAACCAAACCGGTCTTCCGATCGTGAAAGAAGCGGTGACGTTAAAGATGGTATCTCCGAAAGCGGCATTGGCCCCCGAGTATTCCGAAATGGAAATTTTCAAGCGGCTGGAAGAGCAAACCAACGTAAAGATCGAATGGGAGAACATTCCGGACACCGACTACGCGGAGAAGAAAAATTTGCTGCTGGCGAGCGGAGATTTGCCGGATGCTTTCTACGGAGCCGGATTCACGGATTACGAGCTGATCAATTACGGTCAAGACGGAACGATCATTCCGCTGGAGGATTTGATCGATCAATATGCGCCTAATTTGAAAGCGCTTTTGGAGCGCCGGCCCGACATCAAATCGTCGATTACGGCGCCGGATGGGCACATCTACGGGCTGCTGACATGGGAAGAGAATAACCTCGGAACCAATCCTTTCTTTCACGTCATCAATACAAAGTGGCTCGAAAAGCTGGGCCTGAAGATGCCGCAAACGCTGGATGAATATACGGCAGCGCTGGTTGCATTTAAAACGCAGGATCCGAACGGCAACGGCAAGGCTGACGAAATTCCGTTAAGCTTCATGCATATGCAGTGGTGTATGGACATCGGCGGGATATTCGGAGCTTTCGGACTTCCGGATAACCTGGAGCACCGGATCGTCCGCGACGGAAAAGTGATCTTTACCGCTACGCAGCCCGAATATAAGGAAGCATTGAAATATTTTCATGAAAAATGGTATAAGCAGGGCTTGATCGACCCCGAATCGTTCACCCAGGACGCCGCTCAATATTTGGCCAAAGGCAAAACAACGGACGAAACGCTCGGCTCCTATATCTGGTGGGAAATCGAAGAGGTCGTCGGACCGGAGCGAAGCGGCGATTATGCGCTGCTGTCTCCGCTCAAAGGACCAAACGGGGATCAATTGATCGGTCGCAGCAACGGCGGCGGTCCGGGTCGCGGCGCCTTCGTCATTACAAAAAAGAACCGTTACCCGGAAATTACGATGCGTTGGATCGATCAGCAGTATGAACCTTACATGGCTGCCCAAATTCATTGGGGTCCGCTCGATGTCGTATTCAAAAAAGACGAAAACGGAAAATTGGTGAACCTGCCGCTTCCTGAAGGAACCTCCGCAGGCGAATTCCGCCAAAAAGTGGCTCCGGGTACAGGCGGACCCGGCGTCATTACGATCGATGACTTCGGAAAAGTCGTCGATATGGAGCCTCGTGCCCAGCAGCGAGCCAAAGATTTAGAGCAATATTACAATCCTTATATGGAAAAGGAAAACTATCCGAGCATTTTCTTCGAGCCGGAGGAATTGGACAAAATCAACAGGATTGAGCCTGAATTGATCAAATATGTGAACACGCAAAGAGGCAAGTTCATCGTCGACGGCGGCGTGGACGAACAGTGGGACAGCTATGTGAAGACGCTGGAGAAGATGGGCCTGAACGAATTGATGGAAATTTATCAGAAGGGATTGGACCGTTACAACGAGACTTTAAAGCAATAGCGGATGCAAGATCATTAGAAATCGTATAAAAACATAAGAAGACAGGCGGGGAGAAACTGTGCTTGATGTAATAGCTATCGGGGAAGTATTGATCGACCTTACTCCGGCGGGCCAAACGGCGGGAGGCAACGAGCAGTTTGAATGCAATCCCGGAGGGGCTCCGGCTAACGTAGCGGCCGCGCTATCCCGGTTAGGAGCCCGATCGGCTCTTATAAGCAAGGTCGGGGAGGATCGATTCGGTTCGTTGCTGCACAATACTTTGCTTAGCAGCGGCGTCGACGTGTCTGCGCTTTCGTGTACGGACGAAGCCAATACGACGTTGGCATTTGTCCATCTGGACGACAACGGAGACCGGTCGTTCAGCTTTTACCGGAAGCCGGGAGCGGATACATTTTTGCGCTTGGAGGATATTCCGTTCGATAGGATTGGAAACTGCCGGGCATTGCATTTCGGTTCTTTGTCGATGACCCATGAGCCGGCCCGTACCGCAACGAGAGCGGCGGTTATGAAGGCCAAGGAGGCGGGAGCGCTGCTTTCGTTCGACCCGAACATCCGGTTTGCGTTATGGGAGAGTAAGGAAGAAGCGAAACAAAATATCGTTTGGGGCATGAAATATGCCGACATTCTGAAAATTTCGGAAGATGAGCTCTGCTTTATGACCGGTACAACCGATGTGGAAAAAGGCTCGCTAGCGCTGCAGCAGCAGTTCGGTATTCCATGGATCGTCGTCACGTTAGCGGAAAAAGGCTGCTATTACCGGTTGGCCGGTAACGAAGGATACGTACCCGGCTTCCGTACAAAGGCGGTCGATACGACGGGAGCCGGCGACGCTTTTCTGGGCTGCTTGTTATATAAAATATTGGAGGCCGGAATTGAAATAAACCAGCTGGCTAAAGAGCAAATCGTCGGCATGCTGACATTTGCGAATGCAGGCGGCGCGCTAGTCACGACAAGGAAGGGAGCTCTTCAATCTATGCCGACCACAGATGAGATTAACAAGATGATCGAGTCCAATCAACCGTCCCATGAAAGTTTCAGACCGGGGTTTCATTTTTCAGTTCCTGCGAATTGGCTGAACGATCCGAACGGATTAGTGTATTACGAGGGAGAATACCATCTGTTTTATCAGCACCATCCTTATAGCAGCAAATGGGGGCCGATGCATTGGGGCCATGCCGTAAGCGAAGACTTGGTTCATTGGCGGCATGAGCCGATCGCTTTGTACCCGGATGAGCATGGAGCCATCTTTTCCGGTTGCTGCGTGGTGGACTGGAATAATAGCAGCGGACTGTTCGAGGGCTCGCATGGATTGGTCGCGATCTTTACCCATGCGGACACCAATCCGGAGACCGGACAGCCGCGGCAGCGGCAAAGCTTGGCTTACAGCAGCGATAAAGGCCGAACCTGGCGCAAATACGAAGGAAATCCGGTTCTCGCCGAGCGCGATCTGGTTGATTTCCGGGATCCGAAGGTGTTCTGGCATCCGCAAAGCGAGAGGTGGATTATGGTGCTTGTTGCGGGAGACCATGTCCGGTTTTATCGATCGGAAAATTTGCGCGAATGGTCGCGATCAGGCGAATTCGGCTATGGGGAAGGCTCGCATGACGGAGTTTGGGAATGCCCGGATCTCTTTGAATTGCCGATCGACGACAGCGGACGTTCCAAATGGGTGCTGATCGTAAGCATTGGGGACAACCCTTCTTGTCCGGAAGGATCGCGTACGCAATATTTTATCGGAGAGTTCGACGGAAATACGTTCATCAACGACAATCCGGCCGATCGTATCCTGTGGCTCGACTACGGCCGGGACAATTATGCGGGAGTCACCTGGTCGGATATGCCCGAGCAAGACGGACGGCGCGTAATGATCGGATGGATGAGCAACTGGAAATATGCGGGCGAGACGCCGACCGGAACCTGGAGAGGCGCCATGACGCTGCCTCGCGTCTTGTCATTAACGAGCCGGGACGGAGGACTTGTTCTGACCCAAATGCCTGTCCGGGAAATCGAGCGGCTGCGGAAAGAGACGCTAAGCTGGAATGTGGTGACGGTTACGCCGGAGGCTCCGTTTGTGCTGAAGACGAATAATGATCTGTTGGAAATGGAAGCGGACATCGATACCCGGTCCGGTGACGAGGTTCAAATCATAATAAAAACCTCCGGGCAGAGCGAGACCGTTATTGGATACGACCCCGTGCGCCAATGGCTATTCATCGACCGCTCGAATTCGGGCTTGACCGGCTTTCACCCGCAGTTCGGATGCAAACACGGCGCCGGCGCGGCCCCGGAGAACGGCAAGATCAAGCTGCATATTTGGCTGGATCGCAATTCGGTTGAGGTGTACGCGAATGATGGCTTGGCGGCGCTGACGGATCAAATATTCCCCGATGCTCCGCTGGACCGTATTTGCATAAACGCGAGATCGGGGCAGATTGTGCTGAATTCGCTTCATATCCATGATCTTAAGCCCATTCATGATTCGATCGATAACGAAGAGCAGACGAGCAAGGAGGGATGATCATGACCCGCGTTCCCGACGATCGGGGATTGATGATGTATTGGGCGTTCGATGAAGGAACCGGAGCGAGCGCTCTGGAGAGCGTATCCAATGTCCGGGACGATATTCAATACGTATTTAATGATGCGGAGTTTACCGAGCCGTGCGATCCGCAGTGGAGACGCGGAGTATCGGGAAGCGGTCTTCTGTTCGACGGTTATTCGACATACATCGCCCATCCGTTCAAGGGAGATCCGACCGGCGAGCCGGCATATCGGTCGGCGCTAAGCATCGGAGTATGGGTTGCGCCCCGCTCCTATGAATGGGGCGACGAAGGCAAATTGTCCGCCATTATAAACCGCCACGATAGGGAGCGCAAGCAGGGTTATTTGCTTGGCCTGTTTCGCCACGGCACCTGGTCCTTCCAAGTCGGGCTTGAAGGAGGACGCTGGGAGGAGCTGCGGGCGCCGGACGGCCATGAACTGCCCAAAAACGAATGGTCTTACTTAAATGCCGTGTTCGACGGAAACGAAGGCGAAATGAAGCTGTATTTGAACGGCGGCGAAATCGCTTCGGCCGCCTTGCCCCGGGGATCCCGTTTGGCCGAGGCGGCGGGCATGGATTTGCTCATCGGCAAAAACAATCATAGCAGCCTGTTGTCGGAGACGTTCAGCCTTCATATGTTCAGCGGTATTATCGATGAGCTTAAGATTTATAATCGGGCCCTGAGCCCGGAAGAGGCGGCCGCTTCTTATCGGCATATGCTGGATTCCGCCCACGGAGGAGACCGGCCCCAACTATATTATGACGAGATAAAGCTGGATCGGACGCCTCTGCTGGCGGACCGGCACAGGCCCCAATATCATGTCAGCCCGCCGGCCCATTGGATGAACGAACCGCATGCTCCGATTTATTTTGACGGGCAATACCATTTGTTTTATCAGCATAACCCGCATGGGCCGTTCTTTCATCAAATCCATTGGGGGCATTGGGTAAGCAAGGATATGGTCCATTGGCGGGATCTTCCCGTAGCCCTGGCGCCCGAAAAGGATCGGCTCGCGCCGGACGGGATATGGTCGGGAAGCGCGACCTATGATGCGGAAGGCTTGCCTGTCTTGTTCTTTACGGCGGGCAATGACAGCGCTTCGCCGAATCAGAGCGTGGCGCTTGCCCGAAGCGTCTATTCCCGGGATGGAGATCCGGATCTCGTTCACTGGGTCAAGCATCCGGAGCCGTTGATCGTGCAGAAGAAGGGAATGGGCGCATTCGGGGATTTCCGGGACCCGTTCGTCTGGAAGGACGATGACGGCTGGTATGCCCTGGTCGGGTCCGGGATCGAAGGCGAAGGCGGGGCGGCGCTTGCTTTTTCGTCGCAGGATATGATGAATTGGACGTACAAAGGGCCTTTTTTTAAAGCGGATATAGGGAAGTTTCCTTATCTTGGGCCGATCTGGGAGCTCCCTGTGCTCCTGCCCCTCGGCAGCGACAAGCAGGGGGTGAACAAGCATCTTCTGCTGGTCAGCCCTGTAGGAGAGGGAGCGGACGTCGAGGTGTTCTACTGGATCGGGCAACTCGACAAGCATCGCTTATCGTTTGTTCCCGATCAAGAGGAGCCTCAACTGATTGACGTCGGCGACTTTCATTTTACCGGCCCAAGCGGCATGGTCGATCCGAAGACCGGCAGAAAGATCATCTTTACGATCGCCCAAGGCGAACGGCCGTCCTTGCAGGAATATAAAGCGGGCTGGGCCCATAACGGCGGCTTGCCGATAAGCGTGTACTTGAGGGACGACGGACGGCTCGGAATCGAGCCGATTGAGGAGCTTCAATCGCTGCGCGGCGCCAAGCGGCTATCGCTCAGGGACAAGTCATTGGCCGAAGCGAATGCGATGCTCCGGGACGTTCAAGGCGATATGCTGGAGATTCAATTGGAAATGGAGCCGGGCAGCGCTGAGCGGTTCGGAATCAAGGTCCGGCGTACGCCGGATGGCGAGGAAGAAACCTTGCTGTATTATGATTTGAATCAAGCTATGCTTATGGTCGACCGGACGAAAACGACGCTCCATCCGGGAGAAAAGTGCGGAGGGATTCAAGGCGGCAAGCTGGAGCTGTTAGGAGAGAATTTGAAGCTTCATATTTATTTGGACCGCTCCATGATCGAAGCTTATGCAAACGGATTAAAAAGCTTGACGACCCGGGCGTATCCGAGCCGCAGCGATGCTTTGGGGCTTGAGCTTTGGGCGGATGGGGATACGGCCGTTAAGTCGATGGATATTTGGGATATGCAGTCCATTTGGTAGCGCGAGCGCTTAGGCGCTCCTTACCGCATGGATCATGAAACAATCGATCAAGTGACTTTACATTTCTGTGAATTGGAAACGTTTCATATTTCCCTCTTAACCTCTTGATTATTCATCCTTGTAAGGGGAGCATTTCGAAATAGCGAAATTCGAAATCGGGCAACGATAGGTTGGCATGAATAAGAGACGATGAAGGAGGCCCTTCAATGAGGGAAGTAAAAAGAGGAAAAAAATCCGGGTTCGCCGCGTTGGCGATCTGGAGTCTGTTCTTTCAGCTAATCGCTCCCGGAATCTCGGCCGCAGCCGAACCCGGAGCCGATATTGAGGATGCGCTCATTTCTGAGGCTGAATCGGAAATACCGGTTACGGACGCGGTCTATCAAGACTCGGGAATGCCCGTTACGGATGCGGTCTATCAAATCGAAAATCCGGGATTTGAAACCGGGAACTTGACGGGATGGTCCGTTGCCGAAGGCGGAGCATTCGGTCCGGACAGCGTATCGGACGAAACGGTCTGGTGGGCGGAACGAATTCCGTACGACCAGGAAGGCGCTTATCATCTAAACGGCTGGAAGTATCCCGAATCGGAAACAGGCGTGCTTCGTTCCAGTACGTTCGAGCTCGGCGGCAGCGGCTGGATCAGCTTCAAGCTTGGCGGCGCAAAAGATCCGGACAAAGCATTTATAAATATCGTGGAAGCGGATACGGGACAAGTCGTTGCGAGATACGGCAACAGCGCCTTCACCGACGTCGGCTTTCCCGATCCGGCGCAAGGCATGCGGCTTGCCAATATGGAGCAATATAAGGCCGATCTTTCCGGGCATTTCGGCAAAAAATTGTATATAGAGATCGTTGACCACGCGACCTCGGATTGGGGACTGATTTTTGCGGACGCATTCTTCATGTACCATGAATCCGAGCCGGCCGAAGGCATAGTTGCAACGGATATCAAGCCGGATTTCGAACGCTATCAAATCGAAAACCCAAGCTTCGAAACCGGGGATTTGACGGGATGGACCGTGATCGAAGGTGACGCATTCGGTCCGAACAGCGTATCGGACGAAACGGTCTGGTGGGCGGAACGAATTCCGTACGACCAGGAAGGCGCTTATCATCTAAACGGTTGGAAGTATCCCGAATCGGAGACAGGCGTGCTTCGTTCCAGTACGTTCGAGCTGGGCGGCAGCGGTTGGATTACGTTCAAGCTGGGAGGGGGCAAGCATACGGACCAAGTGTATGTGAGCGTCATCGAAGCGGAAACGGGAAACTTGATCGCGCGATACGGCAACAGCGCCTTCACCGACGTCGGCTTCCCCGATCCGGCGCAAGGCATGCGGCTTGCCAATATGGAGCAATATAAAGCGGATCTGTCCAAGCATATCGGCAAAAAACTGTATCTCGAAATCGTTGACCACGGCGTATCGGACTGGGGACTGGTCTTTGCGGACGCCTTCCGCACCTTTCACGAGATCGTGCCGGAGGATGGGGTCGTTGCCGAGAATATAATCCCGGCGGAGATCGCGAACCGCGGCTTTGAAACCGGCAATCTCGACGGCTGGACGGTTGAGGGAGACGCTTTTCACGTGACCGATGAAGCTCACGCCGCCAAAGAAGGGAACTTCTACGCCTTATCCTCCTCGGAAGGACAGGGCTCCATCACCTCCAATACGTTCACGCTTCAAGGAGCGGGAATCATTAACTTCACCGTTCTGGACATCCTCAATCCGGAAGGCGCCTATGTCTCGCTTTACGATGCGAACAGCAATACAGTGATTAAAAAAACCGGGCATATCGCCGCTAACGAGCAAATTTCCTGGAAGGTGCAGGAGCACTACAACAAGAAGCTTTATGTTAAGGTCGTTGACCAATCCGGTGACGCCGGCATTGCCGTTGACGGTTTCCAAGCGCGCACGGAGGGTACCGTTGTCCATCTGGGCCTCGATGAAGGCGCCGGCAAGAAAGCGTTGGAAGAAGTACGAAATGTTGAGCATGATGTCAACTATGTTTTTAACGATGCAAGATACATGGCGCCGAAGGATCCGAGGTGGACCCCGCGCGGAGTAAAAGGCGGAGCCTTGTTGTTCGACGGGTATTCGAATTATATCGAGATCGATGCAGACGAGACCGTTCCGGTAAGCGACGCCTTAACGATCGAAGCATGGGTTGCGCCGCGCAGCTATGAATGGGGAGACGGCAATAAGCTGTCTGCAATCGTGAACCAATCCGATCAAGATAAAGCGGAAGGCTTCGCCCTCGGCATGTACCGGCACGGTACATGGTCGTTGCAGGCCGGCATTGGCGGACGGTGGATTCAGGCTTGGGTAAACGATCATCCGTTGGAAAAATACAAGTGGAATTATGTGGCTGCTACTTTCGATAAAGAAGACGGAATGATGAGATTATATTTAAACGGCAAGGAAGTGGCTTCCCAAGCGACGCCTGCTGGCGTGCCGATCTCGCCGTCGGGAGAAAGCTTGATTGTCGGTAAAAATAATAAGCCTGTAGAGCTCGCAGGGTTGTTCTCCTTCAATATGTTCAGCGGACTTATAGATGAAGTGAAGGTGCATAACCGAGCCCTTACAAACGGGGAGATACTTGCCGAATATGAGAGCGCGAAGGCGCTTCATGGCGGTGTCGTTCCGGAAATTCCGAACGCGGACATCGATGAAGACCCTAGCGTGTTCGACGGAGACCAGCACCGCCCCCAATATCACGCGATACCTCCGCAGAACTGGATGAATGAAGCCCATGCGCCGATTTATTATAACGGCAAATACCATTTATTTTATCAACATAACCCGCAAGGACCCTATTGGCATCAAATCCATTGGGGGCATTGGGTGAGCGACGATATGGTGCATTGGGAAAATGTAAGGCCTGCTCTTGCGCCCGAAGCGGGCCCGCTTGATCCGGACGGCGCATGGTCGGGGAGCGCAGCCTATGACCGCAACGGCAATCCCGTTCTGTTCTATACCGCCGGCAACGACTCCGAGTCGCCGAACCAAAGAACGGGGCTTGCAACGCCGGCCGATTTGTCCGATCCTTATTTGGAGCAATGGGTCAAATATCCGGAACCGGTAACGGAGCAGAACGGGATCGGCATCCACAACGAGTTTCGCGATCCGTTCGTATGGTACGACGAAGAGACGGATAAGTGGTATCAGTTAGTGAC
Organism: Paenibacillus thailandensis; assembly: GCF_042685365.1. Taxonomy (NCBI): domain Bacteria; kingdom Bacillati; phylum Bacillota; class Bacilli; order Caryophanales; family Paenibacillaceae; genus Paenibacillus; species Paenibacillus thailandensis. The sequence goes on along the minus strand of NZ_JBHUMY010000012.1, from coordinate 457,626 downwards.
TTCCGGCCTTCCGGATTTCAGCAGCGGCACGGCTTTGGTGTATGTATCCGACGATATGTACAATTGGGAGTATAAGGGCCCTTTATACGTGAGTGACAGAAGTCTTTATCCGGAGTTGGGCACGGTTTGGGAACTGCCGGTATTATTGCCTTTAGGCACGGATAGTACGGGGAAGAAAAAACATATTTTTATCATCAATCCTCACGAAAAGCCGGAGCATGTTCCCCCGGCGAAAGATGTGCAAAGAGATGTTGAGGTTTATTACTGGATCGGCACTTGGGACCGGGATAACTTCAGGTTTATTCCCGATCGGGAGGCGCCTTCCAAAATGGACGTAGGCGACGGCTATTTAACTGCTGAGAGCGGTCTGGTCACGCCTGACGGACGAACTGTCGTTTTCTCCATGGTGCAAAACGTAAGGACGCCGCAAGCCGAATATCAATCCGGATGGGCGCATAATTTGGCTTTGCCGGTTGCCTTAAGCCTGGATGAGCATGACGAATTGCGTATCGAGCCGATTCAAGAATTGCAGAGTCTCCGGGGAAATAAGCTGGCGGATATTTCGGACAAAAATTTGCAGAGCGCAAATCAACTAATCAAGGATATCAAAGGCGATATGCTGGAGATTGTGATGGAAATCGATCCGGGCGAAGCGCAGAAATTCGGCCTCAAGGTGAGGCGTTCCGAGAACGGCCAGGAGGAGACGCTCATCTACTATGACAAGTCGGATAGTACCTTTAACGTGGACCGTACCAAGAGCAGCATCGATCCGGACGTCCGGGTGGACGGCATTCAAGGCGGATACGTCAACCTTGACGGAGAGAACTTGAAGCTTCATATTTTCCTCGACCGCTCGGTCGTCGAAGCGTTTGCCAATTACAAGAAAAAGCTGACAACCCGCGTCTACGTAGGCAGATACGACTCCTTAGGCTTGCAGATCTGGGCTGACGGCGATATTACGGTCAAGTCGATGGAAGTATGGGCGATGAATGCGTTAACGGGCGAACCGGCTGCTCCGGTTTATGTGCCCGAAAATTGGGACAATTCCGTGTACAAGGATATTACGGAACTGCCTAACCATGATTTTGCCACGGGCGACTTAACAGGGTGGATTGCGGAAGGAGACGCCTTCCAGAATATTCATGTGACCGACGCCAAGTTTTTCTGGGACACCATTTATTTCAACCCGTCGCAAAAAATACCTGGCGGCTATCATCTGTGGGGATTCAATGAGCAAGCCGGCGGCGACAGTTTAACGGGAACGCTAAGATCGCAAAATTTCGTCCTTGGCGGGAACGGCAGGATCGATTTCCTTATGAGCGGCGGCCGCGATATTGACCGTCTGTATGTTGCGCTCGTTCGGGCGTCGGACGGCAAAGAGTTATTTAAAGAGACAGCGACCAATTATGAAGAATATCAACGGAAAATTTGGGACGCTTCGGATTATGTCGGCGAGGAGCTTTACATTAAGGTAGTGGACCAATCCACAGGCGGTTTTGGACATCTTAACGTCGATGATTTCAATGTGCCGGTACAAGTGATGAGAACAGATCGTTCCAACCGTTCGAACAATCGCTCATAATTCCCTCGGAGCCATACGTAAAAGGAACCGCCGACCGGCGGTTCCTTTCTTTCTATTTCACCAATTGACATATCGTAAATTATCGATATAATTACAGGTATGGATCCTATTGAAGTGTTTAAAGCGTTGTCGAACGAGTCGAGACTGCAGATCTTGCAATGGCTTAAGGAGCCGGAAAAACATTTTGTGCCCCACGAAGGGATTGATATGAGAAAAATCGGGGTATGCGTCAGTCAAGTGACCGATAAGCTGAACATGACGCAGTCGACGGCTTCGCAGTATTTGTCCATACTTCAACGAGCCGGTCTGATTCAAACGGAGCGGATAGGCAAGTTTACGTATTACAAAAGAGATGAAGAAAAGATACGTGAAATTGCCGCTTTCTTAAAAAGCGAACTTTAATTTGAACTGAATACTTAAACGTATTCGGTTTTTATTTCGCCATTCGTATCGACATATCGCGATATGTAATTATAAATGAAACAGGGAGAGTGGTCGCATTGTCTCATGCGTGGAAGGTTTATGTTTTGGCGTTGGTTAGTTTTTTGGTCGGCACCTCGGAGTATGTCATATCCGGAATTTTGGATAAGATCTCGGATACGATGGGCATCTCCGTTACTTCGGCAGGGCAGCTTGTCACGATTTTTTCCTTCGTTTACGCCATTTTTACGCCGGTCCTCATGGCGTTGACGGCAAAAGCGGAAAGACAGAAACTGCTGATATGGGCATTAGGCCTTTTTGTGTTAGGGAATGTTTTGTCTTTTGTTCTGCCCGGATATGAGCTTTTTGTCGCAGCCCGCGTCATTATGGCTTTAGGCGCCGGAATGGTTGTCGTCACCGCCTTGGACATTGCGGCCAAAATTGCCGCACCCGGCAAACAGGCAAGCGCCATAGCTACGGTCGTCATGGGATTTACCGCTTCATTGATTATCGGCGTTCCGCTGGGACGGATCGCAACGGCCGAATTCGGATGGAGATCCGTGTTTGGCTTGCTGGCGCTGGCGGGCTTGCTGGCCATGCTGGTGCTGTACTTTGCCATACCGCGGGTCAAAGGGGATGAACCTGTGCCGTTGTCGAAGCAGCTTGCTTTTCTGAAAAACGGAAAAGTATCGCTTGGGCTTGCGATTACGTTCTTCTGGCTCGGCGGATATTCGATTGCCTATACGTATATTTCGCCTTATCTCCTCGAGGTCGCCGGCTTGAAAGAAGGAATGCTGAGCGGAGTGTTGTTGGCGTTCGGAATCGCCAGCTTGGCCGGTTCCAAGCTCGGCGGGTTCAGCACGGATAAATACGGCGTATTCCCGACCTTGACCGGGGGAATGCTCCTGCATGTCGCAGCCCTCCTTCTGCTGTCTATTTCGGTTTCCGTCACCGACTCGTGGTGGCCCGTTCTAGGTTTGCTGGTGTTGTGGTCGTTCGCAGCCTGGTCTACCGGCCCTACGCAGCAGTACAATATGGTTCGGATTGAACCTAAATTTTCGGGCATTATGCTCAGTCTTAACCAATCGACGATGCAATTGTCTATGGCGGCCGGCGCCGGACTAGGCGGCATCTTCATCGACCAAGTGTCGCTATCTTCGGTTACATGGTTCGGAACGGCCGGAGTTATTCTGGCAATCGCTGCAGCCATTATGTTGAGGGTACGGATGAATGCCGGAGAAGAAGGGGCCCAAGCGGTCAGCGAAAATTAACGAAACCGGAATCGGATGGGGATCATCCGGTTCCGGTTTTTTATTTTCCGTGCGGCCTGGATTCGAGATTTGACTTTTGTGGATTACAAATGTAATATCTTTTTTGGATTACAAAAGTAATCAATTGGACCTGATTTGCACTTTGATAAATCAAATGAAAAGAGGTTGTCCGTTGAAAACAAGCTATTTATTTAATCTTCAAGCGAACAAACTGAAAATTGCCGCATCGACGGTTATGATCGCTCTGCTGCCGCTGACCGGATGCACAAGTGCCGATACGCCGCCGACTTCCGTCCAAAACGATCAGACGTTGCCGATAGAGGAACCGGCCGCAGCCGATCAAGCTTTCGTACAGCTGGAGGACGAATATGACGCCAGGCTCGGCGTTTACGCCATCGACACCGGATCGGGCCGTACGATCGCCTATCGGCCCGATGAACGGTTCGCTTACGCGTCGACATTCAAGGCTCTGGCGGCAGGCGCCGTGCTGCTGACGAGCACGATCGAGGAACTCGACGAAACGATTCGTTATTCCGGCGAAGAGATAGTTGCGAATTCTCCGATAACGGAAAAACATGTATCGACCGGGATGACGTTAAGGGGAGTCAACGACGCCGCCGTTCGTTACAGCGATAATACGGCGGGCAATCTGCTGCTCGACCGGCTGGGCGGGCCCGCCGGCTTCGAAGCGGTTCTAAGGCAAATCGGAGATACCGTCACGCAAGCGGACCGTTACGAGACCGAGCTGAATGCAGCCGTTCCCGGCGACGACCGGGACACCAGCACTCCAAGGGCTCTAGCCGCCTCGCTGCATGCTCTCGCGATAGGAGAAGCGCTTCCGGACGACAAACGCGCGCTGCTCGTTGACTGGCTGAAAAGAAATACGACAGGAGACGAATTGATTCGCGCCGGCGTACCCGAGGGCTGGATCGTCGGGGATAAAACCGGCGCAGGGAGCTACGGAACGCGGAACGACATCGGCATTGTTTGGCCTCCGAACGGCGATCCCATCGTCATGGCGATCCTGTCAAGCCGCGATACACAGGATGCCGCTTACGACAACGCGCTCATTGCACGGGCCGCCGAAGCCGTCCTGGACGCCTTGACCCTAAACGGGAACGACGAATCGCAATGATAGGTTAGAGAAGAGGTGTTCTATGAATTATGTTCGTTTATTGATTGGCATCGGAATATTGCTGGTCGCTCTGACGGGGTGCAAAGAAGAGCGTCAACCGGAAGACGTTTTCGAAAGCTATATCGGCCATTGGCAGCAGGGGCGTTACGACCGGATGTACGACCTGATCTCGGAAACGTCCAAAGCCGCGTTATCGAAGGACGAATTCGTCGCCCGCTACCGCAACATATACGAGGGAATCGACATGAGCAACCTTACCGTGGCGGCAATTCCCGAAGACGAAGAAGCGAAAGACGGCGCATCCGACAGCGAAACCATTCCTTATCGGCTTAAGATGGACACGGCGGCGGGACCGGTCGCCGTGCAAGGCGCCATGCAGCTCGTAAGGAGCAAAGAAACAAAGCGTCAATGGAAAATCGAATGGAAGCCCTCTTTGCTGTTTCCGTCGATGGATGAAGGGGACAAGGTAAACGTCCGTACGTTGAAGGCGGAGAGGGGGGACCTCTATGACCGGTTCGGCCGGGAGCTTGCCATGAACGGAAGCATTGAAGAAGTAGGGATCGTTCCCGGCAAGCTGGGGCCGGCCGGGGACGAAACGATCGCCAAGCTCGCGGAGAGGCTTGCGGTTCCGGAATCGTTCATTCGGGAAAAACTGGCCGCGCCTTGGGTCAAGGACGATGTTTTCGTGCCTATTGTCAATGTGACGGGGGACCGGGTTCATCTTGATTTCGGCGATTTGGAGGGAGTCGCGAAAAGAACCAAAAGCGCAAGGTTGTATCCGTACGGAGAATCGGCCGCTCATTTAACCGGATATATTCGGCAAGTGACTGCCGAAGATATGGAGAAGTACCCCGAGAAGCGGCTGGCTGCGGACGACTTCATCGGCAAAGCCGGGATGGAGCTAATCTACGACGATCGGCTAAGGGGGCGGGACGGCGTCCAAATTGCGATCGTTAAAGCGGACGGGGAAATAAAAGAAACGTTGGCGAAGGCCGATCCGGTCGACGGGGAGGACATCCGGGTGACGATCGACGCGGAGCTTCAGCAATCGATGTATCGATCGCTGGAAGGAGACGCCGGGACCGGAGCGGCCATACAACCTCGGACCGGCGAGATTTTGGCGTTAGTCAGCAGTCCGGCGTACGATCCGAACCTGTTTATACAAGGATTGACTGAAGAACAATGGGGTTCATGGAACAATGACCCTAAGAAACCGTTATTAAACCGGTTTACGAAGCTGTATGCGCCGGGCTCCGTTTTTAAGCCGATAACCGCCTCCATCGGACTGCAGCTTGGGGTAAGCTCGGTCGATGAGATCAAAACGATCGAAGGATTAAGGTGGGCCAAGGACGAAAGCTGGGGCAACTACTACGTGAAGCGGGTGAGGGATGTTCCGGTCGAAAGCCTCGCGGATGCGATTGTAAATTCGGACAATATTTATTTGGCTCAAGAGGCTATCGAGATGGGGGCGGACAATTTCAGCCGGGAGGCGGAGAAGTTCGGGTTTGGCAAATCGTTGCCGATCGCCTATCCGTTTCCCCAAGCCCGTCTATCGAACGACGGCATTTCGAATGAAATCCTGTTGGCCGATTCGTCCTACGGACAAGGGGAAGTCGTGATGAGCCCGCTGCACTTGGCCCTTTCCTACACCCCCTTTATAAATGAAGGAAAACTGATAAAGCCCGTGTTGGAGCTTACGGACGGCGAGGAGCCGCGGGGCGAAGCGTGGGGCGACCCGGTTCTGGCGCCGGAAACGGCCGCAGCGGTCAACCGCATGCTGCTCGAGGTTGTCGAGAACCCGAAGGGCACCGGGCACGGGGCATATATAAAGGGCCGCAAAATGGCCGGGAAAACCGGCACTGCGGAGTTAAAAAGAAGCAAAGACGAAAAAGGCCAGGAGAACGGCTGGTTCGTCGCTTACGAAACGGAACGGGCCGGGCTGCTCGTGGCCGTCATGATCGAAGATGTTCAAAGCCGCGGCGGGAGCGCTTATGTCGTGCGTCAAACGGCCCCTGTTCTCCGGGAGTTTACGCAGGACCGGTAGGAGGAGCGTTTCGCTTGAAAAAACGGTAAAGAAATGCGATATTAAGTACGACCTCTGCAAAGGTTGAAGGAGGGGACCGGCAGCATGTTTTTCACGACGTTCGTGGCGTGTTTCATCGTTTCTATAATTTCCGCCGCGGGAATTATGCTGATTAAAGCCGTTTTTCGCAAACAGCTTACCGCAAAATGGCATTATTATATATGGTTTTTATTGATGGCTGCATTAACGATTCCTCTCGTCCCGAGTCATTTATTGCCTTTCGGCACGGTATGGGACGGCATCGGCGGGAGTTTGCGCCATGATCCGGCCTTTTCCGTCATCGGCGGGTCCAGTCAAGAAGCCGCAAATGCGAACTGGCTGCAGGACTTTACCGTTTCCGTCAATCGCACAGCGCCTCCTTTTCTTCAGATTATTACGGCCTCGTTGTGGTTGGGCGGAATGCTCGCTTTCGCGGTTTTGACGGCCTATTCTTGGGTCAAAATCGCAAAAACGAAAAAAAGCTCCCGACGCGTGACGAATAAAGAAGTACTGGACTTGCTGGAGCAGTGCAAGAGGCGGCTTCATATCGAAAAGGATGTAGTTGTCCTCGAATCGCCGCTCGTAAAATCTCCGATGCTTGCCGGTTTGTTCAAGACGTATCTCGTGTTTCCCGACCGGTTTGCGGAATGGCTTTCATTGAACGAAATCAAATATATTTTTCTGCACGAATTGAATCACTTGAAAAACAAGGATAACATCACAAATTACGCGGTCGTGGCGCTTCAACTGATCTATTGGTTCAATCCGCTTATTTGGATCGCGTTTCGGAGAATGAGATTGGACCGCGAAATCGCCTGCGACATTGCGGTGCTGCAAGCTTTGGACGGCAGCAGCCGCGTCGAATACGGCAATACGATTATCCATTTCGCGGAGAGAGCTTCGCGGCCGCTCCATATCGCTTTGGCGAGCGGGCTTGCCGGCCCGGCTGGCCAGCTTCGTAAACGGATCGAAACGATTGCAAGCTATCGGATCGAATCCAAGAGGCAAAAAATCAAAAGCGCCGCCGTCGTTATCCTTGCAGGCGTCTTGATTTTAAGCCAGATTCCGGTCGTTTCCGCGATGGGGCGCGACGATCAGCGCTTCTCCTTCGGAGGGGAGCATGCCGTCTACGAGGATTTAAGCCGGTATTTTTCCGGGTATGAAGGCGCTTTTGTTTTATATGACATGCAAGCGGACCAGTATCGGATTTATAACGAGCGGAAAAGCACATGGAGGGTATCGCCGGATTCCACGTATAAAATCTACAGCGCTTTGATCGGTTTGGAAGCAAGCGTCATATCGGACGAACATTCAACAATCGAATGGAACGGGGAAACGTATCCGTACGACGTATGGAATAAGGATCACAATTTGTTTACGGCGATGAAAAGTTCGGTTAATTGGTATTTTCAGGCGCTGGAGAGCAAGCTGGACCGCAGCGTTTTACAGGCCTACGTCCAACGGATTCATTACGGGAATGCCGATATTTCCGGCGGGCCGGAGCCGTATTGGCTGGAATCTTCGCTGAAAATATCTCCGGTCGAGCAGGTGCAATTGCTGAAGGCGTTGTATACGAACGAATTCGGATTCGAGGACAAACATATCCGGACCGTAAAAGAAGCGATCCGATTGGAAGAGAGGAACGGAGCGCTTCTTTCCGGCAAGACGGGAACAGGCACCGTCAATCATCGTAATACGAGCGGCTGGTTCGTCGGCTATGTGGAGAAAAACGGGAACGTCTACTTTTTTGCAACGCACATTCAAAGCGAAGACGGCTCGAACGGGAGCGCGGCGGCAGCCATTACATTAAAAATTTTAAAGGAAAAGGGAATTTATTGACATAGGAAGTGTTGGGTATGACGAATCAAGTGCCGAGAATTTCGGAATCGGAATGGGAAGTCATGAACGTGCTGTGGGACAAAGCGCCGAGAACGGCCAGCGAAGTCATTCAAGCCTTGCAAGCCACGACCGATTGGAAGCCCAAAACGATTCGCACGCTTTTGGACCGGCTGGTGAAAAAGAAGGTCGTCGGGGTCAACCAGGATCAAAAAGTGTACACGTTTATTCCGCTCTATACGCAAACCGAATGTCAGCACGCGGAGGCGAAGTCTTTTCTGAACCGAATTTACGGCGGGACGATGAAATCGATGCTCGTTCAGTTTTTTGAAGAAGAATCGATAACGGAAGAGGAGATGAAGGAGCTTCGCGCCCTTTTGCGCGAGAAGGCCGGCAAGGATAACGAATGAGCGGGATGGGGAGAAAGCGAAGCCGCTTGGACAAGACAGACCTGCGGAGAACGATTCCGCGGTCTTTTTTTCGTTCAATGGAAAGAAAGTGCTCAATCTTCATTTCCGAAAATCCAAAAATGTTGGTAGAATTCCCAAACGATGGGCCTTTTTGATCCAATACTTGAACTGTTAAAATAGTTCTGATTGTGAAAACGGATACATTCGGAAGCTGCCGCGTTCGATTCGCCTGTTCACGGGAACCATTTGAAAGCTTATTATGAGCTTCATGCTGCGAAAGTGAAGTCCATAAGCTAAAATAAAATGAAAGCGTTTACTAAAAATGGGGTGACCGCATGAAAAAAATCATTCTGGTCGATGATGAGATTTTCGCGCGCAAAGGACTGCTTGGTTTAATCTCGTGGAACGATTACGGCTTCGAAATCGCCGGCGAAGCGAACGACGGCGAAGAAGCGATCCAGCTCATCGAGGAGCTTCGACCGGACCTCGTTATATCGGATATCCGAATGCCGGTTATGGACGGGTTAAGTTTGATCGGCGAAATTCGCGATCGCGGAATCGCTTCCCCGAAGTTTGTGATCATAAGCGGCTACGGCGATTTCAAATATGCTCAGCAAGCGGTTCGGTTCGGCGTTCAGGACTTCCTGCTCAAGCCGATCGACGAAGAGGAGCTCGCGCAGACGCTGATCCGAATCAAAGGGGTATTGGATCGCGAAGTCTCGCGGCATGACAGCCGGCAATCGTTGAACCTGCGCCTCGAACGATTGCTTGCGGGGGAATCGGATCCGGGCTATGCGCGGGAAACGGCGAACCTTCTGGGCTTCCGGGCGGATCAAGACTTCTGCTATTTCCTCGTCGAACGGAACAATACGCCGTTCGGCTCCGCTTCCGAAGCGGAAGCGCAGCAGCGGTTGAGCGGCTGGAAGCGGGCCGCCGCCGAAACGTTCGGGCAGAGCTTAAAGGTTACGGTGTGCGAACAAGGCGTTTCGACGTTCGGCCTAATCGTTCCTTCCGATTCGCTGACCGGACTTGGAAAGTCGTGGCAAGCCTTAGGCGAGGCGCTCGTTCGCGCCATTCCGGAAGAAGAGCGAGCAGAAGTGCGGATATACGCCGGTAAGCCGGCGAAAGGGCTTCATGCCGTTGCCGAGTCCTATCGGACGGCCAAGAAAGCGGTCCGCTACAAATTTGCTTTTGCCGATAGCCGATTTATCGGATACGAACAGACGCTAGAGGCGGAATTGAACTATGTAGAGCTGGACGCCAAGCTGCATGCCCGGCTCGTGGAGAGTGTCGAGGAATCGGATGCAGGGTCGTGCGCCCATCTTGTCGACCGCATGTTCGAGACCTTCTGCCGGGAACGGTTCGCTCCCGAGTCCGTACGTTCCGCAATTGCAAGGTGCGTGCTCGGCGTCATTTCCATCGTCCGGGAGATGGAGGGGGCCGAGCAAGAGCTGAGCTCGCTCAAGCCGGTCCTGGATTGGCACGAGGAGCCGCATACGCCCGACGGGCTCAAGAGGTTGTTCCATACGTTTCTTACCGAAAGCCTGGCGTATATTGCCGAGCTCCGGAAGGAGAAAGCCAAAGGCGACATCTGCAAAATCAAGTCGTACATCGAAGCGAATTACAGGGAGAACTTAAGTCTGAAGAGCATAGCCAAAAAGTTCTACATGAACCCCGTTTATTTGGGGCAGCTGTTCAAAAAAACGTATGGCGTCTATTTTAACGATTTCCTGCTTAACATCCGCGTCCAGGAAGCGAAGAAGCTGCTTCGCAAAACGGATCTGAGGGTGTACGAGATCGCCTCGTACGTAGGCTTCAGCAACGCCGACTACTTCGCGACCCAATTCGAGAAGGTCGAGGGGAAGACGCCGACGGAGTACAAAAATTCTTTGCTGGCAAAGAACTAAGCGGCGGAGGGAAGCGATGCGAGCGAATTTTCGGGAAGCGGTCAGCTTAAACAATGTGAGGCTGCGGAACAAGATGCTGATCGTTTATTTTTTGTCCGTTTTAATCCCGGTCGTGCTGACTAATGTCATTTTCTACAACATTACGACCAATAACGTCAAGAAGCAGAAACTAAGGGACATCTCGCTCGCCATGGAGCAAATCCGGAACGACTTTAAGGCCCAGATCGACGCGGCGGTCGGAATATCGTCCGTTATATACAACGATGCGATCTTAAACGAGTATTTGGAGACGCACTATGAAGTGCAGTCCGATTATGTCCTTAATTATCAATCCTACATCAAGGATATGCTCGGCAAGTATAGCCCCGTTTACCAGACCATTCAGCAAATTTCCGTCTACACGAACAACGATACGATCATCTACGGCGGGCAGGTCAGACCGATTACCGGGCAAGTCCGCGACCTGCCCTGGTATCGGAGCCTATCCGCTTCCGGTCAATCGAATCCGGTCGTATTGCTTACGGACTCCGATTATCCCGGAACTTCCGGGTGGGTGCTGAGCGTCGTCCGCAAGATTACCGTCGGCAGCTCCGCGCGCTGGGACAAAGCGATGAAGATCGACATGTCGCCGGAATCGGTTCAAGCGCTTTTCCGCAATATTACGCTTCAGGGCGATCTCTATCTGCTGGATGGCGACCAAGTGCAATTCACAACGAATCCGGACTTCGAACGTTTGGGAACGGCCGAATATTCTTCGCTGCCGACGCCGAAAGGCACGATCGTGATGGAGGAAGCGTTTCCGAACGTTTCCTATTTGAGCAGCTGGCGGATCGTCGGGCATTTCAAGGAAGCGGACGTGCTCGAAGAGGTGTACAAATCGCGGAACTTCGTGCTGTATTTGGCCATACCGAACGTTATCATGCCTACGCTCATCATCATCTGGTTCGTCCGGTCGCTAAACGCGCGGCTGATCCGCATATTGAAACATATGAAGCGGGTTAAAAACCAGTCGTTCGAAACGATCGAACAGCAGGAATCCAAAGACGAAATCGGACAGCTGACGGCCGAATTCAACCGGATGACGCTGCAAATCAAAAGCCTCATCCATGACGTGTACATGGCGGACATTCAGAAGAAAGAGCTGGAGCTGAAGCGCAATCAGTCGCAGCTTCACGCTTTGCAAAGCCAGATCAACCCTCATTTTCTGTTCAACTCGCTTGAGGCGATTCGGATGCGCAGCCTGATGAAGAAAGAAGAAGAGACCGCCAAAATCATTCACAATATGGCGAAAATATTCCGCAAATCGCTGGAATGGGGCAAGGATTGGGTGACGGTCAAGGACGAATTGGATTTGGCGGCCACGTTCCTTGAGATTCAGAAATACCGCTTCGGGGACAAGCTGGATTTCCGGATCGAAGCGGACGACTCGGTTCTGGGCTTGACCCTTCCGAAGATGACGCTTCAGCCGCTTGTCGAGAACGCCAGCATTCACGGCATCGAAAAGATGAGAGGGAACGGACGAATCGACGTGCGCATCGAGCGGGAGCGGGACGAGCTCGTGTGCGAAATCCGGGATAACGGCGTCGGCATGGACGAGGAGAAGATAAAGCGTTTCTACGGCTACATGGAAGGCAAAGAAGCGATCGGGGACAGGGTCGGCGTTCAGAACGTCATCTATCGGCTTAAGCTCATATTCGGCGACCGGTTCGGTCTTCGGGTCGAAAGCGCTCCCGGAGAAGGAACTTCCATCATCCTGCGGATTCCCATCGAGTGACGCGGAAGCGGCAATAGTCGCGAAACGCAAAGCAACTATGCTTTTCGAAGTACGGACTATAGTTTATTGGGTAAACAAAGCCCCTTCGAGTTTATATAATGAAAGTGCTTACAAAACATAGTCGAGAACGAAAGGGGACACTAAAAAGATGGCAAGAAAGCTTATAGTCGCTTGCTTGGCCGCCGTCATGGCGTTTACCGCGGCCGCTTGTTCCTCCCAAGGAAACAGCACCGGCGGCAGCAACAGCCCGGCGCCAAGCAGCAACCCGTCCGCGTCAAGTTCCGCTTCGCCGGATGCGACGCAGGATAAAGTGACGTTTACGCTCTTCAAAGGCGTTGCCGAGGCGAAGGACATCAACACCAACGAGACGACGATCGGGAAAATTCTCGAGGATCAAACCGGCGTCAATTTCAAAATCGAGCATCTGGTCGGCGATTTGAATACGAAAATCGGCACGATGATCGCGTCCAACGAATATCCGGACGTTCTGGTTCCGGACGCTGCGATCGATGCGGTTCTGAAAGCGGGCGCATTCATTCCGCTGGACGACCTGATCGAACAATACGGCCCGAACATCAAACGGGTATACGGCCCGTATTTCGACCGGATGAGAGCGGATTACGGCGGCAAAATCTACTTCCTGCCGTTCTCCACCCAGGTCGGAGAATATACGCCGGATCCGAACATCAACCAAGGCGCTTTCTGGGTACAACGCCGCGTGTTGAAAGAAGCGGGTTATCCGCAAATCAAAACGCTGGACGAGTACTTCAAGCTGATCGAAGATTTCGTGGCCAAGCACAAAGACGAAGATTTGACAGGATTCCTGGCGCTGACGCACGACTGGAGATTTTTCGCCATTTCCAACCCGCCGATGCACCTGGCAGGCTACCCGAACGACGGCAACGTCATCGTCGACATGAATACGCTTGAAGCCACAACCTATGCCGCATCCGACGATACGAAGCGCTGGCTGCAAAAATTGAACGAGCTGAATGCGAAAGGCTTGTTCGATAAATCCTCCTTCGTAGACAACTACGATCAGTATATCGCGAAGCTGTCCTCCAAGAAGGTTGTGGGCTTCTTCGACTATGGATGGCAAACGGGCAACGGGCGCAACGTCCTGAGAGACGCGGCGAGAAAAGATCCGGCGCAAGACGATTTCGTATACTTCCCGCTGCCGATTACGTACGACGGAACTCACGACCAGTATCTCGATCCTCCGGGCTATACCGCAAACCGCGGGATCGGCATCACGAAGAGCGCGAAGGATCCGGCCCGCATCATTCAATATTTCGATAACTTGCTGAAGGAAGAAAACCAAATTCTAAAAAGCTGGGGCATTAAAGGCGAGACGTACGAAGTCGACGATAAGGGCCGCTTCTACCGTACGCCGGAACAAATCGCCAAAATCGACGAAGCTTTCAATGAAACATTCGGCTTCAAATACTATGATTGGGATTGGCCGCAATACGGTTCGAACTCGACGCTGTCGGACGGCAATGCGCTCTCGCCGGGCTTCCAGCCTGAAGTGTTCCAAATGAGCTTAACGAACGAAGACAAAACGATTCTTGAGAAATACGGCGTGCAAACGTATGCCGACTTGTTCGACAAACCGGATGAACGTCCTTGGTTCCCGGCATGGAGCATTCCGAAAGAGCAAAACTCGCCGGAAAAAATTTGGGAAACGAAAAAAGACGAGCTTGCGAAAAAATATTTCCCGAAACTCGTCCTTGCCAAACCGTCCGAATTCGAAGGCATTTGGGCAGAGTACCTCCAAGAATTCGGCAAGCTGGATACGGCCGGCTACGAGAAGTGGACCACGGAACAAATCAAGAAAATTATGGAAGTGTCGAAATAATCGGCAAGAACCTATAGATGAAAGCGAAAGGCCGGCTTAACGTGCTGTTCCGCGTCGTAGTCCGGCCTTTCCTTTTCTGCCGAGCAAGGAAAGTTTAATCCGATAAAGCATTCATTTTTTTGTGCCCGACGGAAGGAGAGAGAAGTTTGGAGAATAAAACCACACTTGCAGCGCCGTCTTTGGCGTTGGAACAAAAACCGACGGGGCTGAAGCTGTTTTTCAAAAGACTCGTTCAACAACGCGTGCTGGTGCTGATGTCCGTTCCTTTTCTTGTTTGGCTGTTTATTTTTAAGTATTTGCCGATTTGGGGCTGGACGATCGCTTTTCAAGACTATCAGCCGGGATTAAAATTCGGCGAGCAGGAATGGGTCGGGTTTCAGCATTTCCGGTTTTTGTTCGAAGACGACCGGTTCCTGCTCGTGCTGCGAAATACGCTGGCGATGAGCGGAATAAACCTGGTGCTTGGCTTCGTTACGGCTATTACGCTGGCGCTTCTTCTTAACGAAGTTCGAAAAATGGCGTTCAAACGCGTCGTTCAAACGGTCAGTTATATGCCCCACTTTATTTCGTGGGTTGTCGCTGCGGGCATTATCCAAACAACGCTCGCTCCGGACGGCATTATTAACGATTTGTTAATAGGGTTTGGCGTCATTGAGAAAGGTCAGGAAATTTTATTTCTCGGCAAAGCGGAATGGTTCTGGGGAATTTTTGGCGCAGGCTCGGTATGGAAAGATGTAGGATGGAATACGATCGTTTATTTGGCCGCCATTACGTCCATCGATCCCGCGCAATATGAAGCGGCGGAAATGGACGGAGCCGGACGCCTAAGACGGATGTGGCATATTACGCTGCCCGGAATCAGGCCGGTCGTTATCGTATTGCTCATTATGAATATCGGATATTTGCTGGAATCGGGATTCGAACCGCAATATTTGCTGGGTAACGGCATGAACGTCGATTATTCCGAGAACATTGACATATTTGTCCTGAAGTACGGGATTCAGCAATTTAACTTCCCGCTCGCTACTGCGGCAGGCATGTTTAAAACGGTGGTCAGCTTTATTCTTATTTTCGCGGCGAACAGTATCGCCAAGCGTATGGGACAAGACAGATTGTTCTAAAATAACGAGCGGCTTTGAGCTTCGCTCAAAGGTCCTCATGTAAGGAGGCTTCAACATGGCGAATTCGGCGTCCGTATCCAAAACAAGCAAGTTCTCAAGCCGAGACTCGACGCTTGGCGATAAAATATTCGATATTTTGAACTACACGTTTTTGACCTGTTTGATGATCGTGACCTTGTACCCTTTTATTAATACGCTCGCGGTTTCGCTCAACGCGGCAAGCGATTCGATCAAGGGAGGCATTTACCTTTGGCCGCGGGAGTTCTCCATGGAGAACTATAAGTTTGTGTTCAAGGAAGCGACGATTTTAAATGCGACGCTGATCTCGGTTTTTCGCACCGTCATCGGTACGGTCATTACCGTTTTCTGCTCCGCAATGGTCGCCTACACGATTAGCAGACAGGAGTATGTGCTGCGGAAATTCGTCACGATCGCATTTATCGTCACGATGTACATTAACGGCGGACTGATTCCGAATTACTTGCTCATCCGGGATTTGGGACTGATCAATAACTTTTGGGTTTATATATGGCCGGGCATTATCGGCGTATTTAACTTGATCGTCATTCGTTCCTTTATCGAGCAATTGCCGGAAAGCGTGATTGAGTCGGCCCGAATCGACGGTGCGGGAGAATTCAGAACGTTCGTTAACATCGTACTTCCGCTTTGTCTTCCCGTTCTTGCGACCGTAGCGCTGTTTACGGCCGTATCCCAATGGAACTCCTGGTTTGACGTGTTTTTGTACAATTCTTCCAATGTGGATCTAAGCACCTTGCAATATGAACTGCAGAAAATATTGCAAAATTCGAATACGACCAATTCCGTAGAAAGCGCGTTGGCAAATTCGAACAGCGGTTCGTCGATCACCGTAACGCCGCTTTCGATCCGCGCGACGATGACGATCGTAGCTTCCGTCCCGATGATTATCGTCTATCCGTTCCTGCAGAAGTATTTCGTTAAAGGCTTGACGGTCGGCGGCGTAAAAGGTTAAACGGCAGCGGCAGAAACCCCGTGCTTGTTAGAGCTTGGAACCGGTAGAAGACGCCAAGCCGCGCTCAATGGAGTAAAACAAAAATGCAGCCAACTCCTTTAAGGAGGACGGCTGCATTTTTGTTTTTCGGAGCCGAAAACTTATAAAGCCGTCTTAAAATGATTAGGAAGATCGTATCATTTTCATGTATAATATACCAAAAATAGTATCGGATCATTAGTTCAAGCTTATCCTTAGACCCCGTACCGGACTTGCTTTCGAAGCAGGTTATCGTTTACGGGCATTTACTAAAGCGCTTTCATAAACCGGCGGCTGCTTACTTGACGAAAGTGCAGCTCCAAAGGCCAATCCATTCGGAAAGAGGGGCACAATGAAACGAATTCCGATGATGCTGCAGTTGTCACTGATTTTATTTTGCGTGATGGCGATTCCGACGGCCATTTTAACCTGGTACAGCGGTACCTAAATGCTGCGGAATTCGGAAAGCGCCATCGCGGAATCCTCGCTTGCGGGATTGAACGCGAACCGCGAGCTGAACGAGAACGCGCTCAATAACCTGGCTCAGGATGCCGTACGCCTTGCGGCAACGAATATTTTCGACCGTATCCGCAATTACGAGACCCTCGCCGAGCTTAACGCAAATTACGGCAATGTGAGCAACGCTATGACGGTGCTGAAGGAATTGACGAACTTGAATCACAGGGTGAACGGCGTCTATTCCTCCTATTTCTTCCTCACAGGGGCGAACTATGTGGTGTCAACCGACAAAGGCATTACGCCGCTGGACCGATACGAGCCGACCGGCTGGATGGAGGAGGCGCTTCGCGGGCGCAGGGGGATCGGGGGCGTATGGGTCCCGCGCAAAATGGCCTCGGGAGTAAACGTCGTATCGTATGTTCTGCCTTTAAACCGGCTATCGACAACGACTCGCGGAACGATTGTCGTCAATATGCGAGAAAGTCAAATCGGCGATTATTTGAACTCGTCGGAGCCGGGCGGGCGCGGTTATTTGCTTATGGACTCGAACGGAACGATCATTTCGCATAACGACAAGGCTTTGCTGCTAACGAACGGCCGCGAACAGCCGATTTTGAAACAGATTTTGGAGCAGGCCAGGCCGGAAGGATATGCGTTCCATGAGGTTGAAGGAGAGCGTTTGCTGTACGCATGGTCCCGCTCGGAGCGGTTCGGATGGTGGAACGCAAGCGTTTATTCGATGGACAATCTGATGACGAAAACCCGTTCGTTGCAGCGCAGTATCATTTTGCTTACCGCCGTTATTATTTTTGCAGGGACCGTCCTGACCGTTTTTCTGGCGACATGGCTGTCCAGGCCGGTGCGAAGGCTGGTCCGGACCGTGCGGGCGCGCGGCAATCTGGACGTATCGGACAAAAACGAGCTTGCATTCCTTGACGCGGCGTTCAAGCGAATGCAGGAGGAAGAGGAGGGGCTTTACAAGCTGCTGCAAGAGCGCGAGCAGGATACGCGCAGCCTTGCGATCCATCAATTGCTGCGAGGCGAGGTTGCTAAGCCGATCGAGGAAATGTTTCCGGAGCGTTATTACGTCGTCGCCGTCGTATCAATCGACCGATACAGGCGGTACGTTAGCCATACCAACCCGGAGACGCGCAGTTATCACCGGTACATACTCGTCTCGAAATGCGAAAGCCTGTTTCCGGAAGGGATTTACGCGCGATGCGTCTATCAGGGCGAGGGCTGCTTCGTCATCGTCATCAATTACGGCGAAGACGGGCTGGAACCAAGCGGCGATCGGATAACAAGCGCCCTTGTCTCGATTCGGGACAACGCGGCGGAGCTATGCGGCCATTCCGTGACCATCGGCGTAAGCGGCCGGACGGAGTTAAGCTCGCTGCTGCCGGACCGGGTAGCGGAAGCGATGGAGGTCATTAAGCACCGCATGATCGGAGGAAGCGGGGGCATCACGTTCTGGAGAGAGGACGCCGGGGGCAGCAACAAATATTTGTACCCCGCCAACAGCGAAAGGCGTATCCTGAATTTTCTCGATATCGGAGATTTCGATCAAATTTTGAACGAGTTGTCGAACATTCGAAGCGAGATCGTCTCATCGGAATACATTTCATACGATAATATACTGTTCATCTACAACCAGCTGGTAGGCGTCACGATTAAACACCTCCGGGAGAACAATATTAGCACCGAGCGCATATTCGCGGGGCGTGGCAACATCTATTCGGCGCTTGCCGCTCAAGATACGCTGGACGAGATCGAGGAATATTTGCGCGGGTTCTTCGGCGAAATTATTCAATATCTAGCGCGCAGCTCGGGCGAGGCGGGTTACGGAGAGCGGATCATCCGCCACCTGGAAGAGCATTATTGCGAGGATATCGTATTCGAAGATATGGCGAAGGAAATCGGCATCAGCTATTCCTATATGCGCAAAATCGTGTACGAGCTAACCGGCAAAAGCCTGATCGAATACATTAATCTGCTGCGAATACGGAAGGCCAAGCAGCTGCTTCTCGAATCCAAGCTGACCATGACGCAGATCGCATCGGAGGTCGGCTATAACAACGTTCAAAGCTTCAACCGTTTTTTTCGCAAATACGAAGGCATGCCCCCGAGCAATTATAAGGCTGCGAAGTCCCGCACTTCGTAAGACGAGCCGATAGGCGGCAAGGAGTAAGCCTATGCCCTCGGCCTTCCGTCTATGTACGAACGCATTTCCGGCATGGAGCCGTCTTCCGGGTCATTCAGGACCGTTCGAGACCGCTCCATTTTTGCTTCTGTTGTTGAATAATGATTATTTGGCGGTACGGCTTGCGCCAAATCGGGGGATTGAATCAAAAATGACAGGGAGTATCAAAACTCATGATTTACCGAGCGGAGCGGGAAAAGGTATGATGAGACACAACTTCGCCCCTGTCTAATAGGAACAACCGGGCAGCGGCCGCACAAAGAGGAGGTGAACCTGTAAATGTTGAAAGCGCTTCGAAAAAATGAAACCGCTTTAACCGGTCTTAGAACGGATAGGCGGGGGGTGTTTTATTATCTGAGGCGGGACCTCCAGCTTTATTTGCTTCTACTCATCCCAATGGCGTTCGTGCTCGTGTTCAAATACGCGCCGATGTCCGGGCTTGTGTTGGCGTTTAAGGATTACAAAATCGCCAGAGGATTTTGGGGAAGCGATTGGGTCGGGTTTCAGGTGTTTGCCGACATTTTCTCCAAACACGATTTTATTCGCGCCGTCCGAAACACGCTGCTGCTCAACAGCCTCGACCTTGTGTTCAGTTTCACGATGCCTATCGTGCTTGCGCTTCTTCTGAACGAAATCAAAAACGTCAAATTCAAGCGCGTGAACCAGACGGTTCTGTATCTTCCGCACTTCCTGTCCTGGATTATTATCGGAGCAATCGCCTACCAGCTGCTCAGCGTGAACAACGGCGTGATCAACAATCTCATCGAATTGATGGGGGGCAGCCGCATTCCGTTTCTGCAGGAGGACAATCATTGGCTCATCACCTACTTGGCGATCGGCGTGTGGCAAAGCATGGGCTGGGGGACGATCATCTATCTCGCTTCGATCAGCGGCATCAATCCGGAGCTGTACGAAGCTGCCGTCGTTGACGGAGCCGGGCGTTGGCGCAAAATGTGGAACGTCACGCTGCCCTCGATCCGCGTCACCATCGTCACCTTGCTGATCCTGAATCTGGGCAAGGTGATGGAAGGCTCGTTCGAGCGTATTTTTGCCCTGCAGAACAAAGCGACGACGGAGTTTACGACCACCATTCCGGTATTGGTTTACCGATGGGGGATCGAGAGCGGGAACTTCAGCCGCGCGACCGCTCTAGGATTGTTCCAGGCCGTCATCGGCCTTGCGCTTGTGCTGCTGGCCGACCGGATCGCCAAGAAGCTCGGCGAAGACGGTTTGATCTAGGCGAATAACCACTGCTCCCGAAGCAAGTTTTTGCTCGAACGCAATTCAGGAAGCGACGCTCGCAAAACGAAGCTGTTGCGGCGCTCGCAAAACTTTTCAGGAGGTGAACGATGAAAGCACCCGATATCGCTTTGGCCGTGCCCCGCCGAAGGCGCTTTGACATTTGGGATGTGCTGATCCACCTGTTCGTGGCTCTCGCCTCGCTGGCTTGCCTGCTGCCGTTTCTTCATGTCGTGGCGAAGTCGTTCAGCGACGACGCTTACGTGATCGCGAACAAAGTGTTTCTTTGGCCGGAGGGCTTTACGGCCGGGGCGTACGCGAAAATTTTCGCCGACGAAAGCATTTTGCGCTCCTTGTATGTGTCGGTCATCGTGACGGTACTGTTTACCGTCCTGGGCATGATCATCACCATCTGCGCGGCCTACCCGCTTTCCCGCAAGCAGCTTAAGGGCCGGACGGCGCTGACGGTCATCTTTATGTTCACCATGTATTTTAGCGGCGGCATCATTCCCGAATATATGCTGATCAACAATCTCGGCATGATGGATACGTTGTGGTCGCTCATTTTGCCGCTGTCGTTCAGCGCTTTTAACCTGCTCATTATGAAAACCTCGATCACGAGCGGTATTCCCGACAGTCTGGAGGAATCGGCGCGTATCGACGGCGCAAGCCACTTCCGCATCCTATGGAGCATCGTCCTTCCGCTGTCCAAGCCGATCATCGCGACGTTGTCCCTGTTTTACGCGGTTGGCCGCTGGAACGCTTACCAGGACGCGTTGTTTTATATCAAGCAGCAAGTGGATCTTCGGCCGCTGCAGCTCAAGCTGTATTATCTGGTCATTCAGGCGAGCGAAAGCTTCCAGCTTGAAGCCATGCAGGTGTCGCTGAGCAATCCCGAAGTGCTTAAGGCGTCGTGCGTCGTATTCGCGACCCTTCCGATTCTTTGCGTCTATCCGTTTATCCAGAAGTATTTTGTCCAGGGCGTCATGCTCGGAAGCGTCAAGGAATAGTCCATTCCGCTTTCGCATGTCATCCGGCCGTTTACGAACTAAAAACCTATTGGGGGAAAAAACGATGGCAAAAAAAAGAATCATTTCGTTGTGCTTGGCTCTCATGACGGCAATCGGGATATTGGCGGGCTGTACGGGCAATACGAACAATAATCCGAATCCAAGCGCCGGCGGCTCCTCCGACCCCGCTCCGTCCGCCGGCGCAAGCAGCGATGCCGGAAGCTTTCCCGATTACTCGGCAGGCTTCCCCGAGAGGGTAACCCTTGAAATTCCGGTCTATGAACGTGCATTCGAAGGATGGAATGTGACCGACAACTACTACACCCGCTGGATTCAGAAGGAATTTGGCGACAAGTACAACGTGACCGTCAAGTTCGTGCCGATCACGCGCACGAGCGAGGTTACGGATTATGAGCAGCTGCTGGCATCCCATAAAGCTCCGGACATCATTTTCCACTACGATATGCCGCAGGCGCTTGCCTACTATGGCGAGGATGTCATGCAGACTTTGAACTGGGACGAGATCGCCCACTATGCCCCTACGTATTGGAACAACATGAGCGAGACGATTAAGCAGTACGGCACCGTTGACGGAGAGAACGTATTTTTCTTCGGCGAGCGTCCGAGCTTGGACAGCTTCACGACTCTGATCCGCAAAGACTGGGTCGAGAAGGTCGGCATGAAGGTGGAGGATCTGACCTCTCTCGAAAAATATAACGAGATGCTGACGAAGTGGAAGGAAGCCGGGCTTGGAGTCGGCGGCGAAAGCTTGAAGAAAAATAACTATACGTACAACTATGCATTCCGCAATTGGCCGATCGACGAGAAGGAGCGCGCCCTTTATTCCGATCTTTCCGTAGCGGATATGACGACCGAAGCGACCGAAAAATATTTGCGCAATCTGAACTATCAGTTCAACAACGGATTGATCGACAAGGAATTTTATTTGCGGGACGACGACAACAAAATTAAAGCCGAGTTCGTTGCAGGGAAAACCGGAACCTACGGTTTCTATCTCAGCAGCAATACCGATGTGATCACCGCAACGCTGAAGAACAATCCTGAAGCCGAATTCGCCGTGTTGAATCCCGAGGCCGTCGTTCCCGAAGGCAATGTGCCGCAAGGACGCGCTTATTGGCCTTTCGGCATGATTATGGGCATTAACTACGAAACGTCCGACATGGAACGCGCCGCGGTCTGGATGTACCTGGAATGGATGAGCCAGCCGGAAAATCTGTTTTTCCTGCAGAACGGCGTCGAAGGCCAGAACTATACGCTCGATGCCGACGGGATCGCCGTGAAAAACGCGGATTTTAAAGGCGAATCGGCCCTTTCTCAAAATAACAACAAAGACTACTGGTGCCTGGTCATCGAAACCGTGAAGTACGACGATCCCGAAAAGATGCGCGTGGCTTATCTCCGCAGCATGTCGCCTCCGGGATACGAATATTTGGCCGAACAATCTTTGGCCAACTATGACAAGTACGCGGAATATCGCACGCCGGACGCGCTGTTCAGCGTTGTGCTCGAGAAAGTGAACGAATACAAGGCCGATCTGAACTCTCTCTTCCAGGAGCTGTACGTGAAATGCGTCATCGCGCCGGAAAGCGAATTCGACGCCACGTACGAGGAGGCTAAAAAAACCTACCTGGAAGCGGGCTACCAAGAAATTTTGGATGAGAAGCAGAAGGCGATCGATGAGGGCAAATATCGGTAAGGTTGAACAAACGATTGCCTAGAGCCGCGGCTTTCCGCCGGGGCTCTGGCTTGGAGGTGCGCGTCCGTTGAAATTAAATGCAGATCCGTCCGAATTGAAACAGGCCGTCCAACGCGTAGCGGATTACACGCTTGGCATGGATTTGACTTGGGATTGGCCTTGCGGCGTCGCTTATTACGGCGTAAGCCGCGCGTTCGAAGTGACCGGAGACAAGACGTATGTGGAGCGGATGGCCGAATGGTGCGACGAGTATATCGAAGCGGGGCTTCCGTCATGGACGGTCAACACTTGCGCCATGGGGCATATGCTGCTCACTCTTTATGAGCAAACGAAGGATCAGAAGTATCTCGACCTTATCTTAAGCAAGGTCGACTATCTGCAGAACAAGGCGCTGCGTTTCGGCGATCGGGTGCTTCAGCACACGGTATCGGCCAGAAACGATTTCCCGGAACAGTGCTGGGCCGACACGTTGTTCATGGCCGCGTATTTTATGCTGCGCGTCGGCGTGATGCAGGGGGAGAAGCCGCTTATCGAGGATGCGCTGCATCAATTTTATTGGCATATCAATTATTTGCAGGATGAGAACACCGGGTTATGGTACCACGGCTACAATCATATCGCGAAGGATCACATGTCCGGCATCTATTGGGGGCGCGGCAACGCATGGGCGGCCTATACGATGTCAAGGGTAAGAAAGGTTTTGCCGGAAGGCTACCTGTACCCCCCTTTTATGCATGTCGGCAGTTCGCTGCGCGACCAGCTCGCCGCGCTTAAAGGTTTGCAGAGAGAGGACGGCCTCTGGGGAACCGTTCTCGACCTTCCGGAATCATACGGCGAAGTATCGGCGACGGCGGGCATCGCGGCGGCGATGGTGACGCAGAACAATCCGCTGCACGCGAAATATGCGCAAAGGGCGCTGGACGGCACGCTTGCGAATATCGCCGATAACGGCAGGGTGCTTAACGTTTCCGGCGGAACGGCTGTCATGAAAGACATCGACGGTTATCTTGGCGTCGACAGGAAATGGGCCCAGGGCTGGGGTCAAGGACTGGCGCTCGCGCTGCTGGCGGCTGTCATCGAAAATGAACAAGAGCGCATCAACCGATAACGAAAAAGCTGAAGCCCCGGTATGGCTTCAGCTTTTTTGCGTTGCGGCGCCAACTCCGCCGGTTTGCCTTAGCTTTCCTTGAGCTGGCCGGACGCTCTGATCACGATCTCGGGAATAATCAGCAGCAGCGCAATGGAGCCGTATACGCCGATGGTGTAGCTGTCCGCATAGACGAAACCGAATCCTTGATGAAAAAGGGCGGTGAGGAGATGGATGGACAGATTCGTAAAACAAAAGGCGTAGCTTCGGATCATCCAGTTCCGGTGCCGGGTTATCCGTCTCTTTTTGATCTGGACAAGCGCCATCACCGTTATAAACGGCCAAATCAGATTTAGCGCGTTGAATCCCATGCTTGTTATTTTTCCTCCGGTAGCGTGAGGCGCCATGTATCCGGATGTCAGCACGACAAGAAGGACGGATGCGACATAAACGTAGCCGTTCATCCGGTGGAACTTGCGGCTTTTGGCAAAGATTCGGTTCGAGAAGTTGAGCAGCCCCGCCGCCATGGCGACGCAGGCGAACGCGACATGAACGTACATGACGTTTAACCAGACGGGGAGATTAAGCTCGCGCTTAAGCCCGGTTTTATGGCTTAAAAAACTTTCGGCTCCGGGATCGATAATATAATTGTCGGCCAAGGCGTACACGATCAATAAAATGGTGACGCAAGCCAAAAGTCCGTATCCTGATTTCCATTTCTTCATATGATCCTCTCCTATTGCATTCACGGAACCCGCTTGCCCGTTAATTTGGATGCCGGCAACAAACCGGCCTTGGCGAACCCGGTTATATGATCTCCGTCGACGGCAACCTCGAATTTCAAGTTTAACCGCATCGGTTTCGTGATTCGGAGCGACCAGATAAGCTTGTTGTCCCGAAGTTCGGGGTCTATAAATTCGACTGTCTCATCCTCTTGAATGGCTTTGCCGCGGATCGTTCCGCCGCTGGTGGAAATCGAGAGCCTGACCTTCAGCTTCCCGACCGGCGTTGCGAGGATCGTATCCCATTCGCCGGCGAAGGCAGAAGCTTGTGTAATAGATTCATGCAAGGAGCCGCTAGGCTTCGCCGCTTCGTTCCCCGCGTTATGCGGCTCTTTGTCAGGCGCTATCATAGAACTGCCGGGCGCAATGCCTTCTTCCCGCCAAACCGTTCCTCTCCGTTCAAATTCGAACAGCTGCTCGACCGCGTGTGCGATACGCGGTCCAAGCTCGCGTTCCACCAAATATAAAGCAACATCGAGACCGGAGGTTACGCCCCCGCCGGTCACCAGGTTGCCGTCGTCCACTATCCGTGCGGGGACGGGAACGGCTCCCGCAGCCCCAAGCAGGTCCATTCCGAGACGATTCGTTACCGCAGGTCTGCCTTCCAAGAGCCCTCCCATGGCCAGCAGCAGAGAACCGCCGCATACCGTGGCGACTGCGATTTCTTCATGATGGAGGGCCCGCCCAATCAGACCGGTCAATTCCGTATTCATGGCCCGGGCCAGAATGGCGGGAATCGAATCGGGTTCCTCTCCCTCGAGGGCGCCGGACGCGCCCGGCACGAGAATGATGCCCGCCAGCTCCGGGTTCAGCCGTCCGCTCGCTTCGATTGTTAACCCGTTGATTCCGCTGGCTACCGGTCTTGCTCCTTCGGCGGTGACGAATTGTACGCTTAACGTGTTTTCGGCGTTCATCGCCGCGGCGCAAAAAACCTCGTAAGGCGCAATGGCATCCAGAAGGTCGAAGCCGTCATATAGCACGATTTGTATATGGATCATTGAACCGTACTCCTTTTCCAAAGTCTGTGGTTGCAATAGAATGATAACCGATCAATATCTCAAACGAAGCGGCAAAAAGGTCACAAAACGATAAACAATTCGTCACAAAACTTAAGGAGACGCCGGTTCTCGCAAAAAAATGATAAACTAATTTGCAAAGGTGGGATATTTATGCGTTCATTCCATACGATACTGGTCGTAGACGATGACCCAAGTATCGTCGAACTGTTAAGGGACTTTCTTGAGAACGAAAACTTTCGCGTCATAACCGCTTGCGACTCCGCGGAAGCATTGGCCTTGTTCGAGCGGAATACCGTTCATTGCATCGTCCTTGACATCATGATGCCGGGACTGAACGGCTTTGAGTTATGTCGCCGGATTCGAGAGGAAAGCGACGTTCCGATTCTTTTTTTGAGCGCCCGCAGCGACGATGTGGATAAGATCCGGGGATTGACGCTCGGCGGCGACGACTATATCGTCAAGACCGCTTCGCCGGGGGAGATTGTCGCCAGAGTGAAAGCCGTATTGAGACGTACCGGCTCCCGGCGGCAATGGGATGAAAGGATTTTGGATTATGGCCGCATCAAGTTAAACCTGTCTGCGAGAGAAGTGACCGTTGCAGGTCACAACGTAGCGCTTACCCCAAAGGAATACGAGCTGTTGCGATTATTTGCCGAACACCCGAGACATGTTTTTACCTATGAACAATTGCTGGAGAAATTTTGGGAAGGGATCGGCGATAAGCATACCGTTCGAGTCCATCTCGGCCGGCTTCGCGACAAAATCGAATCCGATCCGAACCGGCCGCAATACTTGATCAACGTATGGGGAGTAGGCTATCGTTTCGAAGGAGGATAAAAATGGGACCGGTACGCATTCGTTCGTTCACTTTGCTTTGCTTTTTCTTTATCATGCTTATGCCGTGGGTTTTCTTCGTTACCGCTCATTTCATCGAGACTAAATCGTTAAACATCGGGCAAACGCCAAATGAGGAACTGCATACGGTCCCCATCGTCTCGGCGTTTGTCGGAGTTTTGCTCGCATTTTTGATCGTCGGGGCCGCCATGCGAAGGTTTCTTCTGAAACCGCTCGAGCGGATGAGTCTCGTATCGAGGGAAGTTGCGGCGGGGGATTGGGAGGTGGAATTGCCCATGTTCAGAATCGCAGAAATCGCCGAGGTGCGCGACGGGTTTGAAGTGATGGTGAAAGGGCTGCAAAGCTCCTACCGGAAACAAGCGGAGCTGGAAGAAGAACGCCGATTCGTCATTGCCGCCGTGGCTCACGATTTGCGCACCCCTTTATTCGCCTTGCGGGGTTATTTGGACGGATTGGAACAAGGGATTGCGCAGTCCCCGGAGAAAATGGCGAAGTACTTGGCGGTATGCAAGGAAAAATCGGAGCAGTTGGACCGTCTTGTTGAGGACCTTTTCACGTTTACAAAGATGGAGTATTTGGAGACGAAATTAAACGAGGAGACGATTGATTTTAAAATGATCCTTCAAAACGCCGTTGACAGCCTCAGGCCGTTAGCCATGCAAAAACATATATCCATCTCGAGTCGCTCGGCGGACGATTGCATCGTTCGCGGCGAAGCCCACTTATTGGAGCGCGCGATGACCAATTTGCTGGATAATGCCGTCAGACATACGCCCTCCGATGGCGAAATTGTCGTTCAATGCTATAAAGACGAGCACAAAGTAAAGTTTTCGATACGCGATACCGGGCCGGGATTTTCTTCAGAAGAGCTTGAGCGGGTATTCGAACCGCTCTATCGAGGGGAAGCATCCCGAAACCGCTCCACCGGAGGCAGCGGCTTAGGCTTGACCATTTCGCAGCGAATTGTCCGGCGGCACGGCGGCGGGCTTGCCGCACGCAACCATTCGGAGGGAGGAGCGCTGCTTACCGGATGGCTGCCCGTAACGGATTAATTTTCCTTGAAAATTAAGGAGGACCCGAGTATGTTGTCAAAGAGCTGCATAAGCTTGATTTCCATCCTAAAGTAACCTATATCGTAGGCGAAAACGGGGCGGGAAAATCGACTCTAATGGAAGCGATTGCCGTGGCGTGGGGATTTAACCCCGAAGGAGGCACTATAAATTTCTCGTTTTCAACCCGGTCTACGCATTCGGATTTGCATAAATACGTTCAACTGATACGAGGTGTTCATCGGCCGAAGGACGGCTTCTTCTTTCGGGCCGAAAGCTGCTATAACCTGGCGACAAATATAGACGAATTGGATAGCCAATTATCGTTTGGTCGGCCCATTAAGGATTCTTACGGCGGGAAATCGCTGCATGAGCAGTCGCATGGCGAATCGTTTTTTTCGACGTTCATTGATCGTTTCGGAGGCCGCGGCTTATATATTCTGGACGAACCCGAGGCGGCACTGTCGCCTTCCCGCCAAATGGCAATGCTCGCAAGAATTCATCAGTTGGTTCAACAAAGGTCGCAATTTATTATTTCAACCCATTCTCCGATTTTAATGGCCTATCCGGATTCTATTATTTATCACTTAACTTCGAATGGGTTTGAAGTGACGCGGTTAGAGGAAACGGACCATTATATGATCATGAAGCAGTTTCTTAACAACACGGATAACATGATTAAGCGGTTATTTGAGGAAACGTATGAGGAACGGGAGGAATAAAATGCTGATCGGTCATATTAAAAAAATTATACGTCACCCCGTGAAATCGTTTGGCGGCGAGAGCGTGCCCAAAACCAATGTAATGGAATACGGTTTGTATGGGGACCGGAGCCACGTTTTTTTGGATGAGACAAGACCCGGCAAATTTTTAACGATTACGCAATTTCCCGGAATGGTTCGTTATAAAGCGAGATTCGTAGGAGAAGAATCGATGGATGAATATCCATACGTAGAGATCACGACGCCTGAAGGGAAAACGACGGCCTGGGGCGATGACCTGCTTCGCGAAATCGAGAATAAATCGAAACGGAAGGTTTCGTTGCGGAAATATGCTCCCTCTCTTGTTCCTCCAGGAGCAATTGAAGAGGAGCATATCCAGCTCGTCACCGATGCTTCCATGAAAAAATTAAAAGAAATATGGGGGCAAGAAGCGGATGACAGACGTTTCCGTCCGAACTTATTCATTTCACTCGCTGAGAAAACCCCGTTTATTGAAGAAACCTGGTTTGGAAAGCGGATCAAAATCGGACGCGATGTCGAATTCGAAATCATCAGACATTGCGAAAGATGCATGATTGTTACGGTTAATCCCGATAATGCCGAAATAAATGCCCCACTGCTTAAAACGATCGTAAAAGAAAGAAACAATCGCTTCGGCGTTTATGCGTCCGTAATCAAAACGGGTGAAATTCGTGTGGACGACAAGGTATATCTCCTGGATTGATCCATATCAATCCGCAACAGCCATAATCAGCGGAGCCCCCAAACGGAGCGGCTCCGCTTTTGTTTTGCCGCCGACTTTTTTCAGCCTGCTTTAAGGAAACATTTAACTTCTTTTGAGCTTCGGTTAAGGATGGCTTAAGTATAGGACTTTAGACTTTGGGATGTAGACAAGCGGCAGCCGGAAGGAGGTGATTGGAATGAAACGCAGCCGATGGTTAGGATGGATGATTGCAGGAGCGGCGCTGTTTGTATTGTTTGTTGTACTATGGCACGGTTTCACTCCTGACGAGAGAGTTGCAGGAGGACCCGGTTTTCACAACATACATCGCGAGGGAAGATTTTACGGCGGTCCTGTCATTCATGAGGTCTCGGGCGTCGTATGGTTGGCATCTCTAGGAATCGCATTTCTGTTTATTTTGAAGCTTGTCCTTGTCGCCGCCTTCGTTGCGGCGGTCGTATACGTCGTAAGCCGTTTCCTTAAATCGCGGACAAGCGACTTCAACCATTCCGTGCCGTTTATCCCTAGACGGACTTATCATACCGGCGCAATGCTGGACGAATGGGAGAAAAACCAACATAAGTAAATGCTTCCGAAGCAAGTTTTGTTCGAAGTATCTCAAGAAGCAGCGCTCACAAAACTAGGCAAATGCTTCCGAAGCAAGTTTTGTTCGAAGTATCTCAAGAAGTAGCGCTCACAAAACTAGGCAAATGCTTCCGAAGCGAGTTTTGTTCGAAGTATCTCAAGAAGTAGCGCTCACAAAACTAGGCAAATGCTTCCGAAGCGAGTTTTGTTCGAAGTATCTCAAGAAGTAGCGCTCACAAAACTAGGAATGCTTCCGAAGCAAGTTTTGTTCGAAGTATCTCAAGAAGTAGCGCTCACAAAACTTTTAGGAGGAAATAATAATGGGAATTTTTTCGAGAGTCAAACAAATCGCCGCAGCCGATATCCACGGCTTGCTGGATCGCTTCGAGGATCCGATCAACATGCTGAAGCAATATATCCGCGAGCTCGAGGAACAAATCGACAAGGCGCATGATGCGCTTGCGGGCTTGCTCGCTTCGGAGAAGCATTACCGCATCCTGATCGCGAACACGCAGGATATCGTAGTCCGCCGCACCCGCCAAGCGGAGCTTGCCGTCGACAGAAAGGAGGACGCGATCGCCGAGCTTGCGATCCAGGAGAAGCTGCAGCATTCGAAGCTGCTTGCCGGCTACGAAGAGCAGCTGGCGGCAACCCGAGACCGCATGGCGGTGCTCCGGGAGGAATTGGATCGAATGGCGGCGCTGCATCAAGAGCTGACGATGAAGCTGGATGCGCTTATGATCCGCGCCCGTACGGCTCAAGTCATTGAGGCCGCTGCCTCGGCAACCGGCTGCTTCAGAACGGACGAGATTCAGCGCAACGTAAGCCGTATCGAAGCGAAGGTATGGCGCATGGAAGCCGGGGCGGATGCGTCCCGCTTCGTCTCCTCCTCGTTTGATTCGCTGAAGCGGATCGAGCAGTCGGACGAAGTGCGCGCCGAGCTTGAAAGCTTGAAGGCCGCGCGCGGCAGATAAGTGAACCCCATCGGAACCGCTGTCCCTTAAGGGACGGCGGTTTTTCCTATTGGACAAGAAAACCGTAATAAAGCTTGACAGTTCAACTTGAACTCGTATACATTTGTATACAAGAGAAAGTCGTATACAAATGTATACAATTCAAAAGGAGGAATCAGGATGAGGGAAGGACACGGACATAAAGGCAAGCACGGTCATCGGGAGCACCGGGAACACCGGGGTCACGGGCATAAGCACGGGATGCGGGAATTTGCGGAGCATCATTCCAAAAGCGCCCAAACGTTTCGGCGCGGCAGGGCGATCGCATTTCTGGATAAGCTGATGGTGAACCGTTCGACTTTGCAGCGGCAGCTGAACGATCCGCAATTTGAATCGATCAAATCGGTCATTAGCGGCGAATTAAAAGCGACCGAAACGATTATCGAAGAGTTTATCCATATGTTTCAGCTTCATGAAATATCCCCTGACGCCAATGTAGCGGATGACGCGAATCCCGAAGGGGAAAACCCGACGGACGAAAACAATGGCTAAGCTTCGGATTCCGATAACGGCCGACAAAGGAGGAAGGGATAGAATTTGAAGCCGGACGGTATATTGAAACCCTATTTCAGGGAGACATGGCGCATCTACCTTTCTTCGATTGCGCTTCATGCGATCGCCAGCGTCGTATACGCTTATTTTCCGAAGGTGCTAGGCGACTTTACGGATCGGCTGGAGGCCGGCAATCTGGTTCAGGACGAGGTCGCGCGATACAGTCTGTTATTGCTCGCAATCGGCGCGGGACATGCGCTTATCGGGGGGTACGGCCAATATCTCGTCATGTATGTCGGCCGATTGTTCGAATATACGACCCGCCGCCGCCTATTCTCGCATTTGTCCGGGCTAAGCGAGCGCTATTATTCGAAAAACGGCGTCGGCAAGCTGCTGAGCTACTTTATGAACGACGTCACCGGCGTCAGGGAGTCGATCTCCATGGGAATCAACCAGACGGCGATGGCGGGCATGCTGTTATTTTCCTGCATGGGGGCCATGATTTTGAGCGGTATCCCGCTTTACCTGATCGCTGCCTCCGTCGGTCCGCTGTTTCTTATTCCCTGGATCGTGACCCGTTTCGGTCCGGCCATCCGGCAACGGTCGTTAAAAGTGCAGGAGGCGCTTGGCGCGATGACCGAATCGGCCGAAGAGCAGTTCGGCGGCATACGGGTCACGAAAAAATTCGCGGCCGAGCCGATTATGATTAAGCGGTTCGCCTCTTATGTCGACCGCATCCGCGACAATCAGCTGTCGCTCGTTCGGATGTCCTCGCTTTTCCAGGCGCTTGTCCCGTTTCTCGGGTCGATGTCGTTGATGATCGCTTTGGCGTACGGCGGTTACTTAACCGTGACTGATAAAATTACGCTCGGGCAGTTCGTCGCACTGACGCTGTACGTCCGCATGCTGATGAACCCGTTGCAGATGATCGGCAACGTCCTGAACACGGTGCAGCGATCGCGCGCGTCGTTACAGCGGCTGGATGAGCTGGTCGAGGTTCGGCCCGATATCGTCGAAGCGGAAGATGCCGTGCCGGTTGAGCTCGGACAAAGCGCCCTGTCCATTCAAGGCTTGACGTTTTCCTATCCGGAAGCGTCCCGGCCGGCTTTGCGGGACATCGACCTTGTCATCGAGCCCGGCATGACGGTCGGCATCGTCGGCAGGACCGGCAGCGGCAAAACGACGCTCGTCAAGCTGCTGCTGCGAATGTACGACCCTCCGGCCGGGACGATTCGGATCGGCGGGACCGACATTCGCGGAATTACGCTGGAGAGCTTGCGCAGCCAGATCGCTTACGTGCCGCAGGACGGCTTTCTGTTCAGCGCGACGATTCGCGACAATATCGCTTTTGCCAAGCGGGATGCCGGACAAGACGAAATCGAAACGGCGGCCAAGCAAGCGCGGATCTACGACAATATTATCGAGTTTCCCGATCGCTTCGAGACGAAGCTGGGAGAGCGGGGCGTCACGTTGTCCGGCGGACAACGTCAGCGAACGAGCCTCGCTCGCGCTCTCCTCAAGCATGCCCCGCTTATGATTCTGGACGACAGCGTCAGCGCCGTCGATGCGGTTACCGAAACCGAGATTATGCGCGCGATTCGGGAAGAGCGCAGCGGCAGAACGACCGTTATTATCGCGCATCGGATCAGCGCCTTGAAGCACGCGGATCTCATCGTAGTATGGACGGCGGAGCAATCGTCCAGCGAGGAAGGCACGAGGAGCTGCTTGCGGAGCCGGGGCCGTACGCCGAGCTTCATGCGATTCAAGAGGAGGGAAGCCGGCATGCGGCAGGACATTAACAATTGGCAATCGGACAGGAATGCGGATCCCGGCAAAAAGCCGAAGCCTCAATACCGGTCGGCCTTTCGGATTCTCGGCTCCTATGTGCGGCCGCACCGGCTCGCTTTTGCTTTAGTCATCGTCTGTACGGTGATCGCGATAGGCGCGGAGCTGTTTCAGCCGTACCTGGTCAAGGTCGCCATCGATGACAATCTGATGGGAGGCAGCCAAGATTACGGCGGTCTTCTCGCAATCTGCTTCATCTACTTCGGATTGTCGTTGACGGGGCTGCTGTTCACATACCTTCAGAACAATTTGCTCCAGTACGCCGGACAAAGCATTGTAGCTGGCATACGGAAGCAGCTGTTCGAGCATATTACGAAGCTTTCCATGTCCTATTTCGATAAAACGCCGAGCGGCAGCCTCATTACCCATGTTTCGAGCGACACCGAAGCCGTCAACCAATTTTTCAACCAAGTGCTTCTGACGCTGCTTCGAGACGGGCTGACGCTGCTTGCGATCCTTGGCATGATGTTTCATCTGGACCCGGTTCTCGGCCTTTATTGTTTAGTGTTGCTTCCGGTTATCGCCGTCATCTCGGTCGCATTCCGTTCGTTTATGCGCAATACGTATCAGATGGCGCGTACGCGCTTGTCCCGGCTAGTATCGTTCGTGGCCGAAAATCTTTCGGGCATGCACCTGATCCAGGCGTTCCATCAGCAAAAGGCGCAGGCCGAGCAATTCAAAGAGCGGAATGAAGCCTATTACAAGGCGAATATTCGCGAAATCCGGACGATGGTTCTGTTTAACCGGTCCTTCGACTTGCTGAGCAACCTGACGATCGCGTTCGTGACGTGGATCGGCGGCAAGGCGGTGCTGGGCCAAACGCTCGAATTCGGCGTGTTGTACGCGTTTATTACATACATCCGCCAATTTTTCCAGCCGATTAACGCGATTACGCAGCAGTGGAATACGCTGCAGTCGGCTACGGTCGCCGTAAACCGGATCTGGAGCGTGCTCGATACCCGGCCGGATATCGAGGACCGTCCGCAGCCGGTTCAAATCCATTGGGAGTCGGTTGAGGGGCGAATCGATTTCAACCGGATTACGTTTGGGTATGGAAGCGAATCGCCGGTTTTTCGCGGACTCGACCTTCATATTCGTGCAGGCGAAACGATCGGCATCGTCGGGACGACCGGCGCGGGCAAAAGCTCGCTTATCAGCTTGTTATGCCGGTTTTACGATGTGCAGGAGGGGAGCATCCTTATCGACGGCCATGATATTCGAGACTTGCCACAGGCACGTCTGCACCGCATCGTCGGTTTGGTCCAGCAAGAGCCGTTTCTTTATGCGGGGAGCATCATTGACAATGTCCGGATGTTCGACGAGACGATCTCCCGAGATGCGGTCGTTCGCGCATGCGAATTCGTCGGAGCCGATCGGCTGATAAGGCGGATGAAGGACGGCTACGACACGAAGCTGTCCGAGCGCGGCAGCGGATTGTCGGCAGGTGAGAGGCAGCTGTTGTCGTTCGCGCGCATCATCGTCTTCCGCCCGAAGGTGCTCGTTCTGGACGAAGCTACCGCCAATCTGGATTCGCAGACGGAGCAGCTGATCCAGCGGGCGCTTCAGGTCGTATCCGAAGGCCGTACGACGATCGCCATTGCGCATCGTCTTTCGACTGTCATGCAGGCCGACCGGATTATCGTCTTGCGTCATGGGGAAATCGTCGAAGAGGGGACGCATCGGGAGCTGCTCGAAAGGAAAGGCTTTTATGAACAATTGTACCGTCATTCGCAAGGCGAGGCGAAGGAAGAGGAAGTGCGGATGCAGCGAAAAAATGCTTCGATGCCGTTTAAAGAGAATGTTGTTTAAAGCGAGATTGGGGCAAAGGGATGCTCATCCATCCCCTTGCTCCCGTAAAGCGGCTGCTGCTGCGGCAAGATCCTGCTTCAGCAGCTCTCTTTTTTGCTCGTCGCGGAAGACGGCGGACGGATGGAACGCAGGCATGATCCGCATTCCGTCCTTTTCCAGCCATACGCCGCGTTTCTCCGTAATTTTCGCTTTGCGGTCCACCGTTGCGTGCAAAGCGATGCTTCCGAGACAGACGATGATCGCCGGGCGGATCAGCTCGATTTGGCGGAGCAGGACGGGGAGCGCTTCTTGCACCTCCGACGCCCGCGGCGTCCGGTTGCCCGGCGGTCTCGTTTTCAACACATTGGTCAAATAAGCTTCTTCTCTCCGAATGCCCGCCTTCTGCAAATATTTGTCCAGCAGCCTTCCCGCATTGCCGACGAACGGCCGTCCGCTTTCGGCTTCTTTCTCCCCCGGAGCTTCGCCGATCAGCAGCAGGCGGGAGCGCTCCGGCCCTTCGCCGAATACGAGCAGCTCGCCCGGTTCCGGAATAAACAGTTCCCGGCATAAAGCCTGCAATTGTTCCAGTGTGCCGATCTTCTCCAGCTCGGCGGATAGATCCGGAGCGGCGACGGTCATGTCGGCACCTCCTCTTTCTGCAGCATTTCCCTCAGCATTCTGCCGTTGATGACGGCTTGCGCCCGGTAATGGTTGTTCATGCTGACGAACGTTTTCTCCGTTCGATCGGCCAGCTTGCGGATATTGGGAACCCAGTCCGCCAGCTCGTTCTCGCTGTAAAGATAGTTGTACCGCTCATGCGGTTCATCGTGATGCCACCATTTCTTATAATTTCGGCCGTGAAACCGGATGTAGCCGATTTGGCTTGTCGCCCGGATGACCGGCGGAACCAGCGTTTTAAACTGCGGCTCGTCGACGCAGACGTATCCGAGCCCTTCATCCTCGAGCAAGTCGAAAATTCGCTCGTCGATCCATTCCTCGTGGCGGAATTCGATAACGACCGGGATGTCTCCCATCAGCTCCTTGAACTCCTTCAAGTAGTCGCGGTTCTCGTCCCGGTTGCGGAAGCTGGTCGGAAACTGGGCCAGCACGCAGCCGAGCCGTTCCGCCTCCGTCAGCGGTTTCAGCGCTTCCTTGAAATCGCGGAAATGCTGCTCGTTGTCCTCCCGCTTATGGGTCATTCCCCGATAGGCTTTAATGACGAACTGAAAATGCTCGGGTGTTTTCTCCCGCATATGATACAGCATGAAACGGTTCGGCATCGCGTAAAACGACGAGTTGACCTCCGTAAACGCAAATTCCTTGGCGTAATAGGACAGCCTTTCCTTTTTATCCAAGCCTTCCGGGTAAAAAACGCCCTTCCAGTCTTCATAGCTGTAGCCCGCCGTGCCGATCAGAAGCATGGTTTAACCTCCAAGCGCCTTGATTTTCTCCGCAACGACATGATATTGTCCGTTCCGCATCCGAACGACGCCCTCCAGTAATATGCCCTTCGGATTTAGTTCGTATAAGAAATTTTCGTACGTTTCGGGATAAACGACGGCTTCGATCATTTCGGTATGGTCCTGCAAAACAAGCGTCAGCATATATCGTCCCGAGCCCGTCGGATAGCGCCTGCTATGAATGACGGTGCCGCAAATGCGCACGCGCGAATGATCGGCGGCATGGGCCAAAGCCTCAATCGGCACGACGCTGTAGCGGCTCGAGAATTGCTCCCACTTTCGGGTCGGCAGCCGCTCCAGCGTATATCCGAGCAGCTCTTTTTCCATTTTTCTTTTTTCCGCGTCGGTAAATTCGTTGGCCGCTTCGCTCTCTGCCGCTGCCGGATGGATTCCGTTCAAAGACGCGATCATCTCCCGCCGGCTTCGTCCCATTCGGTCGCAGGCCCCCGAGGCGATCCATGCTTCGAGTACGGGCTTCTTGATCCGGCTTGCTTTCATCCGGTCCATCCATTCCCGAAAAGTGCGAAATTCGCCGTTCTGAATTCGGCAGCGCAGCAAAGCTCCCACGGATTCGTGTCCGGCGCCCCGGACGGCGTCAAGGCCGATGCGGACTCCTTCAGCTTCGGCCTGGAATCCGAACCCGCTGCGGTTAATGTCGGGACCGAGCAAGGTAAGCCCCAATCTGGAAACTTCCCGCAAGTAGACGGTTTTGTCGTAATAGCCGCCTTCGCCGCTCAACAAAGCGGCCATATAATCTTTCGGGAAATGCGTTTTCAAATAAACGGTCCAATAAGCCAAATAAGCATAGGATACGCTATGGGCTTTATTAAAGCTGTAGCCGGCAAACCGGGCCAAAAAATCGAACACTTCGATGGCGGCGTTTGCCGCAACGCCTCGTTGCTCCGCTCCCCGAACGAACCGTTCGCGATGGCGGCGAAGCGCTTCGACCGATTTGGCCGCCAGCGCCCGCCGGAGCGAATCCGCTTCGCCCATGGAGCAGCCGGAAACCGCGTGAGCGACGGCCATAACCTGCTCCTGATACAGAATCAAGCCGTATGTCGGCGAAAGAATCGAGCGAAGCTCCGGCATCACGTTATATGGTTCCTCGCCCAGGCGCCGCTTTAAATAGGTTTCCACAATTCCTTCGTTCCACGCGCCGGGCCGGTATAAAGCGAGCAGATCGGCCAGGTCGGAGACGCTTTGCGGCCGAAGCCTTCTCATCAGCCGGCGGATTCCCATGCTTTCCAGTTGAAAGCAGCCAAGCGTTTCGCCTATGCCGATCGCGCGGAACGTATTCGGATCGTCGAGCGGGATAGCGCCCGCTTCGAGGCTTATGCCCGTCCGTTCATGAATCGACGCCAGCGTATCGGAGATGACGGTAAGGTTACGCAGGCCAAGCAAATCGATTTTAAGCAAACCAAGCGCCTTAATGTCTTCTTTATTGAATGTCGTCATGATCTCGCCGTTCGCCCTCCGCTGCAGAGGGATCGTGCGCCCCAAGCGGTCGTCCCCGACGATAATCCCCGAAGGATGGGCGGAGTGAGAGCGGGGAAGCCCTTCAAGCCTCTCCGCCAGGCGGAACAGCGATCGGTACGGTTCTTGGCGGAGAGGAAGCCGCTGCAATTCCGGCAAGGTCCGCAGGCAGTGGCGGATACCGCCTTGGCCGGAGAAAGGGGGAAGGAGCTTCGCCAGCACGCCGATTTGTCGATTCGAAAGGTTGAGGTAAGCTCCCGCTTCCCGAACCGCCCCTCTGGCCCCGAATGTGTTCAGTACCCCGAGGTGGGCGATTCGGTCCGCTCCGTATTTGCTTTTGACGTATTGCAGCAGCTCGTGCCGCCTTCTCTGACAAACGTCGATATCGATATCGGGCAGATCGGCGCGGTCCGGGCTTAAAAACCGCTCGAAGGCGAGGCCGTGCAGAAGCGGGTTAATCTCCGTGATGCCAAGCAGATGAGCGACCAGGCTTCCGGCGGCGGAGCCTCTGCCGGGTCCGACCGGAATGTTCCGGCTGCGGGCGTAAGCGACAATATCCCATACAATGAGGAAATAATCGGACAAGCCGCGATTCTCGATAACTTCCAGTTCCCGGTTCATTCGCTCTTCCGCCGCATGGCGGCTTGAATCGAATCGCCGCCGCAAGCCTTCCAGGCATAAACGGCGCAGTTGTTCATCCGCACATCCGTTTGATGCAGCAGGTCCTGCAGCCGGAAAACGGGGAATGCGGTAAGCTTCCTGTTTCGGCTCGAACCGGCAGCGCACGGCGATCCGGATCGTATTGGCCAAGGCCTCGGGAAGATGGCGGAATTTAGCTTCCATTTCATGCGGAGAGGGGAGGTAGAACGGTCCTGCCGACAGCGGGGAAGCTTGGGAGCCGCTTCTTTTTGTCTCGAGCAGATGAAGCAGCGGCGCGTCTTCGGAGACGAGATAATGCACGTCGTGGGTGGCCGCAAGCGGGATATTTAACTCTTCGGACAATTCAACGATTCGCTTGATCAAGTCGTCGTCGCCCGGCAAGCCGTGGTGCTGAACCTCCAGAAAAAAATTGTCCTTGCCGAACCATTCGGCAAATTGCATGGCTTGATGCCGGGCCAGATCCGTCCGGCCGCTTCGAAGCAGGCGGTGGATTCTTCCGGTTCTGCCGCCGCAGAGCGCAATAATGTCGCCATGCGCGGCCGGCGGCCGGAACGCGCCGCGGTTCAATTGCTCGACGATCAGCTCGTAGCCCCGTTCGCTGGCGGCGAGCATAATAAGCGAATCCGGCGATTCGCCGGCTTCGATCGGCATTTCGCACCCGACGATCGGGCGTATGCCTTGCTCCCGGGCAAGCCGGCAGAACGGAACGATTCCGTTCA
Source organism: Paenibacillus thailandensis (assembly GCF_042685365.1). Taxonomy (NCBI): domain Bacteria; kingdom Bacillati; phylum Bacillota; class Bacilli; order Caryophanales; family Paenibacillaceae; genus Paenibacillus; species Paenibacillus thailandensis. The sequence continues at coordinate 418,346 of NZ_JBHUMY010000012.1, read as the reverse complement.
CGACCTTCTTATCGGTTATCGCCAGCGCTTGCATTCCCCAAGCGGCAGCCTGCCGCACCAGTTCCTCCAGGCGGCATGACGCTTCCAGCAGACTATATTCCGTATGAACGTGCAGATGCACGAAGCTTGTCCCGGTGTTATCCATCTCAGCTCTCCTCCGAACGGGAACGTTTGTTTCTATCTTATCGGGGGAGAGAGGGCGTTGTCTATTGGAGGTTGTTTCCTGTACCGATAAACAGCATGACGGCCAGCAGCGAAACGGAAGTTCAGCAGCATTGGGAAATAGAGAACATGAAGCGAAGCGTAGGGGCTCTTTTTGTTCAGTCCGGCGCATTAGCAGATGGGTAACAAGTTTGTCCAAACTATGTTATATTTGTCATAATGAACTTGCCAGAGGTGAACGGGATATGAGAGCTTGGCTAGCCATCGCGATGATTTCCTTATTAATGACCGGCTGCGGCGAACAACAGAAGGCGTATGAGAACCATTCCCATGCAACGGGCGATATCCAAGAAACGACGGCATCCATAGAGGTATTGCCGACATTTCTGGACGGACTTCATGACAATATCGGCAAAGTCTATGCCATAGCGGGTCAAAACGCCGAGCTGCTCGATTGGATTCCTTGCTATTGCGGCTGCGGGGAAAGCGCGGGACATTTAAGCAACAAAAATTGTTTTATCAAAGCTGTACATGACGACGGTTCGGTCGTATGGGACGATCATGGGACCCGCTGCGGCGTATGCATGGAAATTGCAATTCAAGCGGCAAAGATGAAAGAAGAAGGCAAGTCCGTAAAAGAAATTCGGACGCTGATCGATGCGGCGTACAAAGAAGGCTACGCTGCGCCAACGAAGACCCCGATGCCGGTCTAAAGCCGGTAAATTTGTCATTTCAGGCTGCCAATTGCTTGGCGGCCTGTTTGTTTTTTGGCGTTAAGAAGATAGCCAAACCAAGCTCCATTGATCGTTTATAAAATACCCTACAAGGGTATAGTAAAAAATGATTGACATACATACCCTAGGGGGGTATACTAAAAACAAACCTCAACACAAGGAGTGTTATTTTATGAAAACAGTAACTTTGGAAGTAAACGGAATGAGCTGCCAGCATTGCGTAAATTCTATAGAAGGCGCATTAAAGCAAATCGGGGCGGAAGGAAAAGTTCATTTATCGGGCGGCACCGTCGACGTTCGTTATGACGAAGGCAAAGTGACGCTTCAAACGATAAAAGAAACGATTGAAGAACAAGGTTATGACGTCGTCTGATCGCGATTGTTCTCATGATACGATTTCAGACCATTATTATTGGGAGATGAATGCACATGCAGGAGACGGAGCTTCACGACGAGAAACAGACGACGTTGCAAATAACGGGCATGACTTGCGCCGCTTGCGCGAATCGGATTGAAAAGGGCTTAAGCAAAATCGAAGGCGTTACTTCGGCAAACGTGAACTTTGCCCTTGAGAAAGCTAGCATTGTATATGATCCGGAGAAAGCAAAGGTGCATGATTTCGAGGAAAAAATTCAACAGCTGGGGTACGGCACCGCAAAAGAAACGGTGGAATTCCGGTTGGAAGGCATGACCTGCGCCGCTTGCGCCAACCGCATTGAGAAGGGATTAAACCGATTGCCGGGGGTAAGCAAGGCAACCGTCAATTTTGCGATGGAAACCGCGTTTGTCGAATATTCACCCGGGGAAGTTTCGGTTCAAGATATGCAGCGGAAAGTCGAGCAGCTGGGCTATAAAGCCGTTACGGAAAAAGAAACGGAAGGACAGCCCGATCATCGCGAAAAAGAGATCCGTTCGCAAAAATATAAACTGATCATTTCGGCCGTGCTTTCTTTGCCGCTGCTATGGAGCATGGTTTCCCACTTCTCGTTTACGTCCTGGATTTATGCGCCCGACATTCTGATGAATCCGTGGTTTCAGCTAGTTCTTGCGACGCCCGTGCAGTTTTATATCGGACGTCAGTTTTATGCCGGGGCTTATAAAGCGCTTCGCAACGGAAGCGCCAATATGGACGTTTTGATCGCTTTGGGGACATCCGCAGCTTATTTCTACAGCCTGTATTTAACCGTCGACTGGTATATGGCCGGCGCATCGATTCACCATGGACCTTCCTTGTATTATGAAACAAGCGCGATTCTCATCACGCTGGTCATTATGGGCAAGCTGTTCGAATCGCTCGCGAAAGGGCGCACGTCCGAAGCGATCAAGTCGTTAATGGGATTGCAAGCCAAAACCGCCCGCGTCATCCGCGAAGGGGAGGAGCTTGCGATTCCGGTTGAAGAAGTGTTGGCCGGAGATATTGTCATCGTGCGCCCCGGCGAAAAAGTACCCGTTGACGGCGAGGTAATCGAAGGAAGCTCCTCGATCGACGAGTCCATGCTGACAGGCGAAAGCATTCCCGTCGAGAAAAAAGCCGGCGACCCCGTTATCGGGGCAACCGTCAACAAAAACGGGATGCTGAAAGTTAAAGCGACCAAAGTCGGGAAAGAAACGGCGCTATCTCAAATCATCAAAGTCGTGGAGGAGGCGCAAGGCTCAAAGGCGCCGATCCAGCGCGTGGCCGACATCATTTCCGGTATTTTCGTGCCCATAGTCGTCGGGATTGCGATCGCTGCCTTTTTGGTCTGGTTTTTCTTTGTCGCGCCGGGCGATTTTGCGGAAGCTCTCGAGAAGGCGATTGCGATATTGGTTATTGCTTGCCCGTGTGCGCTTGGTCTGGCGACTCCGACCTCGATTATGGCCGGCTCCGGCCGGGCGGCGGAACTCGGCATCTTGTTTAAGGGCGGCGAGCATTTGGAACAAACGCACAAGATCGATACGATTATCCTCGACAAGACGGGAACCGTAACGAAAGGCAAGCCGGAGCTGACCGATGTCATTACGGATAAAGACGAGTCCGAATTTCTTCGTCTCGTAGGAGCAGCGGAAAAAAATTCGGAGCACCCGCTTGCGGAAGCCATTGTTCAAGGCGTCAAGGCCAAGGACATATCATTGCCGGATATCGAGTCGTTCGAAGCGATTCCGGGATTCGGCATTAGAGCGACCGTCGAGAACAAAGAGATTGTTGTAGGAACCCGCCGCTTGCTCGAAACGCATCGTATTGACGCGCAAGCCGCTTATGAAGCGATGGCGCGTCTCGAAGAAGACGGAAAGACCGCCATGCTCGTCGCGATCGATAAACAGTATGCGGGGATCGTGGCCGTGGCCGACACCGTGAAAGAAACATCGAAATCGGCGGTCAGCCGTTTAAAGGAAATGGGCATTCAAGTCATTATGATTACGGGCGATAACGAACGGACGGCCAAGGCGATCGCGGAGCAAGTGGGAATCGAACACGTCCGTGCGGAAGTGCTTCCGGAAGGAAAAGCGGAGGAAGTCAAGAAGCTTCAGCGTGAAGGCAAAATAGTCGCCATGGTCGGAGACGGCATCAACGACGCTCCCGCCCTTGCGACCGCCGATATCGGCATGGCCGTCGGCACGGGGACGGACGTCGCCATGGAAGCTGCGGATGTCACCCTGATGCGCGGCGATCTGTCCAGCATTCCGGACGCCATCTATATGAGCCGGAAGACGATGGCGAACATTAAGCAAAACTTGTTCTGGGCGCTCGGCTATAACTCGCTGGGGATTCCGATTGCCGCAATCGGCTTGCTCGCTCCGTGGGTGGCGGGGGCGGCTATGGCTCTAAGCTCCGTATCCGTCGTACTCAATGCCCTGCGGCTGCAGCGCGTCAAGATTCGCAACACTTAAACGCGAATAGGAGGGTAACGAATGGATGAACGGATCAAAATTGCGGTGTCTTCTCCCGTGCAAGTAGGCGGCAATATAATGTCGCCGGAACAATTGGTTGCGATCGGAACGCTGATCGGGCCGGAGGGCAAAATCGAAATTACTCCATTCAGACAGCTGTATGCGGAAATACCGGCTCATCGAGAGCGCGAGATTGCCGAACGGCTTCGAGAGGCCGGACTGGAAGTGAACCCTTCCGGCTTTACGACGAAAAGCCTTATCGCATGCAACTTTTGCAAAGGGGCGGAGGAGGCGGGACTGGACATTGCGCGGCAGATCGACGCAGCCGTTGCGGGCATTCCGACGCCGGCTCCCCTGAAAGTCGGATATGCCGGCTGCGCGCTTGGTACGAGCGAACCGCTGCTTAAAGATATCGGTATCGTCAAAATGCGGAATACGTTTGATCTATATGCCGGGGGAGACCCAAAAGGAATTAAACCGTCTTTTGCCCGGCTTGTGCTAACGGGATTGACGGAGCAAGATCTTGTTCCCGCCGTCCTTAAACTGATCGATTATTATAAGGAATACGCGAAGGGAAAAGAGAAATTCAGCAAGTTTGTGAACCGGGTGTCGATCGAGCGGCTGTTTCTTATTGTGAGCCGAACGATCCGATAACTTGCCTGAATCGTCGCGATATAGTCAGCGTAGCAAACAGATGTATAGAACTTGTGAAGAAGAAGAAAAAAGCAACCGACGACTATTGGCTTGGTCATACAGCCCGGCGGTCCGGTCACCGGCGCGAGGCAAGGCCGCGGATCAAGCCCGCCAGCTTCGCCATCCCTTTCCTCATATCGGATACCGACGCATAGGCGTAGGACAACCGGAGATGGCAGTCATCGTCTCCGTCGTACAGATGGCCGGGGTTCAATAGAATCCCGGCCTTCAAGGCATCCTCGAACAACTCGCGGAGCGAAAGACCCTGAGGCAGACGGAGCCAAACATAAAAGCCTCCCGCCGGTTTAACCCATTCCGCTATTCCTTCGAACTCGGTTCTTAGCAGCTCTTCCGCCAAATCCCTCCGGTCTCGCAAGGACGAACGCATTTGGCCGAGATGCTCGGCGTACAGTCCGCTGGATAGCCATTCTGCTGCCGCCCATTGCGACAGCGAGCTGGAGCCGTAATCGGTCTGCATTTTAATGTCCGCCAAACGGTCGATAACCGTTTCGGAACCCGCAATCCATCCGATGCGCAGCCCCGGGCTTAACGCTTTGGAGAAACTGCCGATATAGAGAACGCTTCCGTTGTTGTCCATCGCCTTCAGAGGTTTCGGAGGAGGCGAATCCAGCCACAGCTCCCGGTATACGTCATCCTCGACGACCGGGAGCTGCTCTTCTTCGCAGATCTTTAACAGCAGCTTTCTTTTCTCGACGGGCATTACGGTCCCCGTCGGATTATGGAACGTTGGATTCGTGTAAAGGAGCGAGGCGTTTTGCCGTTTCCTATGCTTTCTTAAAGCAAGAAGCTGCAAGCCGGTTGCATCCATTGGAAGGCCGAACAACCGGATGCCGGACGACGGGAACACGTTGAGGGAGCTCAAGTAGGACGGTTTCTCGAGCAATACCGTCGAACCTCTTCGGAGCAAGCCGACGGATATAAGCTGAAGCGCCTGAAGCGCGCCGGACACGATCAGGATGGAGGACGGCGATACCGAGATCCCTAACGTTTTCATATAAGCGCTTAGCTGCTCCCTTAACGGATATAACCCTTTTTCTTCCTCGTAGCCGAGCGATCGGATGCGAGAAGGGAGCCGCTTCAAAACGCGGGCCATCATTTCCCGGGGAAACAGCTCCGGCGAAGGCTCGCCCGTCCCCAGCCGAATGATATGGGGAAGCGGCTCCGCCTTATGGATGTCCTGAACGGTGGGCAAATTCGGAATATGTATGCTTTTTTTGACATAGCTGCTCCAATCGGGAGGCGGCTGTTCGGAAAACAGCGACCACGTATTGTTTTTAACCCGCGTGCCCTTGCCGCTTTTCCTTTCGAGAAGCCCTTCGGCGATCAACTCGTCGAATGCCGTGACTACCGTGCTTCGATTCACTTCGAACCGTTCGGCAAGCTTTCGCTGCGACGGAATTTTCATGCCGACCGTCCATTGTCCCGTCTCGATTTTGTTTTTAATATAGTCTTTTATTTGCAAATAGAGGGGCGTTTCGCCGGCTTTATCGGGCTTCCACTCCATGTAAGTCTATCACCTCCATCCCATTATATGAAATGGTTGGTCGAATAACAATTGAATTGGATGGTTTCCCGTGCCGCTCCGTCCTGTAAGATGGGAAGCGAATCCATTGAAATAAAGGAGAGGTATGATCGTGGAAAGCGTAGAGAAAGGCTGGACCGTCCGGCATCCCCGCTTGGAAGACGCCAGGGAAATAACGGACATGATCGCTTTATGCGATGTGGAGGACTACGGTGTGCCGGACATCACGTTGGAGGATTTACTTGAGGCATGGAGCTTCATCAATTATGAAACCGATGCCTGGGTCGCGATCGCCTCTAACGGGAAGATTGCCGGTTACGCTTTTGTGGAAAAGCGGGGAGCGGACCGGATCGACGGCTGCGTCTTTGAACATCCGGAGTATGCGGATGCGGAAGTCGGTACACAACTGCTGTCACTTGCGGAAGCGAGAGCGGCGCATTATGCCGAGTCAAACGCCGGCATGCGGTTCATCCAGCAGGTCGCTTACGCGAACCAAAAGGCAAGACGGCGGCTTGAATCGGGAGGGTATACGTTCGTACGGCTGTATGAACGGATGGTCGCCGATCTGAACGACCTGCCCGGAGAAGTGGCTTCCCTGCCCGCCGGGCTTATCCTTCGCAGTTTTGTTCCGGACCGGGACGAGCGGGCGTTATACGAGACGTATACCGATTCGTTTCGGGATTGCTGGGGATACTGCCCCGCGGAATATGACGAATGGATAAGGGAGCGTAAAGGAGAACGGTACGATCCGGCCCTTTGGTTCATTGTTTGGGCGGCGGAGAAGCCGGCGGCATTTCTGCTCGGCAACATCCAGGAGGACGGGTTGTTCATCGAGCTGCTTGGCGTAAAACGCGAGTGGAGAGGGAGAGGTATCGGACTTGCGCTTCTGCAGCGCGCGTTTGAAATCGGCCGGAAGCGCGGACAGACGTCGGTCATGTTAAACGTGGATTCGGATAGTCTTACGGGCGCCAATTTCCTATACGCAAAGGCCGGGATGCGTCCTGCGTTTCAAATCGCGCTCTACGCCAAAACGTTAAACTGACAGGAAGTTCGGCTTAGACCCCCGATCGGCGAAGGGGGTGAAAAAAATTCATCCTCCCCAACGGCCGGAAGGTCAGCCATACTAGGCATAGCGAAAACGAAGCGGAGCGTCCGGCGGTTGACAACATGACCTGTCGTCTCGCGCTTTGACGCGAAGTTCGCGGGAGAAGGAGTTTTGGCGGTTATTATGTCCACTAATACTATGGGAATACAGAGGAAAGAAAACTCGTCCGCTCCTTACCAAGATTCGATCGAGCATCTCCATGACGAACTGAGGCGGCTTGATTGGCTGCTGAGCGTTCGGCTTCGGCAGGAGCATGTCCATCGGCAGGCTTATTCCCCGAATCCGATTGGCCGGGGCGATCAATCCGCAGGAACGGGGGAGCAGCCGACCGCGCTAGACAAGGCGGATCTTTCCCGCTCGGAAGCGGAAGAGGAAAGATTCCCGGACGAACCCGACGGGGAGGGCGAGCTTGAGGACAAAATCTCCGGGCGTATAACGGCAAGCTTGCAGGCGGGCATTCCATTGGCCCTTCCGGCGTTGACGCGCATGTTCCGGCTGTCGGCGGCGGAGGAGACGGCGCTCGTCATTTGCGCGGCCTGCGAAATCGATTCTAAATACGGACGGCTGTATGCCCTTTTGCTGGATGACCCGACGCGCAGAAGCCCGACCGTCGATCTGATTGCCAAATTGCTTGGCGACGGCTTGGACGATCTGGCGGCCGCCAGGCGAATGTTCGACCCGGACAGCGGCCTGGTCAAGCACGGATTGGTCGCATTCGCGGAGGAGGATGGCGTGGCCGAAGGCCGGTTGACCAGCCCGCTCCGGGCAGACCCGCGAATCGTTTCCTTCCTTCTCGGTTCGCGGCAGCCGGATGCTCGTTTGGATCCGTATGTGTCGTTAGCGAGCCCGAGGAGGACCGGCGAGGAGGAATCCGGAAGCGCATCGTACCGGGAAACGGCAGCCAGAGCGAAAGAGTATGTTCGCCGCGCTGCGGCTTCCTTCGAGCCCGCGGCTTTTTATTTGCACGGTCCGTACGGCTCCGGCAAAAGAGCGCTCGCCGAAGCCGTCTGCGGCGAACTCGGCATGCCGCTCCTCGTGGCGGACATGGCCGCGATGCGGGAAACGGAGTCCTTCCATTCGCAGGAGAAATTGCTGTTTCTGCTGTTCCGGGAAGCGGCTCTGCAGCAGGCCGCCGTCTGTCTGGAGCACGCGGACGCTCTGTTTGCCCGGGATGAGCGGAGCGGCAGGGCGTTAAACCGGCTTGCCACGCATTTGCGCCGGTTCCCAAGGCCTGCCTTCCTGTTGGGCAGCCAGCCTTGGAGCCCGCCGGAGAGCCTCCGCCTTCCTCATCTGCTTCGGCTCGAAATGCCGGCCTTAAGCCGGCAGGAACGGGCGGCCGTCTGGAAAAGCGAAGCGCGGCGCCACGCCGTAAAGGACGAATCGCTGCTGGAAGAGCTGGCGGACAAATACCGGTTTACCGCCGGGCAAATCCGCGACGTTCTCGCCGAGGCGTCGAGGCTGGCGAAGTGGCGTTCCCCCGCAAGCGGACGGATCGGCTTGGAGGAGCTGGAGGCGGCCTGCAGCGGCCATCTTCATCACCGCCTGCATTTGCTTGCCGACCGGCTCATCCCTTCCGGCGGATTGGACGATCTCGTTTTTACGGATGAACAAAGGCAAAAGCTCAAGGAAGTCGTCCAGCAAGCGAAATACCGGGGCCTTGTTTATCAGGATTGGGGATTCGGCCGCAAGTTTTCCAGAGGGAGAGGGTTAACCGTGCTGCTTCACGGTCCGCCGGGCACCGGCAAAACGTCCGCGGCCGAAGCGCTGGCGGCAGAGGTGCGCCTCGAGCTATACCGGATCGACTTGTCGCAAATCGTGAGCAAATATATCGGCGAAACCGAAAAAAATTTGCAGCAAGTATTTCAAGAAGCGCGAAACAGCAACGCCGTATTGCTGTTCGACGAAGCCGACGCCTTATTCGGCAAGCGGACCGAGGTAAAGGATTCGAACGACCGGCATGCCAATACGGAGATCGCTTATTTGCTGCAGCAGATGGAGGACTACGACGGCGTAACGATGCTCGCGACGAATCTGCTCGGCAATCTCGACGAGGCGTTTATCCGGCGGATGCGCTTCAGCATCGAGTTCCCGCTGCCGGACGAAAGGCTGAGACTTCTGATCTGGCAGGGCATGATTCCGAAGGAAGCGCCCATGGGAGAGGACGTCGATCTGCCGTATCTGGCTTCGGCGCTTAAACTGGCAGGGGGCAGCATCAAAAATATCGTCTTGTCGGCCGCGTTTCTGGCCGCCGCCGACAACCGGCCGATCGGCATGGAGCATTTCGTCCGGGCGGCGCGGAGGGAGCTGGAGAAAATCGGCAAGCTTTGGCGCAAGGAGGACTTTGGCGATTACGCCCGGTTTTTAAATCCGTAAAGGGGGTGAGAAGTTGAGTGCGGATTCCGCCATCGCCGACGTCGGCGAAACGTTAATCAAGCTGCTTCGGGAGCAAATGGGCGACATGGTCCCGCCCGGGTCGATTGCGCTGCAGTCGCCGGCCGACGTGACCGGCCAGTCGGTCCGTCTGACGCTTTTTCTGTTCCGATTGGCCGAAAACCCTTACTTGAAAAATCAAGCCGCCGACCCGGCTTACGGCTATACCCGGCTTCCGCCGCTCACGCTTGATTTGTATTACATGCTGTCGGCTTATTCGTACCTGCCGGATTTCACGGAACGTTCGCTGGAGGAGCATCGTCTGCTCGGAAGAGCGATGCGCGTCTTCCACGACCATGCGGTGCTGGCGGGGGAATTGCTGCAAGGCGGCTTGGCCGGAAGCGGCGCGAGGCTGAGCATCACGTACCAGCCCGCGTCCGTTCAGGAAACGTCCGACATTTGGAACACGTTCCCGGACAGCCGCTACAAGCCGACCGTATGTTACGCCGTTTCGCCGGTCGAAATCGATACGACGTCCATCATCGAGCCGGGCCAAGTCACGGCGAAAGAAGTACGATTCGTATCGCTTGAGAAAGAAAATTAGGCAATGACAACCTTTTAAAGGAGGCAGCATTTATGCCGGAATACTTATCTCCCGGAGTTTATATTGAAGAAACCGAAATCGGCAGCAAGCCGGTGGAGGGCGTATCGACGAGCACGGCCGGTTTCCTGGGGGAAGCCGAGCGCGGCCCGACGACACCGAAGCTGATTACAAGCTGGCTCGATTACCAGCGGGTATATGGCGGTTTGGCCGGCGAAGGGAGTTACCTCCCTTATGCGGTCGAAGGATTTTTTAACAACGGCGGCCAGCGATGCTACATCGGGCGAATCGTCCAGGCGGGGGCGACGGGGGCGGAGATCGGCCTGAAGAAAGGATCGGCCGGCGCCTTGACCGTCCAAGCGGTCGGCGAAGGCGAATGGGGCAACCGCGTTGCCGTCAAGGTTGCCAAAGGAACGTTAAGCGGCTTCCGCCTGAACGTCTACTACTGGAAGGATGCGGTTCCGCTTTCCGATCCGGAGATTGCGGCGAAAGACGCGCCGCGCCCGTCCGTATCCGAAACGTTCGACAATTTGTCGGTCGACGCGAAGTCGCCGGACTATTACGAAAAACGGATTAACGGCGTATCCCAATTGATCAGAGTGGCGAAAAAAGCGGGAGATTCCGGGGAACAGCCGGATGAAGCCAAAATCGCTTACTTGGCGGGAGGTCTCGATTCCTCCGAAAACGCCGGTCAAGTCTCGGCCGTTCCGGCAGCCAATCAAATCAAGCTGAGCGACGGCGCGTCCGCCGACAAAAACGCCTACGTCGGCATGACGATTCACATTTTGGACGGCGACGCCAAAGGCCAATCCCGCACCGTCACGGAATACGCTGCGACCAAGATCGCTACGCTTAACGCGGCTTGGGCGGAAGGCAAAGCGCCGGCCGCGGGCGCCAAATACCGGATTACGCGGTCCGGGGTTACGGTCGGCGATTACAAAAGAACCGATTCGGCCGCAGGCAGCCGCAAAGGCTTGGCGGGCTTCGAGGAAATCGACGAAATCTCGATCGTCTACGCGCCGAACCCGGATGCCGTCAGCGGCTTGACGGAGGAGCTGATCGCCCATTGCGAGAAGCTGAAGGACCGTTTCGCCATCGTGGACGCGGCGCAAAATTCGGATGCCGGCACGCTGGACCCGCGAAGCAACGACACGAAATACGCCGCCTTCTATTATCCGTGGATTAAAGTGACGGAACCCGCAAGCGGGCTTCTTCGGACGGTGCCGCCCGGCGGTCATGTGGCGGGCATCTTTGCAAGAACGGACGCCGAAAGAGGCGTTCATAAAGCGCCTGCCAACGAGGTGGTGCGCGGCGCGATCGATCTCGAATTCCAAATTACGAAGGGCGAGCAGGACATCTTGAATCCGCGGGGCGTTAACGTCATTCGGGCGTTTCCGGGCCGGGGCATCCGCGTCTGGGGCGCGCGCACGCTGTCGAGCGACCCGGCGTGGAAATACGTGAACGTCCGGCGGCTGTTCAACTTCCTTGAGGAGTCGATTGACGAAGGAACGCAATGGGTCGTATTCGAGCCGAACGACGAGAAGCTGTGGGGACGCGTCCGGCGCACCGTAACGGAATTTTTGACGCGGGTGTGGCGCGACGGCGCGCTAATGGGCACGAAGCCGGAAGAGGCGTTTTTCGTCAAATGCGACCGGACGACTATGACCCAGAACGATATCGACAACGGCCGCTTGATCGTGCTGGTCGGGGTCGCTCCGGTGAAGCCGGCGGAGTTCGTCGTATTCCGGATCGCGCAGACGTCCGGCGGCGCCAACGGCTAATCGGGGACGGCAAGGAAAATCGAGGAGGAGATAATCAATGGCGACTGCGCAAAGAAAAGACCCGTTCCGCAACTTTCGGTTCCGGGTGGAAATCGACGGCATCCAGCAGGCCGGCTTTACCGACGTGTCCGGCTTCGACTCGTCGATCGACGTAATCGAATACAGGGAAGGGAACGAAGCGACGACCGTCCGCAAGCTTCCGGGTTTGACGAAATACGGGAACGTCAGCTTGAAATGGGGTATTACCGATTCCATGGACTTGTACAACTGGCACAAGGAAGCGGCCGCGGGGAACATCCAGCGCAAAAACGTTTCGATCATCGTGATCGACGAAGCCGGGAACGACAAAGCCAGATGGGATTTCGTCCAGGCATGGCCAAGCAAATACGACGCGCCCGACTTTAGCGCCAAAGGCAACGATATCGCGATCGAATCGCTTGAGCTCGTGCACGAGGGCATGTCCCGCGTGAGCTAGACAGGCGCGAAGCCGAGGCAACGCAGTAGGAGAAACGGAAGGAGAACGAATACGCCATGGCATTTATGACGGAATTTGAATTTACGCTGCCAAAGGGCTATGTCGACAAGCACGGCACCCTTCACCGCGAAGGAACGATGAGACTCGCCACCGCCGCCGACGAGATTCTTCCATTGAAGGATCCTCGCGTGCAGCAAAATCCGGCTTATTTGACCGTAATTTTGCTGTCCCGCGTCATTACGAGGCTGGGCGATCTTCAGTCGATCAACCCCGGCGTCGTCGAAGGCCTGTTTTCCTCGGACCTGGCTTACTTGCAGCAGCTGTACCGGAATATTAACGAAACAGGCTCGGCCGGCATACAGGCGGAATGCCCGCAATGCGACCATTCGTTTGTCGTTGAGGTGCCGGCCCAGGGGGAAGTCTAAGCGGCTATCCGATCGAACGGATCTACGAGGAGGTAGCCTTCATTTCCTATTATTTCCATTGGCCGCACGACGAGGTTATGAACATGGAGCACCGGGAACGCGCAAAGTGGTGCGAGGAAATATCGAAAATCAACCGCAAAATGAACCAGGAGCCGGACCGTTCCTTTAGACTGTAGCGGCTCCCGAAAGGAGAACAAATGGCGGCCGGGGACAGAAACGACCCGCTGGCGGGTTATCGGTTTCTAGTCGAGCTCGACGGGCTTGTCGTCGGCGGATTCGCCGAAGCTTCGGGCCTTTCGGCCGAAACCGAAACGGAGGAATTCCGGGAAGGCGGGCTAAACGATTACAGGCATAAGCTTCCGGGCGCGCAGCGGTTTCCGAATTTGGTGCTCAAAAGAGGACTGACCTATTCCGATGCGCTGTGGACCTGGTACCGCGACGCTTCCTCCGGCGACGTAAAAAGAAAAAACGGCTCCGTTATTTTGCAGGACGGCTCGGGGAACGAAGCGTGGCGATGGAATTTCGTCCAGGCTTACCCGGTCAAGTGGAACGGGCCGGATTTGAAAGCGGACGCTAGCGCCGTCGCGTTCGAATCGGTGGAGCTGGCGCATAACGGATTCGCCAAGGATTAACGTCGGCCGCGGCAGGAGGAGATGGACTTTTGAACGATTTCAGCCGTTTTTCGGCCGAAGGACCGCATGTCCGGTTCGCGAACCGGATCCGCATGAAGTACGGGGCTGCGGGGAACGGCCGAACCGTTATTCCGCTGCCTCCGCTCGTATGGCTTGCCGCATTCGGCCGCGCCGCGGACGGCGGCGATTCGCATAACGTCCCGATCGTCGTGAATCAAGACGCAAGAACGTTTATTTACCGGTTCCTGACGGCGGACGGGGCGCCGGAAGGATCGCTCCGCGGCAAACGGACGGAAAGCTCCGGCGCTCTAATCGGATATCCGCCGAACGCCGCGATTGCTCATCGCCGTTCGTTCCATGAACGGCCGGCGGAGAAGAACGGCTTCCCGTTAAACGTCCGGAGGACCGGCGCACAGGAGCAATCCGACGCTTCGGTTTGGCCCGGCGCGGCTATGGGGCTGACCAAGCCGCCCGCCGGGACGACCGGACTTGGGACTTCCGTGCGACTGCGGACGGTGCCGGTCGCCGCCGACGAGCGCCCGATTGACCGGCACCGCCTAATTCCCGTATCCGCCGGTCCGCTCGCCGGCTTATCGGCTGCCGCGGATTTCGCCGCCCGAGCAACGAAAAGGTCCGGCACGGCGCCCGGAACCTCCCGGAAAGACGTTTTCCTTCTCGGGAAAGCCGGCATCTCGGATGTTGCGGGCGGATTGGGGCCAGGCGCGCTGCCGGGAGCTTGGCTCCCGAGCGGGATCGGTGCGCCGCTTATCGCCAACGCGGCGAAAGGAACGGGTCCGCCGGTCCCGGAACGTTTCACGGCGGAAGACGCAACCGCAATGCGGCGCCGTCCAGCGCCGCTTCGGATACAAACAGGCCGGAATTGGAGCCGGACCGGCGCGGCGGCGCCCGAGCTGGTCGTCGCGCAGCCGAAGGCGGCGGAGGCCGACGAGCCGCAGAGCGGGCCGTCCGAACGGTCAAGCGGCACTAACCCGCCCGCCGTGAGAAAGCGGGGGCCGGCCGCTCCCCCGGAGGAACAGACCGTTCAGACGCCGGCATCGCTGCCGCAGGCCGAAATCGAACGGCTGTCGGATCGGATCTACCGGGAGCTCGAACGGAGGCTAAAGATCGAGAAGCAGCGTTTGGGCTTATAAGCGGCGGCAAAGATAGAAGGCTCGTTTAACGACATCGATCACGCGCAACGAAGCTTCCGCGCCATGCGGTCGAAAGGAGGCCATGCCCATTGGCGCTTGAAAAAGCGATGATTCAACGGCTCGATTCGAAAGGGAATCCCGACGGACCCGCGGTCAGCGTGCTGTTTAACCCGTCGGAATATTCGATCGAGCAAAGCAATCAGTTTCAGACGACGGCGATACCCGGGCTATCCGTCCCGGCCACGCAGTTCGTGAGCGGCAACGCCCGGACGCTTACGATGGATTTACTGTTCGACTCTTACGAGCAGAAGGAAGACGTCCGCGTGCATACCGGAAAAGTCACCTCGCTTCTGGACATCGGCAGCGGGCGAAACGCCCCTCCGGTTTGCAAATTTATATGGGGTAAGCTTGAGTTCAAAGCCGTATTGGAAAGGGCGACGCAGCGGTTCACGATGTTTCTCGGCTCCGGCATTCCGGTTCGCGCGACCTTGAACGTTACGTTCAAGGAATACAAGACGATCACGGAGCAGCTGCAGGAAAAAAAGCCGGAACTCGCGGACGAAGCGAAGGAGCTGACGGCCAAAGCCGGCGACGCTTTATGGGCGCTGGCGGAAGAGGCTTACGGCGATCCGGCCAAATGGCGGGATATCGCAAAAGCGAACGGGATCGCCAACCCTTTAAAACTTCGCGCAGGCGCGAAGCTCAAGGTGCCTCGCTTAGGAGGATAATATGGATTTCGCGCAGCTCGAAAAAAAATACGGCGGTTTTTACGCTCCGGCTTTCGAAATCCGCGTCGACGGCAAGGAGCTCCGCGGGCTTGGTCTGGAGATCGCCGGCGTCACCGTCGATCAAGCTTTGCGGGCGGCCGACCACTTCAGCTTTACCGTGAACAATCTATACGGCGAATCCGGGGATAACGGCAACGGCTTCGATCTTTTTCTGCCCGCCGGCAAAAAGGTGGAAATCCGGCTCGGCTACGCCGGCACGCTGGAGCCGGTATTGACCGGCGTCGTCGCCTCGATCGCGACCGGCTTCGACGGCACAGGAAGTCCCCGCTGCACCGTCAGCGGGTACGATCTTTCGTATCCGATGATGCGGGGCATGAAGCCCCGCTCTTGGGATAACGCGAGACATAGCGACATTGCCGCCATTGTTGCGGCCGAATACGGGCTTCGATGCCAATTCGATCC
The DNA here is from genome assembly GCF_042685365.1 of Paenibacillus thailandensis. Lineage (NCBI taxonomy): Bacteria > Bacillati > Bacillota > Bacilli > Caryophanales > Paenibacillaceae > Paenibacillus > Paenibacillus thailandensis. The sequence goes on along the minus strand of NZ_JBHUMY010000012.1, from coordinate 402,616 downwards.
GACGGACGTCGTTTATCCGAAAGTGATGAAGGCGGCCGGCAAAAGCGATTTTCATTTTTTGCAGCAGCTTGCCGACGAGAATTACTACGAATGCTTCGTGTCCGGAGATACGCTTTACTTCCGCAAGCCGCCGCGCGACGGAGAGCCCTTGTTCGCGCTGGAGTGGAGGAAGCAGCTCCTCTCGTTCCAGCCGGAAGTCAACTTCGCCGAGCAGGTGACGGAAGTCGAAGTGCGGGGATGGAACCCGAAAACGAAAAAGGAAATCGTCGGCGTCGCGCGGACCGGCGACGAAGCGGGGCAGCGCCCCGGCCCGGGCCGCAAAACCGGCGGCGAGCTCGTGCGCGAGCTGCTTCGGGAGCCGGTCAAGCTGAACGTTAGACATCCCGTGTTTTCGCAGCAGGAGGCGGAGCAACTCGCCCGTTCGATTCTGAACAAGCACGCCGAAGGGCTGGTGCGGGGCGGAGGCGAGACGATCGGGCTGCCCGATATCCGGCCGGGCCGGACGATCCGGCTCGAAGGGCTCGGAGCCAGATTCAGCAAGCCGTATTATGTCGAGAAAAGCGTGCACGCGGTAAGCGCTTCGGGCTACCATACTACTTTTCACGTCAAGGAGAGCATGATATGAGCTTGTACGAATTGCTGCAGAACGGAGAAGCGGACCAGGGCGCCGTTCGCGGCGTCGCGGTTGGACTTGTAACCAACAACAAGGATCCGGAAAGAATGGGCAGGGTCAAAGTAACGTTCCCTTGGCGAAGCGCAGGCGACGAAAGCCATTGGGCCCGGGTCGCCGCGTTCATGGCCGGCAAAGAGCGGGGCGGCTACTTCCTTCCCGAGGTCGGGGACGAAGTGCTCGTCGCTTTCGAGATGGGAAATCTTCAGCATCCGTACGTCATCGGCGCGCTGTGGAACGGGGAGGATAAACCGCCCGAAACGAATGCGGACGGCGGCAACCATATCCGCAAAATCAAAACGCGCGGCGGGCATGAGCTCGTGTTCGACGACGAAGAAGGTAAAGGAAAAATAACGCTGCAAACGAAGGCGGGCAACCGGCTCGTGCTGGACGACGAATCCGGCGGGCGGATTGCGATCGAATCGGGTTCTCTCAAAATAACGATGGACGCCGGAAGCAACGAAATGACGCTGGAAAGCCCCGTCCAGCTCACCTTGAAGTCGAAGGCGATCGCCATCGAAGCCGAATCGCAATTGACGCTGAAGGCGGGAGCCGCGCTAACGATAAAAGGGGCCGTCGTGCAAATCAATTAAAAACATTGCATATGTCGGCAAGTTAAGGGGGAGAGACCATGCCGCCTGCGGCAAGAGTCGGCGACCCGACCTCTCACGGCACGCCCCTCGGTCCGGGACCGGGCAGTCCCAACGTACTGATCGGAGGCAAGCCGGCATGGAGGGCGGGTTCGGATATGCATGCCTGTTCGCTCGCAACGCCTAACCCGCACGGCGGGGGCGTCGTGGCGATGGGCAGCGGAACGGTATTCATTAACGGCTTGCCGGCGGTCCGGCAAGGCGATTTCGTAACGGAGGCCGGCCCTCCCAATACGATTGCAATGGGAGAAGCCACCGTTCTCATCGGTTAGGAGGCAATGATGGCAATGGAACAATCCGGATCGGGGTGGCCGTTTCCGGTCGTCGTCGACAAGGCCGGCGGGTCTTTGCCGATGACGACTTACGAGCAGGACGTCGCGCAGGCCATTCACATTATTTTGTTTACCGCGAAAGGGGAACGCGTGATGCGGCCGGACTTCGGCTGCGGGATTCACACTTTCGTCTTTGAAGAAACGAACACCTCAACCCTCGGTTTAATGGAGTCGGCCGTGCGCGACGCGCTTGTAAAATGGGAGCCCAGAATCGAGGTCGAAGCGGTTGATGCGCAATCAGACAGGTCGGGGTCCGGCCGGCTGACGATCACGCTCCGCTACCGCATCCGCTCCACGGGCGAGCGGTACACCGCCGTTTACCCCGTTTCATGAGGGGTGTTGGGAAGCCATTGTAAGGGAGGAGAAGATGAAAACGCCTTTAATCGATAAACGAAGCCTGGAGGACGTGCTGCGGCAGCTTCGGGAACGAATCCCCTATTATACGCCCGAGTGGCGGGCGGAGGAAGGAGACGCGGCCGGCGCGGTCATGCGCATATTCGCGCATCTGTACGCGGGGATATTGCAGAGGCTGAACCGGGCGCCGGATAAACACTTTATCGCTTTTTTGAACATGCTTGGCGTCCGGTTAATTGCGGCGCGCCCGGCCGCCGTTCCGGTGACGTTTCATTTGAGCGCCGGCGCGCCCGGGGCCGTCTTAATCCCCGCGGCTACGCAGCTTGCCGCGCCGCAGGACGGCGGTCCGCCTATCGGCTTCGAGACGGAACGGAGCATGCTTGCCGTGCCTGCTCGAATAACGGGCGTCTTCGCGGTCGATCCGCATGCGGATTCGATTTTTGAGGCACCCGGCGAAATAACCGCGGGCGGCATGCCGAAGGGCTCCCCGTTCGCGCTGTTCAGCGGCACGGATAGCCAATCCCATTCGATTTATATCGGGGACGGAGTCCGGTTTGACATAACCGGCGAAGTGGCGTTCGAGCTGACCGTTACCGGCAATTCGGCGTTTGAAGCGAACCGCGCCGCGCTTCTTGCGCGCATGAACTGGACGTACCTCGCGGAGAGCGGGGAGTGGCTTCCGCTGGAAGCGGAAACGTCGGACGTCATTCGGCTTCGCAAAAAAGAGCGCGGCGGCTTGCTGGAGCATCCGGTGAACGGCGTAACGGGGCGCTGGATCCGCGGTACGATTCCGCCGACAGCGGTCAATGATTTTCAGAACGTGACGATTTACGACGTTGGTGTTCGCATAACGAATAATACGACACGGCCTGATTACGCGTTTGTGAATGATGTTCCGCTTGATCCGGGCGCACAAGGCGGCTTTTACCCGTTTGGAAGAATGCCGCGGCTTTACGACGCCTTTTACATGGCGAGCCGGCAGGTTTTCTCGAAAAAAGGCGCCAAGGCGGTCGTCGCGTTTAAGCTCGCTCACGATAATCCGGACAATTTGCGGCCCGAGGAGATTAACGCCGAACTGTCTTGGGAGTATTGGAACGGCAGCGGCTGGCTGAAGCTGAACGGCAAATTCGACGACCTCCGGCTGCCGGAGCGAGCCGTCGAGCTGAGCTTCCTCGTTCCGGAAGACATTGCCGAGACAACGACGGCCGGTCAGAAGGGCTATTGGATTCGAGCCCGGATAATCGGCGGCGGCTATGGGCGCCAGCAGTGGGATCCGGAAAAATCGCAGCTGATCGGCAAATACGGTTTGCCCGTCATTCGGGAAATTACGTTATCTTACGACGACGGGACCGAAACCGCCGTTCCCGGCAGCATACTGGCTTTTAACAATTTGGAGTACCGGGATATAACGGCGGCGATTCGGGAGCGCAAACCCGCCGTACCGTTCGAGCCGATGGCCGACGAGCATCGGGCCCTTTATCTGGGGTTCGACGCCCCGCCCAAAAACGGTCCGGTCAGCCTCTATTTCTCGCTTAGCGAACAGGATTACTTGGAGGATAACCTGCCTTACGTGTCCTGGGAATATTTCCGGCCGGCAAACGGCCGGAGCGGGGAAGGGGAATGGATCAAGCTCGATGTCCGGGACGATACCCGGCATTTGACGCAAAGCGGCTGCCTGTCGTTTATCGGTCCGGACGATTTGTCCGCGGCCGGGCGGTTCGGCAAAAGGTTGTATTGGATCCGCGGCGTCGATGTCGCCGATAAGTTTCAGCCGGAGGGCTCTACCGGCGCTTTCCGCTCGGCCGAAAGCGGAGAAATTCTGCTCTCCCCGGGACCGGGGGGCGGCGATTGCGGCTGCGGCTGCGGCTGTGCGCCTTCCCCATGCGGAAATCGGGTAGCTCTGTTCGAGACCACGGCCGTCCCGGACGGAACCGCAAGAGCGCCGAAGCTGAGAGCCGTGTACATGAATACGACGATGGCCGTTCAGTCGGAGAGCGTGAAGGAAGAGACTCTCGGCTCCGGGCGGGGAACCGCTTCGGAATCGTTCACGTTGGCCAAATCGCCCGTATTCGACGAATCCGTCTTCGTGAACGAGTTTAACGCTCTATCCGAATACGAGCGCCAAGCGCTTAAAGCGAACGGTCTTTACGATTATCGGGAAGAGACGGACGATACGGGCGCCGTCACGGCGTTTTGGGTCAAATGGAAGCCTTCGGACCGGCTCGACGATTCGGGACCTGCCGACAGGCATTACGAAATCGACCGCACCGCCGGAACCGTCCGATTCGGAGACGGACTGCGCGGCGCGATGCTGCCGGCCGGAACGGACAACGTTATCGTCTCCTATCGGACGGGAGGAGGGGCGAGAGGGAACGTCGGCGCTTCCGCCGTCTCTTTGCTTCGCACCTCTATCGCCTTCGTCGACCGGGCCGACAACCCGGAGCCGGCGTCGGGAGGCTTCGACACCGAAAGCATCGAGCAGGCGGCCTTGCGGGGACCTTCGCTGATCCGGCACCGAAACCGGGCGGTTACGGCCGAAGATTACGAGCAAATCGCGCTGGAGGCCGCCCAAGGCATTGCGCGCGTCAAATGCCTGCCTAACCGAAACGATGCGGGGCTGACCGAAAGCGGATGGGTTTCGATCGTCATCGTACCGCAAAGCAGCGAGCCACAGCCGCTGCCGTCCGCGGAGCTGAGACGGCAAGTAGAAGCTTATTTGCGGGAGCGCGCATCCAATCTTCTATCCGCTCCGCGCCATATTAAGGCGATTGAGCCGGCCTATGCGGAAATATCGGTAACGGCCTCGATCACCGCTGCGAAGATCGAGCTGGCCGCTGCCGTCGAGCTGGAGGCGGCAAGCCGGATCAAAGCTTATTTGCATCCTCTTACGGGCGGTTCGGAGGGGAGAGGATGGGAATTCGGCGCACTGCCTTGCCTTGCGGATTTTTACCGGATTCTCGAACAAGTTCCGGGCGTCGATCATGTCGGAAGCCTCGTCATGACCGTCCGGGATCCGCGCAGCGGCAGATCGATTGACTTGACGCCCGACGAAGAGACCGGCGTTATCGCGCTTCCGTATATGCTGCCGTACAGCGGCAAGCATAATCTCGCCGTAACCGCAGCCATTGTAACTTGACTTTATCGGAATAAGCAAGATCGGAATCGGAGGAGCTTTCCATGCTACCAATGCCACAATTGGATGACAAAACGTTCGATCAGCTGGTCGAGGACGCCAAAAAGTGGATTCCCCGCTATGCACCGGGCTGGACGGACCATCATATTCACGACCCCGGCATTACGATGATCGAGCTGTTCGCCTGGCTGACCGAAATGCAGCACTATTTCCTCGACCAAGTCAGGGAGGAGGGCGAGCGGAAATTTTTAAAGCTGCTTGGCGTTAAGCCGCTTCCCGTTAAGCCTGCTGCCGTCGACCTTACGTTCACCGCGCCGCCGGGCTCCGGAACGATAGAGATTCCAGCCGGCACGCGGGTTGCGACAGGGGAGCTCGTCTTCGAAACTACGGAGCCGCTTGCCGTCGTCGACGCGGCTCTTGCCAAGGTCGTCAGCCAGAGCAAATACGGCTTTATCGATCAGTCCGACGCCAACGAAAGAGGAGGCATCCGGTTTTATCCTTTCGGAAGCGGCGCCGAACCGGACAGCCGCCTGTACCTCGGCTTCGATAAGCCGATAGCCTCGGGCGTCAAGCTTGCCGTGACCTTTCATCTGTTTGACGATTATCCGGTGCCTCGGGCTGGCGGCGCGGACGAAACGAATGAACCGCCGCCGTCCTCGAAACTTCTATGGGAGTATTACGCCGGGGCGGAAGAAGGCGGCTGGAAGCCTCTCGTCCCTGACAAGGACGGCACGGCGGACCTAACGATAAGCGGCAGAACGACATTCGTTTGGCCGGGGGACGCGAAAGCCAGAACGCTGTCTCCGGCCGTAGATTCTCCGCATTATTGGATTCGGGTCACGGTCGTGCAATCGGGCTACGAGCTGGCTCCGCGCGTCGACCGGATATTGATCAATACCGCGGCTGCCGAGCAAACCGAGACGGCGGGCGAATCGATCGGACGCTCGAACGGGCTGCCCGGCCAAACGTTTGCGTTATCCCGCTATCCCGTCATACCGGATAGCCTCGTGCTTCAAGTGAAGGAACAAAGCGCATCCGGAGCGGAGTGGGCGGATTGGATCCGGGTGGACGACTTCGACGCATCGCGCCCAAACGACAAGCATTACGTTCTAGATGCCGAGACGGGAACGGTCCGTTTCGGGGACGGACGAAACGGGGCGATCCCGCAATCGGCGGATGAACGCCCGGAGGATCATATACGGGCTGTCGTTTACAAAACGACGGCCGGCGATAAAGGAAACGTTCCTTCCGCGTCCCGATGGACGATTATAGACGGGATCGGCGGCGGGACAAAGCTCGCCGCCGCCAATCGGCTGGCGGCCGCGGGAGGCCGGCGGGCCGAGACGCTTGACGAATGCAAGCTGCGGGCCAGAAGGGAGCTTTACGCCGTAGACCGGGCCGTAACCTCCGAGGATTACGAGCGGCTCGCGCTGTCTACTCCCGGGCTGCGGGTGGCCAGGGCGAAGGCGGTGCCGCTCGTCGGAAAGGACGGTTCGCCTAAGGAAGGAACGGTTGCCGTCGTCGTCGTTCCGTACGGCGAGCATCCGAATCCGGTGCCAAGCGACGGCTTTCTCCGGAAGGTCTGCCGGCATCTGGACGGCCGCCGCTTAATCGGGACGCGTCTTCGCGTCGAACCGCCGGTTTACGTCCATATAACGGTCGGCGCCGTTATTCAGGTGAAACCCGGCTACCACGCGCCGACGACCGTCGCGAAAACGGAACAAATGCTCCTTGCCTTCCTGCATCCGCTAACCGGCGGAGCGGACGGAGCGGGGTGGCCGTTCGGCAGAGCCGTCTACCGCTCGGAGCTGTTTGAAGCGATCGGCAAAGTCGAAGGCGTAGGCTGCATCAGCTCGCTTCGGGTTACCGGAACGGGACCCGGCTTAAACGAGGACGGGGACGGCAACCTGCTTCTTTCCCCGCTTAGCTTGGTTTACTCCGAATCGCATCGAATCGAAGCGGCTGCAGAATCGGCGGTCTGCACCGTCCAAGGAGGTTGACATGGCCACTTACGCAACGGAACAAAGGCCCTTTCTTACGATTAACCACCGGAAGCGCTGGGAGGAAGGCTTTTTGCACGAATTGGCGGCGGGAGAGGAAGGACTCGCGCTCCTAAGCGCTTACCGGTACCGGCTTCAGCGGACGGTTCCGCTGGACGGGATCGCCGCAGGCTTCGAATTGGCCGGCGCTGCAGCAGGGCCGTGCAGCCTTCTTTACTTAACCGATTCGAATGCGAATTCGGTCGTTTCGTACGATGCGGAGTCGGGCCGCGCCGAGCGGCTGGAAGGCCCCTCGTCCTTACTGCAACGGCCCGGCAGTATCGCTTATACTCACCGCGGCATATCGGTTCTGGACCGCGCCGAAAGCTCCGTCATCCGTTTCGCGGAAGTAAACGGGCAGCGGATTTGGAGTGTCGGCCCCGGAATAGACGCGGCCGGCCGATATCCGGCAGGGCTGGATCCGCTGAACATCACGGATCTGGCAGCCGGTCCGGACGGCTCGTTGTACGCGCTTGACGCCGGACAACGCCGCATCGTTCGAATCGATTCGGGCGGGCGAATCGCCGGCGTAATTCCCGTTACCGAGCCGCTTGCGGAGGGGCGCGCGGCGATCGCCGTCTCGCGCGAAGGCTTCGTTTACGTGCTTGACGCCCCCGGCCGGAAGATTGCGGTCTACTCCGGCCTGGTCAAGACGCAGGAATTTCCCGTCGAAGGGCCGGTATCGCCCTCCTGCATCGGCATTGACCAGGAAGGGCTCGTTTATATCGGGGAGAGCGAAGGCGAAGGGGCGTCCGAAGACGAGCGGTTCATCCACGTCTTCCGTCCGGACGGGGGCAAAGCAGGGGTCGTGTCCGCGTTTCGGGGATCGTCGGGGAACATATTGTTCGGCCATGACGATACGATGTACGTGCTCAGCCGGGCGGCCCGCACGCTGTCGGTTCTCGTTCGGGAGCAGGCGCTGCGCAAGCGGGACGGAGCTCCGCTCGCGTCCGGCGTCTATTACGCCAAAGCGCTGGACAGCGCATCTTTCGCCACGCCTTGGCAGGAGCTGTCGGTCGATGCGGACGTTCCGGAGAGCACGCAGCTGGAAGTCTCATGCCTGGCATCCGACCGGAAGACGTTTTACCTGAAAGGCGCGGAGCGGGACTTGGACGCGTACTTATCGGATGCTGCGGTCCCCCCCGGCGTAAAAACGGACGCTTTGGACGGATTGCCATGGTCGGAGCCGATGTTAAATCCGAAGGATGCCTATTTGCAGGGGATCTCCGGCAAATATTTATGGCTGCGCATCCGGCTGATCGGAAGCGACCGGGTTACGCCGACCGTACGGGCGGTTTCGGCCGTTTTCCCGAAAGATTCTTATTTGCGTTATATGCCCGGCGTTTATCAGGAGGACGATGCAAGCCGTTCTTTTCTCGAGCGATATTTATCTTTGTTCGAGCATTTTTTTGCGGAGTCGGAGCTCTCGATCGGTCAGATCGCCAGATGGTTTGACCCTGACGCCGTAACGGGGGAATATTTGCGATGGCTGGCAGGCTGGCTTGCCGTCGCGTACGACGAAAACTGGACGGAAGAGAAGCTGCGTCTTCTGCTGCGCCGTATCCCCGAGCTGTATCGCAAGCGGGGGACGAGGGCGGGCATCGAATCGATGATCGAGCTGTTCACGGGCGATAAGCCCTATATCGTAGAACGGTTTCAACTGGAAGCCGCGGAAGACGCAGAAGTCAAGCAGCTTCTTTACAAGCTGTTCGGAAGCGACCCGTACGGGTTCTGCGTGGTGCTGAAGTCTCCGCCTGAGGACGCCTCCGGCTACGCCGCCGTCAAGCGGATCATCGAAGCCGAGAAACCGGCCCATACGGCTGCCGGCCTGGTCGCGCTTCAGCCTTGGATCGTATTGGACCACCACAGCTATCTGGAAATCAATTCCGCCTTCACCAAGCCGAACCCTCGTCTTGGCGAAGCGGTCATCGAACGCGATTCGGCGCTGGACGACCGCGACTTCCCCGGCTATGTCCGGGGCAAATCGAGAGTCGGCGCGGATACCGTCTTGGCGTAATACAAAGCTTCGGAAAGCACATAAAGATTTGAACTAAGGAGATGACGTTAATGTCGAAAGCGCCTTTGCTTTCTTTTGAGAAAAACAACTATTATTACGGAAAATTGCTTACCGTTCGCGACTTTCAATTGGAGCAGCAATACGGCGTCGCGAAGCAGCGGCTTATTAACCGGCTCGTAATCGGGTCCGGCGTCGTCAGCGGGCTTCAGGTCGATAAAGTCGGAGGACGGGGCATTCGGATAACGCCCGGCGTCGCCATCGACGGCAACGGAGCCGAAATCGTCGTCAGCCGGGAGGTCGTGCAGTCCGACATCAAGGAGCTCGCCGGTTATCCGTTAGAGGGGGAAGGCAATAAGACGGTTTATTTGGCTTTGCGCTACGAGGAGTGTACGCGCGAGCCGATCCCGGCATTGGCGAATACGTCCGGCTGCCAAGAAATATGCGAAGCCAATCGGATCGTCGAAACGTTCAAGGCGGAGCTGACGCCGACGCCGCCTGCGGCTGAGCCGGATTTGCACGACCTTCTGGACGAGTCGACCGTTCTCTATCAAGGAACGAAGCTAAAGCTGGAGCGGATCGTTCCCCGCTTCGTCAGCCCGCAGGATTCGTTTGAGGTTACCGTGAGGCTGACGGCCCTGCAGCCCATTGCTTCGACCGAATCGTTTGAGCTTCAGCTGCACGATACGGTGCCGGAACTGTTTTCGTATCTGAAGCATGAAATGCTTCAATTTTTCCCCGGTGCGGCGGCCGCAGGGACCGTCTGGAAAAAAACCTATACGATTAGAGCCGGCGGACAGACGGGCAGCGGCGTCATAGCGGGACAACTGAGCGTTTACGACAATGGGTCGCGTACCGTGATCGACGCTGCGGGCAGCACCGTCGAGATCATCGGCGACGAAGAGCTTCAGCGCAAAATCGTCGAGCTTGCCTTCGGCCGGTTAGACGAAAGCGGCGCAAGCGAAGAGGAGAACGGGCGCGTAATCATCGCCGCTATAACGATCGACGGAGAAGGGCTTATTACGAATATCGACGAAAGCTCGCGCAGCTACGTGTACAATAACCGGCTGCTCGGACGGCTTACGGCTTTAGGCGGTTCCCTCCACGGCAAGCTGCCGGGGCACGCGGTCTCCCATCAACACGGGGGGTCCGATCCGATTAACGTCGACAATCTCCCGGGCGAATTGGCGGATCCGCAGAAAGTGATGGTCTATACCGACGGAGACAACTACGTGAAGGCGAAAAGATTCAGCTTCTCCGGCAGCGGCGTAACCGTTGAACAAGCGGGAGACGATCATGTGAACGTCAATATCGCCGCTTCGGGCGGAGGCAGCGGCGGCGGTCCGCATGCCGCTTCCCATCAGGCCGGCGGCTCCGATCCCATAAACGTAACCGGCATGCCGGGCGTCTTAAAGGAACCGCAGAAAATTTCCGTTTGGGGCAGAAAAGAGGACGGGAGCAGCTTTGGCATGCAGGCCAACGCGATCTTTATCGACGGCGTCGAGGTGAAGGACGCGGAGGGCAGCGCGTATGTGAACATTCCGAAACACGAGGTCATAACCGGCAGCGTCCTTTTTGAAAATTTGGGAACGAATGTAATTTATAAATCTTATCCGATCAATGTCGACGCGAAAGGAAAGGCGATCGTCTTTTATTTCGAGGCGGGCGACGGGGTTGTAACGGCTAACGATTTTTCCGGCTTCCAGGCATGGGCGGATTTTAAGCCCGGTACCAACTATATGATCATTTATTCGCGCCATATCAAAGAGGGACAACGGCTGACCTGGCGAGTGCGCTACTATCTCATTCCGGCAACGACCGATTTGGGGGAAGTCGGAAGCGGAACGATTATGAACTAGCGCCAAATGCGAATTGACGGGAGTTGAACGCGTATGGGCAAATCGGTCCAAACGAAGACAGGCGCATCGGGAGGCCGGACTACGACCGAGAAACCGAAAACAAAGCGCAGCAGGACCGGCACGCAGTCTAAGTCGGGCGGGCTGGCGCCGCAGCAAAGCCCAAAGCCGGGTATCGTCGAGATACAAGGCTTCGAAGGCGATTTCTACGGTCCTTATAAGCATGCCAAAGGCTTATTGGGCGAAATTAACGCGGCCCACGCGCTCGGGCGCAAATACGGAATCGAAAACGTCATTATTGCCCCGAAGGAGTGGGTGAACCAGGGCGGAGTCGACTTGATCGTATACGACCCCGGCAAGGATATTCTGCTGCTTATCGATAATAAAGCGACCAAAGCGACCCATATCCACGATGCGCCGGCGTTAACGAAAAATTTGGATATGAACAAGGTTCGGCAGCAAATCGAAGGGCTTCCTCATATCGATCCGGCTTTAAAGGAAAAAGTGCTGACCGCCATTAAAAACAAACGAACCGCCCTGCGCGTGACGACCGAACTCGGAAACGGGGTGACTCTCGGTTCGGCGCTGACCGGCAAGGGAGCCGCAATCGAAAATTTAGAGCCCGCGGCGCTTCGAAAAAAAATAACGGTAACGCGGCCCGAACCGGAGAGCCTAATGGAAAAGAGGCCTCGAATGCTTCCCTCTCCATGGGAATCGTCCCTTTACGACGGCGATTTCGGAGACGCGGGGACGGCCGCGAAGGGCGCCGTGCTGGACACCGTGCTTGGCGGCGCGCAAAATCTGTTCAACGACAAGTTTAAAGATTACATGAGGAAAGAGCTAAACAATATGCCGATGCCGAAGGCCGACCGCCGGCTTGCCTCCCGCTATTTTATCGATCCGAATTCGTCGAAGGCTTTTAACGTGCTGGACTTGTTCCACAAAAATTTGCCGGGCTTCGGACGCATGCTGGTCGAACAAAACGGAGCGGTTCTCTCGGACGCTACTCTTGACATGTTTTCGGTTATTTCCGGCGAGCAAAACTTGGAAAACCGGCTATTCGATCTGGAAACGATTCAGGCGCGAATTTCAGCTCATGAAGCGAAGCTGAGAACCGTGCTTGCGAACCTGGACGCGGCTCTCGAAATGGAGACGCAAGCGCTCGAGGCTGCCGAGGCGTCAGAGGAGCTGGAGCGGTTTATCCATACTTTTCAGGGCCAATTGGTTAACTACGGTGAATTAAAGCCAAACGAAATTTTGCAGATGCAATCGAATTTACGGCTCTATGCCAGACTGCTGCGCGAAGGCTACCGGAACGTAAGAGCGTTAAAAGCGGTCGTCGAGCCGCTGCTCGAGGAAACGTTCCTCGTAGGCGCAGAGGTTAACGGCGTTTATTGGAGAGAGGTTTATAGACAGGCAAAGAGAAAACAAGAACGCGGCGAGCCATTGGAATAGCAATAGCCGTCGGGAAAGGGGAACGAAATGACAGCAAAACCGCCGTATACGGAACTGAACGAAATACTGGGCTTTTGCTCCCGATGTTTGCAATAGCAGCGTCAAGCTTATGCAGCAGCGCCTCTCAGAGCTGGGTTACACGGGAGCGGGCGGCAAAGCGCTGGCCGCCGACGGGAAGTTCGGCGCCAATACGCTGCATGCCGTCACGCAGTTCAAAACGCGCAATAAGCTTGGCAATACGGGCGCGTCGGAAGGCAAAGTCGGCAAACAGTCGTGGAGCGTGTTGTTTTCGGCAAGCGCGGTGCCGGCAAACGGCAATACGCCGGTCATTGCCGGCGCTTCGCGAAAGAATCCGGTTTATTACAGTCAGGAGGATGCCCGCTGGCGAAATCTCGTCTACTCCAACCATCGAAACAAAACCCAGACGATCGGCACCTCCGGCTGCGGTCCAACCTGCATGGCGATGGTCATTAGCTCCATGACGGAGGAAGCCGTGCTGCCGCACGCCGCAGCGGAATACGCGGTTAACAACGGCTTTCGGACGAAGGATAACGGTACGGCATGGACGTTTTTCGGCAAAATTGCAGCGTCTTACGGATTAAAGTGCAAGCAGACGGGAAGCTGGGAGGAAACGAAGGAGGCTTTGCTGCAAGGCGGCAGAATGGCGATCGCGTCGATGGCGACCGGGCATTTTACGAGCGGGGGACACTATATCGTCCTATGGAACATGACGGAATCGGACGGCGGCCGCTGGATCGACGTTTTGGATCCGAACGCGGACAATACGCGCTACGGGAAGGACGACCTTGTAGACGAAGGCGTCAAGGACGACGGCAAGGTAAAGGCGAAGGAGTCGCTGTTCCTTAGGGAAGCCCGTCAATATTGGATTTTCTCCCGCTAATACCATTGTGAAGCCCGCATTTGCTGCGGGCTTTTAACGTTTAACGACGGCGGGCAAGCCGGAGCCGAATTTGTTGCCCTTCCGTTGTTTACAAACGCGGCTGCTCCGCATAATCGGCATGATCGCCCGGATAGATTCCGGGCAAGCGCTCTTCCTCCCTATCGACCGCTTCTTTGCCGGCCGGCAATACGGTACCGACCCAGCGGCGTATCGTTTCGTTGATGGAATCCGGCGCTTTCGTCGGCGTCGGCAGTTGATGCTTCTTTTTGCTTATCATGACCAGTTCGACATGAGGGAGCTCCCGCAGCAGCAGAGCCGAATATCGCTTGAACGCCCGATCCTTATCCCCGTAAAGCAGAAGCACGGGCGTTTGGAGCCGGGACAGCCGTTTGGTGCAGGTATAGTTCAAGCTGTATTTGAAATACTGGTGGATATTGCGTATATCGCCGCCTTTGGCATCGCGCCAAAGGTTACGTTGCGTTTCTTTGCTGTCGGCATTGCCTTGCGAGATCGCGAATTTGAGCAGCGGGAAAGAAAGGCGCCATCCGGACATTCCGCTCATGAGGCGAATTACGCCGCGGAGCAGCACGTCGCTCGCCTCGGATTGCGCGCTGATCAGAATGCCTCCCAGAAACCGGTCCGGATAAGCAAGCATGGCTTCCATTGCAATTTCCCCGCCCGTTGAATAACCGCAAATAAACGCTTTTTCAATTTCCAAATAATCGAGCAGCTGCTTTATATCCTCGGCGATCAGCTCGAATGTGACGGGAGCCGGCGAATAAGGGCTTCGGCCGTGTCCCCGGATATCGAACGTGATGACCTTCATGTCTGCGGACAGCTGGGCCATCTGGTAGGCGAAAACCGCGCTGGTGAGCAGCGGAGGATGAATAAAGACGATCGGAACGCCCTCTCCGCCGACCCGATAATGCAGGCTTGTCCCGTTTACGGCTGCAACCGGCATATGGAAATCCCTCCTTATTCTCGCTTTCTTGAGATTAGGATGGGTGTATGCTGTTCGTTTCATACATTATTTGCTCCGGCTCGACAGCGCTTCATTTCGTCCGTTATATGAATTTGTAGTTATATAACTAATGGTTTATAATATATGCTTAAGGAGGGCGATAAGCCATGCTTGATACGTACGCCGTCATTGCGGAGCCTTCCCGCCGACGCATTCTGGACCGGCTGCTGCAATCCGACTCCAGCGTTACGGAGCTGGTTAACGAGCTTGGGCTTTCACAGCCGTTAATATCCAAACATTTACGAACGCTTCGGGAAAGCGGGCTCGTGGAAGTCAAGGTCGAAGCCCAGCGCCGCATTTATTCCTTGAACGCCGAACCGCTTGCGGATGTCGACGAGTGGTTAAGCGCCTACCGGAAAAAGTGGAGCCGGCATGTCGACGCATTGGCCGTACATCTTGACCGGAAAAAAAGTTTACGGGAGGAATCTACGGAATGAATACGCCTGAATTGGAAAATGTCCGTCTCACCCAAGACGACGGAGACTGGACGCTTGTCCTTGAACGGACGCTGGAGCATCCGTGCGAGGACGTATGGGCTGCACTGACGGAAGCCGGGCAAATTCCGAGTTGGGGGCCGTTCAAGCCGGACAGGGACCTGACTTCGATCGGAGCCGTGCGGCTGGCGCACATCGACATGCCCGAGGCGGACGATACGGAAGGTTATGTTCTGGAAGTACAAGCCCCGAATCTGGTCGTATACCGATGGGGAACCGACATCCTGCGTTGGGAACTAAACGGCGACGGAGAGAAGACGATACTCGTTCTTCGCCACCGTTTTGCGGACCGCAAGCAAGCTCCTTCTTACGCAGCCGGTTGGCATCTCTGTTTCGACGGCCTTGTCGGCACGCTTGCCGGCAAGAGGATGCCTTCGATGGTCGGTCATAACGCATATAACCACGGCTGGCGGGAATTATACGAGCAGTATGCGGAGAAGCTGGGAATCGAGCTGCCGGAGTAGGGGAAGGAGGATTCGTTATGAACAACGTTACGAAAATCAAAATTTTGAAGACCGCCGACGAAGTGTTCGAAGCCTTTGTCGACCCTGAGAAAATCGGGAACTTTTGGTTTTCGTCGAGCTCCGAAAGATGGGAGCGCGGCAAAACGATTACTTTGCGATATGATGAATACGATGCGCAAGGCGATATAAAGATTATCGAAATCGAACGAAATCAAAAAATCGTATTCGAATGGGTTTACGATAACGGGGAAGGACATATCGTCACGATCAGGCTGCGGCAGCCGGACAACGCCGGCACGATTGTCGAAGTGACGGAAGAAGGTTTTAACGAACACGACATAAGCGGCCTGTTGGATAACAAAGAAGGCTGGGTTTATATGCTGACCTGCTTAAAAGGTTATTTGGAATTTGGCGTCAACCGATTGAGAGCTGCTCTGGTGCACGAGTAGTAGACAAGGGAAAAAGCCGCGACGACCTGTAAAACGGGTCTTCGCGGCTTTCGTTCTTAAGACTTGGATGGAGAAGCTCCTTTCTGCCAGACTCATTCCAATCGTTAAGTCGTAATGGTTCCGTGCTTTAAGGAAGGAGAGCTTAAGAGCTGCGTCCATTTTCGGATCGCGGTGACGAGAATCACAACACCGAGGATCAGCATTATGATGGACAATACGCCGTTCAGGACGTTATAGCCGCTTGCTTCCGGGTTCAGATAGACGTTACGGACCATCCAGTAACCGGCATAGTTGACGGTTGCATAAAGATAGGCTAGCGGTACGATACAGGTCAAAGCATAGATCGGTTTGTCGGCGATTTTTAGAATAACGGTCGCCCCGACGATGAGACCGATCGAAGCCATCAGCTGATTGGATACGCCGAACAGCGCCCAGACGGAGCTGATATCGCCCGAGTAGAGCAGGTACCCCCACATGAAGCAGGCCAGCGCGCTGGCGGTAATATTGCCCGGCAGCCAATCCGTCCGCTTAAGCGGCTTGTAGATTTCCCCGAAGAAATCTTGAATCAAGTAACGTGCAACCCGCGTTCCCGAATCGATGGCGGTCAAGATGAATACCGCTTCGAACATAATGACGAATTGGAAGAAGAACGGGGCCAAATGGCTGAACCAAGGGATTTTCGTAAAAATATACGACATGCCGACGGCAAGCGTAACGGCTCCGCCGGTTCTTCCTTCCAGATCCATGCCGATCTCCTGGCTAAGCTGCGGCAGATTCACCACGTTCATGCCAAGCTTCTCGAAGACGGCCGGAGTCGAGTTAATGGCGAAATAATCCGCAGGATGAAGCGCCGTGGCGGCGATGAGAGCCATGATGCCGACTACGCATTCGACGAGCATGGCGCCGAAGCCGACGACTTTAATATCGGTCCACTGATTGATCATTTTCGGCGTCGTGCCCGAGCCTACGAAAGCATGGAAACCGGATATGGCGCCGCAGGCGATCGTAATCGAGATAAACGGCCAGACCGGGCCGGCAATAACCGGACCGCCGCCGCCGATGAACTCGGTGAAGGCCGGGAATTGAATCGCCGGGTTAATGATGAAGACGCCGATAATCAGGGCGACGAACACGCCGATCTTCATAAAGCTGCTCAAATAATCGCGAGGCGCGAGCAGCAGCCACACCGGCAGCGCCGCCGCGAAGAAGGCGTAAACGGGCAAAATGATCGCCAGCGTCTTCGCATCGAACGTCAGCCACTCGCCGACGATCGTGTCTTGAATGTAGGGGCCGGCAAATACGCAGGCCATGAGCAAAATAAATCCGACGGTCGTGGCCGTCTTCAGATTGCCGGTCTTCTTGTAATACAAACCGACGCCCATCGCGATCGGAATCGTGACGCCGACAGCGAACGTGCCCCACGGGTTGTTCTCCAGCGCATGGAGCACAACCATCGACAACCCCGCCATCGTAATGACGATGATGAACAACATGGCAAGGCCGGTGCAGAAGCCGGCTACAGGACCAAGCTCTTCTTTGGCAACCTCCGAAAGCGATTTGCCTTGCTTCCGCATGGAAGCGTACAGCACGACGGCGTCATGGACCGCTCCGCCGATTACGGCGCCTATGAGCAGCCATAACAGCCCGGGCAAATAACCGAATTGGGCGGCTAAGATCGGACCGACGAGCGGGCCGGCGGCGGCGATCGCCGCGAAGTGATGGCCGAACGTAACCCATTTGTTGGTCGGAACATAGTCTTTGCCGTCCGCGTTCGCATGCGCGGGGGTTGGCGTGCCGTTGTTCAGCTTCAACACTTTCGCCGCCATAAAAGTACCGTAAAGGCGGTAAGCTATCATGAGAATACAGATGGAAGCTATTACGATTGTAACCGCATTCATGACTCGATGCGCCCCTTTCTTTTGTGCCTTTGCGCATAGTTTGGCTTCTTGTTTGACTATCGATAGTTTAACTTTTGTAAGCCTTTTCATCGGGTTTTCACGCTAAAAGGCCAAAAAGAAGGGCCGAACGGCAAAAATGGAGGCATGAACGGAAGAGCGTTATGCGTATCGATCGTTTATTATAAACCGAGCAGCTGCTTCAGATCTTTCATACAGGTTCTGCTTACGGATACTTTGGAGCCGTCCTTCATGATCAAGATAGACGCAGCGTTGAACCAAGGCTGGATCTCCAGGACCGCATTCAAATTGGCGAGATAAGAGCGGTGCACGCGCACGATCGGCGTGCGGGCCAGCTTGCGCTCCAATGCGGCAAGCGATTCGTTCACCTTGTACCGTCCGCCTTCGGTCACGATTACCGATTTTCCTTCTTCCGACTGGATATAAAGAATCCGATCGATATCGAGAAGCAGGATGCGCTCTTCGACGGTCACCGGGAGCTTGCCGCCGGCTTTGTCCGTTCCGGGCAGGGGATAGGACGGGCTGCGGCCGGTTGCTGCACGCAGCTTCATCAGCTTGTCGACAGTCTGTTTAATCCGCTGCTCTTCAAAAGGCTTCAATATATAATCCACGGCGTTAACTTCAAACGCTTTGAGCGCATATTCGTCATAAGCGGTCGCAAATACGATATCCGGAGGCGAATCGGTATCGGCCAGCCGGCGCGCAAGCTCCATGCCGCTTTGCTCCGCGAGCTGGATATCGAGAAATACGACCTGCGGCTCCAACTCGTCGATCTCTTTGATCGCGGTCTCCAACGAATCGGACTCGCCAACGATGTCCACCCGCTTCGTCCGCTGCAAAAGATAAGCAAGCTCGTCCCGCGCCAGCGGCTCGTCGTCTACAATATAGGCTTTCAGCATAACGTTTCCTCCCGTGCCGATTGAATCGGCAGCTTGATCATAACCTTCGTGCCTGTCCGTTCATCGCTTTCGATTTGAAACAAGCCGTCCCGTCCGTAAATTTCCTCAATGCGTTTCCGAATATTGTGCAAAGCCGTGCCGGTGCCTTCGGCCGACCGCACGGCCTGATCCCCAAGCCTTTCGAGAAGATCGCCGCCGATCCCTATGCCGTTGTCCCGCGTCTCGATAACCATCGTATCGTCCTTGCGGTAAGCCCGTATCGCGATAGCGCCTTTATGATGCAGGCCCAATCCTTGAAAAGCGTGCCGGACCGCATTTTCGACTAACGGCTGCAAGGTAAACGGAGGAATATCCACGTTTTCCAGCCCCGGCTCGATATCCATCGACAGGCAGTATTTGTCCGGGAAGCGCGCTTGTTCAAGCGACAAGTACGCCTCGACATGCCGGAGCTCCTGATGGAGAGGGATAAGCGTCTGCCGGGCCCCTTGCAGATTGCTTCGGAAAAAAGTGCCGAGCTGTACGAGCAGCTCTCTGGCTTTACTCGCGTCGGTCCGGCACAACGCCGATATCGTGTTGATCGCATTAAACAGAAAATGCGGATGGACCTGCGCTTGCAGCGCCTTAATCTCGGCGTCCCTCAGCAGCCTGCTTTGAAGCTCGGCGTCGGCAAGCTCGAGCTGCGTGGAGAACAGCTTGCCAAGCCCTTCCGCAAGCTTCTTCTGTACGCCGTTGAGCCGTTCGGGATCCGTATAATACAGCTTGAGCGTGCCGACCGTCTCGCCCCGCACTTGGAGCGGCAGCACGATGGCGGCTTGAAGGCTGCAATTTTCATCCGCGCACTGAATTTCCTTTCTTGAGGTGGCGACCGCGATCTTTCCTTGTTCAAGCACTGTTCTTGTCAGCCTAGTAGCCAGACTGTGCAACGGAATGTGATGATCGTCGCCCGCCCCGACATGGGCCAGCACCCGCTCCCTGTCGGTAATCGAAATGGCGTCGGCGTCCGTCCGCGACAATATGACGGCCGCCGCTTCACGGCAGGAATCGGGATTCAAGCCTTGGCGGAAAAACGGCAGGGTACTGTCCGCGATATGAAGCGCCAGATTCGTTTGATGCGCGCGGGCCCGCTCGTCCTCCTGCAGGATCGACTGAATCATAAGCATGAACAGAAGCGTGCCGAAGCCGTTCATGACGATCATCGGCAGCCCGATAATGGACACCAGCTCGAAGGCTGCGTCAACAGGGCGGGCGATCAGCAAAATGACGCCCATCTGCACGCATTCCATCAAAATGCCGACGGCTACGGCTTTCCAAGGAGCGTTGCCGTCGGATGTACGGAACTTTCTGCCGATCCAGCCCGTAACGATGCCGGCCAAGAGGGTGGAGACGGCGCATGCGACCGCCGTATAGCCGCCGAGCGTCAACCGGTGCAGACCGGCGATCAGGCCGACGCCGGTCCCGACGAGAGGACCGCCAAGCAGCCCGCCGATCGCTACGCCCATAATGCGCGTATTCGCGAGGGCGCTGTCGACGTGAACGCCGGTTTGCCACACTTCGGAGCCGATCGAGCTGCCCCGGATTTCGACCCCGGTATAATTGCTGATGACGCCAAACGCGCCGAACGTAAGGATCAGCAGCAGCTTGGCGGGCAATTGATGTTCGTTGCGGACGATTTGCCGGAACGATTTCATTCTGGACAGCAGAAAAGCGACAATGACCAGAATGCCGACCCTCTCCAACATGAGAGGAAGCAAATAAAACATAAGAATTCGACCGTCTCCTTTTGAATGATAGAAGCTTCTTGTTAGAACGCGCCAAGGGACGACACCGTCCTTAGACAAAGAGAGGAACCAATTTAATTATATGCATGCAACCGCTTTTATCCAAACCGCTTAAGAGATACAAGGTGAATTGCGAAATAAAAAAGCTCGGAAATACAACCAAAAGTAGATTAAAAACAATTAAAAACACAAACTTTACTTGTGTTTAATACTCGGATAACAATACAACCCTACACTGCAAACATGAGCTTTTAAACGGGAGGCCGAATCGCCTGCCGGCAACGGCCTCCGTAAAAACAAGCGGTAAGGAGAATGCGCATGAGCATGGACGGATTGGCGATCAGAGGCATCCACAAGACATTTGACGGATTTCAAGCGCTGCAAGACGTTAACGTTCATATTCCGAAAGGCAAGTTTACTTGTCTGCTCGGGCCGAGCGGCTGTGGAAAAACGACGCTGCTTCGAATTATATCCGGCCTTGAAGAGGCGGATTCCGGCCAGGTGATGTTGAACGGCGTCGACATTACGCCGCTTCCTTCCGCGAAGCGAAATTTCGGAATCGTGTTTCAGTCGTATGCATTGTTTCCGAATTTGACCGTTCGGGCTAACGTCGGTTACGGCCTGAAAGGAAAGCTGCCGCGCAGGCAGGCGGCGGAGAAAGTGAAAGATATGCTGGAGCTTGTTGGCCTGGAAAACGCCGGAGACCGTTACCCGTCCCAGCTGTCGGGCGGGCAGCAGCAGCGCGTAGCGCTTGCGCGCGCGTTGGCGATGTCGCCTGAGGTGCTGTTGTTGGACGAGCCGTTGTCGGCGCTGGACGCCAAAGTGAGAGAAAAGCTGCGCGAGCAGCTGCGCGAGCTGCAGGAAAGGCTCGGTATTACAACGGTTATGGTTACTCATGATCAAGAGGAGGCGCTGACGATGGCAGACCGGATCGTCGTCATGGATCACGGCCGGGTCATGCAATGCGGGATGCCTCAAGAAGTGTACGCAAAGCCGGGCTCGCCTTTCGTGGCCGATTTTATTGGAGCGGTTAATTTCCTGGAGCCGCGGTTCGTTAGCGGAACCGCATCGGGACAACGGCTCGCCATCCGGCCGGAGCACGTGGAAATCGCATTCGACGCGTCCATGGATGAAGAGAATGTGCTTAGCGGCTTCGTCAAAAACGTCGAATTCCGCGGATCCTTCTATCGAATTTCGCTTCAGCTAAATGACCGGCAGGGCGAAAGAACGGACGCGGCGTTAACCGTCGACGTGGATTCGGCAACGGGCGAGAAGCTGGCCGTATCTCGGCATTTGCTCCTAAAGCTGCGGCTCCCGGAAGAGAAGCTGCTGCGATACGAAGACGGCCACGCAGCCGGATGACGAACGAAATGGAGGTGTTGGAATGGAGAGTAAAACGGCCGATGCCGTCTTGCCGCTGTCATCCGGGCTGACAGAGAACGGAAGGGCCGGTATTCTTCCGTCCGGCAGAGGCTGGCCGATAAAGCTGGCGCTTCTGTTTATGCTGGCGGCACTGACGGCCGCTCTCGTGCTGCCGCTGCTTTTTCTGTTTCGGCAGGCTTTTCTCGATCAGACGGGGGGCTGGGCAGGCTTAAGGAATTTTGCCGAATATTTCGGCGCGGCTTCGCTCGTTCAATCGCTTATGAACACGGCGGTCGTCTCGACCGCTACAACGGCGATTGCGGTGCCGCTTGCTTTCGGCTTGGCTTACGTTATTTGCCGCACGGACATAAAGGGGAAAGCGGCCATTAAGGGTCTTGCTCTCCTGCCGCTGTTTGCCCCGACGATGATGCACGGCCTGGCGCTTACTTATTTGTTCGGTCATCAAGGGTTATTCTCGACCGGTTTTTTCGGGATTCTTCCGTTTGAATGGAGAATTCCGCTGTACGGCAAGACAGGCATCATTATATCGGAAGTCATTTATACGTTCCCTCAAGCGTTTCTTATTTTATGCGCGGGATTGGGCGTTGCCGACAACCGCCTCTACGAAGCCGCGGAGTCTATGGGGGCCGGCCGGTTTCGCAAGTTCCGGACGGTTACGCTCCCCGCGGTCAAATATGCATTGCTTGGCGCCGTCATTATTTGCTTTACGCTCAGTTTTACCGATTTCGGAGCGCCGAAAGTCGTCGGAGGGCAATATAACGTGCTGGCGACGGATATTTACAAACAGGTCGTCGGCCAGCAAAACATGCCGATGGGGGCGGTCGTCGGTATCGTTCTTGCCGTCCCTGCACTGATCGCGTTTGCGGCGGACCGGTTAATCGCCCGCAGGCAGCAGTCCTATGTAACGGCGAAGTCCGTTCCGTACGCGATAAAGGCGAACCGGCTTCGCAACGCAGCAGCCTATGTTTACGCCGGTTTGATCGCAGCCGCCGTGCTGCTGTTGACGGGTACGGTCGCGCTGGCTTCCGTCGTCAAAAAATGGCCGTACGACCTGTCGTTCACATGGAATAACTTCGATTTCACGAACGCGGCCGCCGGCGGCTTCGGTCCGTTCCGGAACAGCGTGGAAATGTCGCTTTGGACCGCGGTTGCCGGAACCGTCGTCATCTTTTTGTTCGCATATTGGATCGAGAAAGTCAAGAGGTTCCGGCTTGTCCGCCAGACGGCTTATTTTCTGTCGGTTCTGCCGCTGGCCTTGCCGGGCCTCGTTATCGGATTGTCCTATATATATTTTTTCAACCATCCCGACAATCCGCTGCATTTTTTGTATGGGACAATGGCGATTCTGGTGCTCGCGAATATCGTTCACTTTTATTCGGTGCCGTTTATGACGGCGACAACGTCCCTCAAAATGATGGATAAAGAATTCGACCATGTTTCGGAATCGATGAATGTCTCGAAGCTGCGCACGTTTTTCCGGATTACGGTTCCGCTCAGCTTGCCGGCCGTTCTGGAAATGGCGGTATATCTTTTCGTCAACGCGATGGTGACCGTATCGGCCGTCATCTTCCTTTACGGTGCGGATATAAAGCTTGCGTCGGTCGCGATCGTCAACATGGACGACGCGGGCGATACGGCACCCGCCGCGGCGATGTCCGTCTTAATCGCTCTTCTGAACGTCGTCGTCAGGGCGTTGTATGAAGCGGGCACTTCGAACCTTCGCCGCAAAACGGCGGCTTGGCAAAAACGAACATAATTACAATTCACCGGAGGTCATTTGCGATGATTAAAGCGGTTATTTTGGATTGGGCCGGAACGATGGTCGACTATGGCAGCTTCGCGCCGGTCGAAGCCTTCAAACGGCTTTTTGCGGACAGAGGAATCGATGCGTCGAACGAGGCGATCCGCAGGCCGATGGGGCGGATGAAAAAGGATCATCTCCGCGATATTTGCGCGGACGCGAGCGTCTCGGCGCAATGGGCTGGCCGTTACGGCGGTCTTCCGACGGAAAGTGATATCGAAGAAATGTACGAAGCTTTCGAACCGAAGCTGTTCTCGATACTCGGCCAATTTGCGGTTCCGGTCCCGGGCGCCGTGGAGCTGGCGGCGAATTTGAAGCGGCAGGGCATTCGGATCGGCAGCACGACCGGCTATACCCGGCCGATGATGGACGTGCTTGCCCCCATTGCGGCGAAGCACGGCTATGAGCCGGATTATACGGTTACGCCGGACGAAGCCGCTCAAGGCCGTCCGCATCCGTGGATGATATACCGGAACGCCGAAGCGCTTGGCGTTTATCCGATGAGCGGCATTGTCAAATGCGGCGATACCGAAGCGGATATGCGCGAAGGCCGGAATGCCGGCGTGTGGTCGGTCGGCGTCGTATTCGGCGGCAACGAGCTGGGCCTGTCGAAGGAGGAAACCGATGCATTGACGCAAGAGGAGAAGGATCGTT
The DNA here is from genome assembly GCF_042685365.1 of Paenibacillus thailandensis. Classification (NCBI taxonomy): domain Bacteria; kingdom Bacillati; phylum Bacillota; class Bacilli; order Caryophanales; family Paenibacillaceae; genus Paenibacillus; species Paenibacillus thailandensis. The sequence continues at coordinate 378,353 of NZ_JBHUMY010000012.1, read as the reverse complement.
TATATAAAGCCGTATCGGAGAGGCTGAGGGATGCGGGGGCGCATTTGATTATCCGCGAGATCGGAGAGCTGGCGCAGGCGATCGGGCTTATTAACGAAAAGCTGGCAAGAGGGGAGCGTCCGTAATGGCGAGCGCGAACAACCCGTATCTGCTGCTTACGCCCGGCCCGCTTACGACGACCCGATCGGTCAAGGAAGCGATGCTGAAGGACTGGTGCACGTGGGACGAGGAATACAACCTTCTCGTAACGTCCATTCGCGATAGGCTGACGGCTCTGGCATCCGCAATTCGGCCGAATGATTTCACGGCCGTGCTGATGCAGGGGAGCGGCTCCTTTAGCATTGAAGCCGCCCTCGGCACCGCGCTGCCGCGCGAAGGCGGCAAGCTTGCCGTCGCCGTTAACGGGGCATACGGCGAACGGATGGCGCTAATGGCGGAGGTTCTCGGAATCCAGGCAACCGTTGTCCGTTTCGACGAGCGGGAAGCTGTAAATCCGCACTTGTTCGAGCAGGCGCTTATGGCGGATCCGGACATTACTCACGCCGCCGTCGTTCATTGCGAAACGACGACCGGTATATTGAACCCTCTGCCCGAGCTTGCGGAAGTCGTGAAACGGCAAGGCAAAGTGTTTATCGTGGACGCGATGAGCAGCTTCGGAGGCATTCCTCTGGATATGGCCGAGCTAGGGATTGATTTTCTTATCAGCAGCAGCAACAAGTGCATTCAAGGCGTTCCCGGCTTCGGATTCGTCATCGCCCGGAAAGACGCGATTGCGGCTTGCAGAGGCAATGCCCGATCCTTGTCGCTCGATCTGTACGACCAGTGGGATACGATGGAGCGGCAGAACGGCAAATGGCGGTATACTTCGCCCACCCATGCCGTAAGAGCGTTCGATCAGGCGCTGAAGGAGCTGGAGGCGGAAGGGGGGATTGCAGCCCGTCACGCCCGCTACAGCCGAAACCAACGGACGTTGACGGCCGGCATGGAAGAAGCGGGGTTCCCGGCGTTGCTGCCGAAGGAGTGGCAGTCGCCGATCATCACTTCCTTTCGGTATCCGAATTCGGCATTTTCGTTTCCGCTTTTTTATAAAAGTTTGAAGGAGGCCGGCTTCGTTCTGTATCCGGGCAAGCTTACCTCCGAGCCGACGTTCCGGATCGGCAGCATCGGCGACGTTTACGAGGATGACATGTTAAGACTGGTCGATATCATTCAATCCGGAGGAATGGCAAGGTATAACGTTCAATAACAATCTCGGGGAGGAATTCGGACATGAAAGCGATGTGCTTGGGAGGAGCGGGCCGCATATGCAGCGAAGCCGTTCGCGATTTGGCACAGTATTCGGCGTTTGAGAAAATTACGATCGGGGATTACGATTTGGAAGCGGCCGTTCGTCTTGCCGAATCCATAAACGACGAGCGCGTTGAGGCCGTTCAAATAAACGTGCTGGAACATGAAAAGACGGTCAATCAGCTCCGCGGCTACGATATTGTGATGGACGGAACGACTATCGGGCTTAACGGACGGTCCACGGCGTGCATTGCGGAAGCGGGCTGCCACGGCGTCAACCTGAACGGTTTCGGCGACGAGAACCAAAGCCGCGACATGTTTGTGCGCCACGGCAAAATATGTTTGCCGGGTTTTGGAATGACGCCGGGCGTTACCCAGATGATGGCGATGCATGCCGCAAACCGGTTAAAGGAAGTCCGCGAAGTGCGGGTTAGCCACGGCTCGTACCGGCCGATCGCCTTCTCGAAGTCCATTGCGGAAACGACCGTTTACGAATACGACCCGGGGCTTCCGGGACGCGTCGTATACGAGAACGGACAATTCATTCAAGTCGAGCCTTTCGCCCGCCCGCGCGAGATCGAGCTTCCGGAGCCGTACGGCAAGGCCGTCCAATATATTATCCCGCACGCGGAGACAAGGACGCTGGCAGCGGCGCTCGCTTCCAAAGGGGTCCGGTTAATCGAAGTGCGGGGCACTTGGCCGCAGCAAAACATGCGTTTGGTTCGCGCCCTTTACGAATACGGCTTTATGCGCAACGACAAAATCCGCATCGGCGGCCGGGAGATCGGCATTATGGATGCGGTCGGCCAATATTTGTTTGAAGCGCCCGAAGGGCATCGGACCGAGCTGTACGGCTATGCGCTGCACGTTGAAGTGACCGGTCTGTCCGCCGAAACCGGAGAGCCGGTGCGGCATACGCTCACCCATACGCATCCCGCTTCCGACGGGAGCGTCGAAGGCTGGGAAGGACTTCGGGCTTATACTCGAAATGTCGGAATTCCGCTCGCTATTGCGGCCGAAATGATTGCGGCGGGCAAGATTCTGCCTACGGCCCGTCCCGGAATCGTTACGCCGGAGGAGACGTTTGCGCCGGAGACGATATTCGGCGAACTGAAGAAACGCGGCATCGAGGTGCACGAGAAGATTGAGACCCTCGCCGGGATCGGCTAAAATACGATTCATAAAGGAGCCCCAAAGCTGACTACACTTTAACGCTAGAGGAGAAATCGGAATGTCGCTTGCCGGAGAAGAACGGAAACAAATCATTCTCGAGCTGCTGCAGCTGAACGGAAAGGTACGGACGCCGGAGCTCGTCCAGGAGTTGGATGTATCGTCCGAGACGGTGCGGCGTTACTTGGAAGAGCTTGAGCACGAAAAAAAATTAAAGCGCGTATACGGTGGCGCCGTCAAAATTAACGTGGAGCGCGAGGAGCCCGCTTACGTTAATCGCGAAGTGCGGCAGGCCGAAGAGAAACGGCTGATCGGAAGGGCGGCCGCAGCGCTCGTGCAGGACCACGATACGATTGCCGTCGATGACGGTACGACAACGCTGCAAATGATCGATTCGCTTGTAACGAAAAAAAACTTGACCTTACTCGTCTCATCGGTTTACACGCTTAATTTGCTGCTCGGCTACAAAAACCGCAACATTTTCGACGGCGAAATCGTGTTCATCGGAGGACGGGTCAATACGAAGCATTACCGGACGTCGGGCTCGCTCGCCATGGAGTTTATGTCCAACTTCCACGTCGATAAATCGTTTCTGGTTGCCGACGGGTTGCAAATCGATCACGGCGTGACGAGTTACGACGACGAAAGGGGCATTCTGGCCCGCACCTTCATGAAACAGGCTAATCAGACGATTGTGCTTGCCGACCATACCAAGATCGGAACGAACCATTTTTATAAATTCGCCGATTTTAAAGAGATCGATATGATCGTAAGCGACGTTTCGCCGCCGAAAGCGTGGAAAAGCAAGCTGGAGGAGCAGGATGTGCATTGGATTGTAGCCCAATAAGACCGGATCGGGAGCCGTTTAAGGGAATGCCTTAAGCGGTTTTTTTTGTTGCACAACATAAAAGAAAATGAAAAACCACATAAAACCAAGAGAATGTGGAATCAAAACAAATTATTAACTTGGAATTTACAGTGAGTTAAACAACCAAGTTTATAGTAAAGGAAGCAAAAACAGAACATAAAAGGGAGAGGACGTAATGAAAAAAAGCTGGTTTCTAGCCATCGGCATGCTGCTTATGACCGCGTTAATTTCTGCATGCGGGAACAATGCAGAAGCAGGGACGAGCAGCGCTGCCGGAGGCGGTTCGCCGCAAAGTTCGGAAAGCAAGGAGCTCACCGTATTCACGGCTCTGGAGGATGATCAAATCAACGAATACTTGAAATCGTTTAAGCAGCAATTCCCCGACGTGAAATTAAATATCGTACGCGATTCGACAGGCATTATAACGGCAAAGCTGCTGGCCGAAAAGGATAATCCGGTCGCGGACGTCGTATGGGGCGTAGCGGCGACCAGCTTGCTGGTGTTGGATCAGAACGGCATGCTGGAGCCGTATTCGCCGGAAGGCATCGACCGGATCCAAGCCGAATTCAAAGATTCGAACGAGCCGGCGCACTGGGTCGGCATCGACGCGTGGGAAACGGCTTTTGTGGTGAACACCGTAGAGCTGGAGAAAAAAGGTCTTGCTATCCCTCAGACCTATGAAGATTTGACGAAGCCGGAATATAAAGGCTTGATTACGATGCCGAATCCGGCCTCTTCCGGAACGGGCTTCCTGACGGTGTCGGGCTTGCAGCAATTGATGGGTGCGGAGAAGGCCTGGGCTTACCTGGACAAGCTGCATGACAATATCGGGATCTACACGCATTCCGGCTCCAAGCCGGCCAAGATGGCCGGAACCGGCGAGTATCCGATCGGCATCTCGTTCGGTTACCGCGGAATCACGGAGAAGGAATCGGGATCGCCGGTCGAAGTGGTGTTCCCGGCGGAAGGCTCCGGCTGGGACGTCGAGGCGAACGCGTTGATCGAGAAGGACGGAATCAAGCAAGCTGCGAAAGATTTTCTCGATTGGGCCATTACGGACGAAGCGATGACGGAATACGCGAAAAACTACCCGATTGTCGCCGTAAAGGGACAATCGGGAGATATTCCGGCCGGATATACGAAAAACCCGATCGATCAGCTGATCGAATACGATCTTCAAGAGGCTGCCAAGCAGCGCGATTCCGTCCTTGAAGAGTGGACGAAACGCTACGACGGCAAAAGCGAACCGAAATCTTAACCTTCACAAAACGGAGAAAGGGGCCGCCGGTTATTCAACCGGAGACGGCCCCTTCACGTTGTCCGTTATTGTTGAGCTGCTCCCGCAAGCCATGCATCAACTTGCTCGGCATGGCTTTCCACCCATTGCTTCGCCGCTTCCTCCGGCGCTTCGCCGTCCTGAATGGCGACCATCACTTCGGCCATGTCTTCCGCGGACCATTCGAAAGCGTCGAGGAACGCGTAGGCATCGGCCATATCTTCCTTCAAGCCTTGGCGAACCATCGTGTGAATTTGTTCTTCCCCGCCGTAGGCGCCCTTCGGGTCCTCCAAATATTTCAGGTCCATCTTCCCGAACATCCAATGCGGGGTCCATCCCGTTACGACAATCGGCTGTTTGCTGTCGTACGCCTTCTGCAGCTGCTGCACCATGGCGGCCGACGAGCTTTCCACCAGCGTGTAATCGGAGAGGCCGTAGCTTTCCATTGCGGCTTCCGTTTGCATCATAATGCCGGCTCCCGGCTCGATGCCGATAATGCTGCCCGACAGCGCGGACTTCGTATCGGCGTTCTTCAAATCTTCGATGGAGTCGATATCCATGTAAGCCGGAACGGTCAGGCCGGTCTTGGTCCCGTTCAAGTTCGGGCCGAGATCCTCGATCCGGTCGCCGTAGCTGTCCAGATAGGAAGCGTGCGTGCTCGGAAGCCATGCGGCGACCATCGCGTCGGCGCTTCCGTCGGCGATGCCCGCCCACATCGGGCCGGCGTCCACCTGCAGCATTTCCACTTCGTATCCCAGCTTCGACTCCAGCACTTCCTTCACCACGTTCGTGCTGGCGATTTCCGAGTCCCACGCGACGTACGCCAGCTTGATCGATTTATCGCCTCCGGCGGCGGGGGAGGATTGCGAGCAGCCGGCGAGCACGGCGGCGAGAAGAGCCACGGGTAACGTTAGCATCCATTTCTTCATATTAAAACGCTCCTTCGCTTCAATTTTTGGTTTTATATATCTTTTGGGTCAAACGGTCCAGCAGAATCGCCATGATGACGATGGCTACGCCGGCTTCGAATCCGTCGCCGATTTTCGCTTGCGTAACCGCTCTGTAGACGTAAGCGCCGACGCCTTGCGCGCCGATCATGGACGAAATGACGACCATGGAAAGCGACAGCATGATCGTCTGATTGATGCCGGCCATGATGGTCGGCATCGCGATCGGCAGCTGGAGCTTCACGAGCTTCTGCATCGGCGTGGAGCCGAACGCTTCCGCCGCCTCTACAAGCTCTTCCGGCACTTGGCGGATCCCGAGGTTCGTCAAGCGGATCGTCGGCGGTATCGCGAATATAACCGATGCGATGACCCCCGGAACGACGCCAAGCGAGAAGAACGAGACGGCCGGCAGCAGGTAAACGAATGCCGGCATCGTCTGCATGAAATCGAGCACGGGCGTCACGATATTTCGCGCCGCGTTGCTGCGCGCGCACAAGATGCCGATCGGAATGCCGATGACGATGGACAGCAGCGACGCGGCAAGGACAAGCGCGAGCGATTGCATCGACTGCTCCCATAAGCCTAAATTGTCGATTAAATAAAGGCCGATAAACGCGAACAAGGCGAGCTTCCATTTGCCGAGCCAGTAGGCTAACGCGGCGATCAGTACGATCAGTACCAACGCCGGAACAACGGTAAGGACGGCTTCGATGCCGTTAACCATTCCGCCGATGACCGCATGAATGAAATCGAACACCGGGCCGAAATGCAGCGTCATAAATTGTTCCAGCCATTCGACCCAGCTGCCGAGCGGCAATTTCGGAATATTCATCGGACCGCCTCCCTTTCCGGCGTTGCGTTGCCCGCCAAGGCGGACAGCACCGCACCTTTAATGACGATGCCGAGCAGCTTCTCCTGCTCGTCGAGAACGGCGACCGGCAGCCTCGTATCCGCCATCGTCTCGAACAGCTCGTTGATAAGCGTATCCGGCGAGACCGAAGGGACTTCGCGGATGACGACGTCGGCTAGAGGCAGATTTTCCCGGAGCGCCCGGGCCGCTTCATCGGCGGTGACGATGCCGAGCAGCTTGCGGTTTTTGTCCACGGCGTACAAGCTGGACACTTCGTTCTCCCGCATCAGCTGCAGGGCGACGCGAGGCCCTCTCTCCGGCGTGATCGTCTCCGGCGGCGCCATAATATGGGAGGCCGTCAGCACTTTGGAGAGATCGACGTCTTCTACAAACCGCTCCACATATTTGTTGGCGGGCCGGGTCAATATTTCCTCCGGCGTGCCGATCTGCATGATCGTGCCGTCCTTCATAAGCGCGATCCGGTCGCCGATGCGAAGCGCTTCGTCCAGATCGTGCGTGATGAATATAATCGTCTTTTTCATGTTGGATTGGAGGCTCAGCAGCTCGTGCTGCATGTCTTTGCGAATGAGCGGATCAAGCGCGCTGAAAGCTTCATCCATCAGCAAAATATCGGGATCGTTCGCAAGCGCTCTTGCGAGCCCGACGCGCTGCTGCATCCCGCCGCTGAGCTGGTCCGGCCGGCTGTTCTCCCAATCGCCGAGTCCGACGAGCCTCAGCGCCTTGCGGGCCTGCTCCGTTCGCTCGGCCTTGCTTACGCCTTGGATTTCCAGCCCGTATTCGGCGTTCTGAAGTACGGTGCGATGCGGAAACAATGCGAATTTTTGAAACACCATGCCGATATTTTTTCGCCGAAACCGTCGAAGCTGTTCGGCGTTCATCTGAACGATGTCCGTTCCTTTAAACAGCACCTGGCCGCTCGTCGGCTCGATCAGCCGGTTCAGCATGCGTACAAGCGTCGACTTCCCGCTCCCGGAAAGCCCCATGATGACGAAGATTTCCCCTTCTTCAATCGTAAATTCGGCTTGATTTACGCCGACCGTCATTTTTGTCTCTTGGAAAATCTTTTCCTTCGACCACCCTTGCTGCAAGTAGGAAAGTCCTTTTTTCGGATCGGTTCCGAATATTTTCGTTAATTTTTTGACCTCGATAATAGGCATTGTGACCTCCTTTGGTTAAAATTTCGCAAGCTAAACTTCCTTACCATAGTCTACCGGTCATCGAAAACGCCCGTCAAAGCCCAAATACTCTATTTATTGTACGTACAGTTTTTACTTTACGAACTATACATACGGAATACTCCGTTATTCTCCCGTTTCCTTTTGGATCAGGATCTTTACTTTTGAACGAGAGTTTGATTACAATACTGAATAGCCGCTTTAGAAGAGGCTTTATTCCTCAGGAGGGAAATCATGAACGATCTTGATGGGCTTACGCCGGAAGTACTGAACAAAATCAACCATAACCGTGAGCGCGTCATCGATTCCATCGGCAAAAACATGGATCTGTACGGGATCACGTTATCCGTAGGCCATTTGTACGGCTATATGTATTTCAGCGAGAAGCCTGTGACGCTGGACGATCTGAGTCAAAAGACAGGCATGAGCAAAACATCCATGAGCACAGGCGTCCGCACGCTGATGGATTTGAAAATGATCGACAAAGTATGGGGGAAAGGCTCGCGCAAAGATTTATATGAAGCGGCGCCGGACTGGCATCAAAATTTCTGCGATTATTTCTCTATCAAATGGCGAAAAGCGGTTGAAAGCAACATGGCCGTTCTGGCCAAGGCGCTTGGCGAAATCGGGGAGATGAGAACGTTATACGGGGATGACGAGCAGGTCGTCCGCGTGCTTGATCACGACGAACGGAAAATTACGGAAGCGTTACATTACTACAAATGGCTGAGCAAATTTATCGAAGCGATGGAAAGCGGCAAAATATTCGAGCTTATTCCGAAGGAACGATAAGCCGCTCCCAGCGCTCCGATCATTTGGCTTATTCGTTTATCCATAAAAAAAATCAAAAGACAGGAATCGGCCGTTTCCGGCGCGGTTCCTGTCTTTTATATGGTTTAGGAAATTTTTCGAAGCCATTTCCGGTGGACGGGGGTCCCCCAAAAAGGGACGTCTAATCCATCATTGAAGTGACTCAAGATGAGTGGCCGCGTTAATAGGTTGGATTAGACGCCGATCCAACGAACGTTTAATGCGGACGGAATCCGCTGCAGAGCATCGCCTCACCTTTTAGGGGATTTGATTATTGGCCGGCTCCTGGACCGTAACCGTTCTCCCGGAAAAAATCCAGGCATAGTTTGGCGCTTTCGAGGGAAGAGGATTCGAACTCCTCCTGTTCCACGATGAAATATTGGATGCCGCATTCCTCCGCGATCCGAAGCACGCTCTTTAAATCTACCGTTCCTCTGCCCAGCTCGGTATCTCTCGTTCCTTCGCCGAAGTCCTTGAAATGGGCGAGGGGTACGCGGCCGGCGTATCGCCGCACGTATTCGGCCGGCTTGCAGCCTGCCGCATGCACCCAACCCAAGTCAAATTCCGCAATCAAATATTCGGCCGGGACCAGCTCCAGCAGACGGTCGATGACCGGCTTGCCGTTCACGAGCTTGAATTCGAAATCGTGATTATGGTAGCCGAACTTCAAACCGGCGGCCGTCACTTGCTTGCCGGCTTGCTCCAGCATGGCGGCAAGGCGTGCGACGTCTTCCTCCGCCGGGTCGTCCGGGAGCGGGGCCCATGGGACGATGATGTATTGCAGGCCGATTTGCTTCGCGTAATCGATCTGCTGCGCCAGATCTTCGGACCATCGGTCGGGCTCGTTGAATTTAAGACCGACATGCGCCGACGGAGCGTGCAGCTTGAGCTCGTCGAGAAGCGCTTTCAATTCGGATGCGGGAGTATCGTAATAACCGGCGAATTCGACGGCTTCGTAGCCCATTTCCGCCGCTTTGCGGATCGTTCCGAGAAAGTCTTTTTCCGTTTGGTCGCGCAGCGTATACAGCTGGATGCCTACGATCGGTTTGGCCATTCGCATCGCTCCTTTCAGGATATGGCGATTCCTTCGCCGCTTCGGTTCCGTTCAAAATAGACCGTTTGTCCCGTGCGGGCAGACTCGTATACGGCTTCGAGAATTTCCGTAACGACAAGCGCCTGCTCGGGGCGGACGACCGGCTCTTTATCATTCAGGACCGCGTCGATCCAGACCGCGCATTCGAGATCGATATCCCGCTGCTCGGTTCCGCTGTAGAAGGCGACGCCTCCGGCTTTCAGGTCGATTTCCTTGACGAACAGACGGCTGTTCTCCTCGCCGTTAATGCGGAGCCCGCCCTTCATATCGGCGCCGCCCTCGGTGCCGCACAACGTGCATTTCGCTTCGTCGACTTCCAGCGTGTTCAGCGCCCAGCTGGACTCCAGCACGATCGTCGCGCCGTTTGCCATCTTGATGAACGCCATCGCGGAATCTTCCACCGTAAATTTGGCGGGGTCCCACGGTCCCCATGCATTGGCGGCGTTTGCTCTCGAGCCGAGCTTATGGAATACCGAGCCCGTAACGGACAGCGGCTCGTAGTTGTCCATCATCCATAACGTCAAATCGAGGGCATGGGTGCCGATGTCGATAAGAGGCCCGCCGCCTTGCTTCTCCTCGTCGAGAAAGACGCCCCATGTCGGCACGGCGCGGCGCCGGATGGCATGCGCCTTGGCGTAATATATTTCGCCGAGCTCGCCGGATTCGCATATTTGCTTCAAATGCTGGCTGTCCGGCCGAAACCGGTTGTTGTACCCGATCGAAAGCTTTTTGCCGGTCCGCTTGGCCGCTTCGACCATCGCTCTCGCTTCCGCGGCGGTCTTGGCCATCGGCTTCTCGCACATGACATGCTTCCCGGCTTCCAGCGCGGCAATCGTAATCGGCGCGTGAGAATCGTTAGGCGTGCATACGTGAACGACATCGATGCTTTCGTCCTGCAGCAAGACGCGATAATCGGTATATACCTTCGAGCCTTCGCCGCCGTATTGTTCGCTTGCTTTAACGGCCTTCTCTTCCACGATATCGCAAAATGCGACCAGCTCGACATGCCCGTTCCGGCTGAGCGCCGGCATATGCTTGCCGTTGGCGATTCCGCCGCAACCGACAATGGCGACCTTCAATCGTTTCTCCAACCTCTTCGCCCTCCCAAATGCTTCAAATTGATTACGAGTCTATCATAGAATCGACTGTCCGAAGGGTCAATAACGCCGTTTAAATTATTCGGTTCATGTCGCAATCGTATAGTAATCGTGTCTAAATATTTAAGTATTCAACTTAGACGGGGCATGTTATTTTTAAAATATGTCGCAATTATGCAGTCACTCCAAAAACGGAACGCGGGAGCGATGAGGAAGATGATACGAACGGATATGAACCATCACCCTTATCCGTATGCCGTCATGAAAGAGAAGCCGGACGCGCTGGAGAGGCTCGAGCTGCAGTTCAAGTGGGGCCGTTACGGGCTTCGCGTGCTTCGCTGGCATTTGACGACGTTTGAGCCGGGTCTTGTGATTCGTTTCCATAAGCATTCGGAGTTCGAGTTTCATTTTGTGCCGCGGGGCAAAGGAACCGTCACCCTGATCGATACCGCCTATAAGCTGGAAAGCGGGATGTTTTACTTGACCGGCCCCGGCGTCGTTCATCGGCAAACGTCGGAAGCGAAAACCGGGATGGACGAGTTATGCCTGCATATCGACATTCAGCGCCTGGAGGACGGTCCGGCCGGCAGCGGATGGGGAGAGGACTGGGAAGTGAGGGAGAGCGAAAGCTGCGTCCACGTTTTGAAGCATTTTCCGCTGCGTCCGTTCCTCGACCGTCACGACGCGATGTCGTGCTTCCTGGCGGCTTACGAAGCGTTCCGCTCCGGCGACATCGGGGCTTATACGACCATTCGGCAATCCGTTATTCAGATTCTGATTCGGGCGGCGAAAGCGGCGGGCGGCCCGGACGTCCAGCAGCCGCTGCCGGAGAGGGACATTCAAGCCCATCGGCTGCGGATGGCGCTTCAATATATTCGCGATAATTACGCGAATCCGATTACGCTGCAGGAAGTCGCGGACCGGATCCAGATCAGCGGCCGCCAATTGCAGCGCTTGCTCGTCAAACACGGCATCGTGTCGTTCAGCAGTTACTTGGAGGACTTCCGTCTGCAGCGCATATGCGAGGATTTGACGGCAACGGCCGATACGGTCGAAGCGATCGCCGGGCGCCACGGTTTTGCGAACAGCAATTATTTATACCGGGTGTTCAAGCGTAAAATAGGCGTGACGCCGCTTGCCTACCGCGCCGGACAAAGCGGCGCTGCCTTGCGCTCAAGCGGAGGCCGAACGAGCTGACACTACAGAGACGTTTGCCCGTCGCGGGCACACGTCTTTTTTCTATATATAAGCTTTGCCGCCCAAGGACGGCTATGACTCAGGTATGGGCCGTTTCCGCTTGATGTGCGTTATTTTTCACAATTCATCCTAGGTGAACCGCGCAGGTTGAGCTATAATAGTTTACATGTGGATTTACGCTCAAGGAGGATTACGATGTGAACGTAGTTTTAAAGTTTGGAAGGCTCGTCAAGTTCGAGCATTCGATTTTCGCTTTGCCTTATGCTTACCTGGGCATGATTCTGGCAAGCTTTCAGGCGTACGGAACGCTGCCTTCGTGGCGCGTCGTCTTCTGGGTAACGGTGGCGATGGTCAGCGCAAGAAGCATGGCGATGACGCTGAACCGGCTGATCGACCGGAAGATCGACGCCAAAAATCCGCGTACGGCCGGACGGGAAATACCGCGGGGCGTCGTATCGGTGAAAGAAGCGGCGGCGTACGCCGTCATTTCGTTTATCGTGCTGCTGATCTCCGCTTCGATGCTGAACGGCTTATGTCTGGCGCTGCTTCCCATTGCGGTTGTCTTCTTGGTCGGCTATTCGTATGCGAAGCGGTTCACGTGGTCTTGCCATATCATCTTAGGCGTGACGGACGCTCTGGCCGTGCTCGGCGGCTGGATTGCGGTCACGGGCAGCTTCCACGCGGCCGCATGGATACTCGGCGGCATCGTAACGGCTTGGATCGCGGGGTTTGACATTATCTACGGCTGCCAGGACGTAGAGTTCGACAAGGCGAACGGCGTCCATTCGATACCGGCGCGCTTCGGGGTCAAGCGGGCGCTCACCATATCGAAATGGCTTCACGTGCTGACGATCGCGTTGTTTCTGAGCTTGCCGCTCTTTATCGAATTGGGATGGATCTATTATATCGGCGTGTTGGTGATCGCGGTGCTGCTTTATATGGAGCATCGTCTCGTCAATCCGAACGACTTGTCCAAAATCCATACCGCGTTTTTTACGATCAACAGCTATATCGCCATGGTTGCTTTTATTTTTACGTTTGCCAACGTAATCGTAAATATCGTATAACGAAAAATCGGACACAAGCAGCATCCTATTACCTGTTTGCGGGAGGAACGTGAATATGGAGCAAAGAAAACCAAGCGTTATCGTATTGCGACTGTTCAGCGTAATCGGCATCGTGGAAGGCATTTCGTTTTTGCTGCTGCTTCTTGTCGCCATGCCTCTGAAGTACGGCTTGGACATGCCGCTGGCGGTTACGATCGCGGGGAGCGCGCACGGCTTGTTGTTTACCCTTTATCTGATTGCGGCCGTCGTCGCGGCGGTCGTATGGAAATGGCCGGCCAAATATTATATCGGCGCATTCGTCGCTTCGGTGCTGCCGTTTGGCCCGTTCGTCATGGACCGTCGAATCCGCAAAACCTACTTGGGGGCTTAACGTAAAAAGATTCCGTTGTTTCATAGTTTAAAATGGCGTCCGAATAAACGGCCTTAGTTCGGTTTTGAACCGGACTAAGGCCGTTTATCGCTCATCTTCGAATGGCTTCGATCGGGGTTTTTTTATAATCGTTCGGGCTAAGGCCGACTTCATGCTTGAACAATTTCGAGAAATAAGAGTAGTTGGCATATCCTACTTTCTTTGCAACTTCAAATACGGACAACTGCGTTGTCTTTAGTAAATGCTTGGCGGCCGCGATGCGGGCTTGAATGACGTAGCTTCCGAGTGGAACGCCGGTTTCTTTCTTAAATAACCGCGCCAAATAATCCGGATGCAAATAAACGAGTTCGGCCAAATGATTTCTTGATAAGTCGTCGCCGCAATGCGTATGGATATACAGTTTAATTTGTTCGACCACCGATTGCGGCTGTTCGGCGAAGTCCCGGCAATCCATAGCGGTGTTCACCAAATATTGAAAGTATTCTTCCATATCTTCTATGGAGTTCAAAGAATTCAGCAGCAGCTGATCGTTCGTTCTGCCCGTATACAGTTTATGCGCTTGTATGCTTTTCGTCTTGAGGAAGGAATAAATGAGCTGCACGATATCCAGCCGGAACAAGCTAAGGATCGAGATATCGAGCGTATTGTTATTGAGACGGTCCTTCAAATACCGAGAGGTTTCCTCAAGAAACGCGGCGCCTTCATTTCGGTCAAGCAGCTCTTCGAGACGCAATAAATCAGGCGGTACATAATCGGACTGGCTGCGGCGGCCATAGCTTTCGGCGCGAAAGGTTTGATTGCGGCATTTTACCGTTTCATCGTTCATATAGAGCAGCGTTTTGATGCTTTGTCCGATGTTTTCCAGCTTGCCCGGCAAGGCGATCGTGAAGCAAGCGTCGGATTTTAAGTATTGATTCGCCTTTGGAATAATCGCGGAACAGAGCTCTTCGACCGTTTGCGTGTCGGGGGCTTCGTTCCATTTCAAGACGGCTATCCAGTTGTATGGTTTATATTCCAGAATCGTTTCGATCGAAAAGAAGGAATGCGGAAACAATTCGTACAAAACGTTAAGAAGGGCAAAATCGAACAGGCCTTTATCCGTTTTGCCCAAGCTTCCGTCGTAAGGGAAGACATTGATTAATAAAGGCTGAAAGGTATCGGTCATCCGATAGCGGAGGTTTTTTTCCTCGATGGAATGGACGATACGATCTTGTTTGACCGGGAAGGAGACGCTTCCGTTAACCAATTCCCGCCAAAAATGCTCCCGTATTTTGGCTTGATTTTTTTGCCAGAAATAACCTTCCTGTATCGCTTTTTCGTTTTTCTGTTGTTCTTTTGCTTTTGCAACCGCTTTTTGGATAATAAGCACCAGCTTATCGAACTCGATCGGCTTTAGGAAGTACTCGAAGCTTTGCAATTCGATCGCCTTCTGCGCATAGTTGAAATCAGCGTAGTTGGTCAAAAAAATCGTTTGAATGTTGTATTTCTCCTCCCGGATCCACGCCAACAGCTCCAGTCCGCTTCCTTGCGGCATATCGATATCGGAAATTAAAATTTCAACGGGGTGTCTTTTAAGGATTTCCCGCGCCTGAGCTACGTTGTTCGCCGTGTAAACCGTTTCGATCTGCAAGGAAATCCAGTCGATTTTCTTTTCCAGTGCGGTTACGACAAAATAGTCGTCATCGACAAGCAAGGCATTCATGTACTTCCCTCCGCTTCGGGTTCGTCTTTCGGAAAATTCGGAAGACACAGGATGACGCAAGCGCCGCCGCCTTCGTTATTGGAGAAACGGACTTCCGCTTGACGATCGTAAAGATATTCCAATCTTTGAAGCGTATTCATAATGCCGATGTGCGTACCTTCGGATTGATCCAACGGCATGCCGTTCACAAGCTTCTCCAAGACGGCATTCGGAAAGCCGGGCCCGTTGTCGGATACCCGGATCTCCGTCCAATCCTCATCCTTTTCCTTATCGGCCCTGCGCTCCACCGAGAGTTGAACGAGCACCTCGTTTTCCCGCGATACGGCATGTTTAATCGCATTTTCAATGAAAGTTTGAAGCACCAACGGAGGGATTTTGACGCCGGCCGTATGCTCCTCAAGCTCGATGCGATATTGGAACGCATGGGGATAACGCTGCCTTTGAATTTCGAGATAAGTCCGGGCATGCTCGATTTCATCCTCCAGCTTGACGAAATGCCGGTCGTTTTGAAAGATATAGCGAAAATATTTCGAAATCGATAACGTCATCTGCTCTATTTCTTTATGCATTTGCATTTGTGCCATACTGTAAATGGTCGTTAAGCAATTGAGAAAAAAATGGGGCTTAATTTGCAATTTCATGTAGTCCAGCTGAATCTTCTGCTTTTCCAGCTCCCGCTCGTAAAGATCGATCTTAATCTTGTTGATTTGTTTCACCATTTCGATAAACTGCCGGTTTACTTTTTCCAGCTCCACGATTTGACTGCTTTCGAAGTCGATCCCTTCTCCGTTGCTCGTTAAGAGGGCAAGGTTATTGGAGAAATTTTTGATCGGCGCAAGCACCTTTCTCTGAAAATACAGCATCATAAAACAGAAGTAACAGGCGATTATGACGGCCAGAAGCACGACGAGCAGCTGGGCGATCATAATTTTTTCAAAGGTTCCGAATTGGACGGACAGTTCAACGTAGAAAGATGCGTTGGAAAATTCTCTGATTACGGTCGTCCGGATTTGCAAAAGCTTCAAGAGCATGGACTTGTCGAAAGGTTGAACCGATTGTTCGCGAGCCGAGACCGGATCGGTTACGGTCGTTCCTTCCGCATTCGCCAAGGAGACGTATCCGTTTCCGCCCAGCTTGATTTCGCGCAACGGACGGATGAGCTCGTCTGTCGAAATCAGGCTGATCATATAGCTTTCATGATAGGGCACAATATTGATAATGTAGTAGTTATCGTTGAGCCTTATCGTCGTCCATTGGGAATAAAATTTATCATAAATATTTTTGTCCTCGGCGTAATCTGTCATTTGTTTTTTCAAAGTTAAATATTCGGGATACGACAAGCTCATTGGGGCGGTATTTAAAAGAAAACGCCTGTCGCTTAAATAGAGAAAGAAGTTATATTCTTTACCGTAGCTTTTTTGCAGCTCGGCAAACCGTTTATAGAGGTTGTTCCGCGCTTTTATAAATTCCGGTTCGGCCGTGCCGTGCTCTCTCATGGTCTCTACATCCTCGTCGTTCGCAAGCGTCCATCCCGCAAAATGATTCAAATAGGAAAAGTTATGATTGATCTTGTCGATATACAGATCGGCCGTATCTTGCACGTATTGCGCGGACTGCTGCTGGACAAGGGAGATGGAAGCCATGCTAATGATGACGTCCAGAATCAAGGCGGCGAAAGAAACGAGGAGCAGCATTTTCACATAATGCTTGATCGGTTGCATCTTGTTTTCCGCTCTTAGGATCATTTGCCTATGCCGACTCCTTTTGGGTTGGCTCGATATTTGGCCTTCTGTTTTTGTAACTATTATAAATCCGTTGGACGGAAAAACAACAAGAACAATGACAGGTTTGCCCGAATGTCCGAAAAGTGCCATGCAAAGTCCGGATAACGTCATGCGGCTGCCTTTTTCCCGCGATTAACAAGCCGGCCGGCACTCGCAAAAGTCCGAATCCTTCTCTCATGAAGTCCGAATCGGAACGAGAGACGACATTATAATAAACTTGTGAAAGCAAACATTTTTGTTGTCCTAGTCTTAAGGACGAACGTTTAGGGAGGGGAACGGTTTTGCGCGCCGCACGTCTGCCGAGCGCCGGCATACAAAGCACGGTTCGAAGGATCGGAAGGAACTGGGGCTTATATTTGTTATTGCTCCCTGCCGTAGCGCTGCTTCTATGCTTCACCTATAAACCGATGTATGGCGTTATGATCGCTTTTAAAGATTACAGTCCCGCTTTGGGGATAACGGGAAGCCCGTGGGCCGGCTTCAAGTACTTTGAGAAGTACTTTAACTCCTATCAATTTGAAGTCACGATTCGAAATACGCTGCTTATCAGCCTTTACAGCTTCGCCACGTTTCCGATTCCGATCGTCTTTGCGCTCTTGGTCAATCAGATGCGGCAAAATCGGTTCCGGCGTTTTTTTCAGACGGTCACCTACATGCCGCACTTTATTTCCACCGTCGTGCTTGTCGGGTTAATGTTGATCTTGCTTTCCCCAAGCAGCGGTTTGATCGGGAGCCTATACCGCTTGTTCGGAGCGGAGGCGCCTAATCTGATGGGCTCGCCCGGCCTGTTCAGCAGCGTATACGTATGGTCGGACGTATGGCAGCAGACGGGGTGGAACAGCATCATTTTTCTTGCCGCGCTGTCGGCGATCGATCCGAGTCTGTATGAAGCGTCCAAAGTGGACGGCGCCAGCCGCCTGCAGAACATTTGGTACATCGATCTTCCCATGCTGATGCCGACTGCGGTGACGCTGCTGATCCTCCGGGTGGGCAGTCTTTTGGGCGTCGGTTTTGAAAAGGCTTACTTGATGCAAAACAATTTAAACATCTCCGGCAGCGAAGTTATTTCAACCTATGTGTACAAGATCGGCCTGCTGAGCACTCAATACAGCTTCTCTGCAGCCATTAACCTGTTTAACACGGTCATTAACTTCATCTTGCTGATCATGGTCAACCGCATTTCGAAAAAATACAGCGAAAATAGTCTTTGGTAAACGGGAAGGAGGGAGTGGTGCCATGGATGCGGCGACTAATCCGGCGTTGCGGAAATCGGCTAGAACCGCTTTTTCCGACAACGCGTTGAATGCGCTGTTGTATGTTTGGGCGGCGGCCGTCCTGCTTGTCACGCTGTATCCGCTCTATTTTATCGTCATCGCCTCCGTCAGCGATCCGTCCGCGGTCGGGAACGGACAGGTATGGTTATATCCAAGAGGGTTTACGCTGGAAGGCTACAGGGAGCTGTTAAACCACTCGAACATTTGGATCGGCTACCGGAACACGATCTTGTATACGGCGGTCGGAACCGCAATCGGTTTGGCCGTCAATTTATCGGCAGCTTATGCGTTATCCCGGAAAGATCTGTTCGGCCGCAACACGATTACGCTGTTTTTTATCTTTACCATGTTTTTTAACGGCGGTCTTATTCCTACCTTTTTAACGATTCGCGATTTCGGCTTGTACGATACGTTCTTGGTTATGGTTCTGCCGTTTGCCGTCGGCGTTTTCGACATTATTGTGGCGCGGACTTTTTTTCAGAACAGCATTCCGCCCGATTTGTGGGAGGCTGCGCAAATTGACGGCTGCGGGAACCTCCGCTATTTTGCGCTGGTCGTTCTGCCGCTGTCAAAGGCGATTATTTCGGTGCTGGCGCTATGGATTGCGGTGGGCCATTGGAACTCTTATTTTAATGCGCTGATTTATTTGAAGAATAATGATCTGTATCCTCTGCAGCTCATTTTGCGAAATATTTTGATCACCAATCAGATGCAGTCGAGCATGGGGACCGGCGAAGCCGCCCAAATCGCCTTGCGGCTTGCCAATTTGATGCGCTATTCCGTCATTATCGTTTCCACGTTACCGATCATGTGCATTTATCCGTTTGTGCAAAAGCACTTCAACCAGGGGGTGATGATCGGAGCCGTAAAAAATTAAAGGGAGGACGTTAGGAAAGTGAAGCAGGATGGAAAAATATAACGGAGGGATCCGGTATGGTTAAAGCGACGAAATTCGCAACTAAAACGGTTGCACTGGTTTCTATTCTCGCGCTTCTTGTCGCAGGCTGCAGCGGCAATAGCGGCGATAACGGAAAGAACGGAACGAACGGAGGTTCCGATACGGCCGGGGGCTTCAATAAAGAAGGTCTCCCCATCGTGAACGAACCGGTTACGTTGGATGTGCTGACGGTTCGCTGGGGCAACATGGGTGACAGCTTTACGAAAAATGCCTGGCTGCAGGAGCTTGAGAAAAACAGCAACGTCAAAATCAATTGGCAGGTGATGTCTTCGAACGACTGGGGCGAGCAGAAATCCGTCATGCTGGCGAGCGGCGAGCTTCCGGACGTCATTTTCGGGAATCTTGCGTTCGGCGATTCGGACATTATCAACAACTTAAATTATTTCCGCCCGCTGGATGAGTATATCGACCAATATATGCCCAATCTGAAAGCCGCCATGGAAGAAACGCCCGAAATGAGAAAAATCAGCACGTTCCCGGACGGGAAAATATACTCCTTGCCCGCCAGGCTCCCATCGCGCCCGGTATCCGCAAACCAGCCGGTGATTAACAAAGCTTGGCTGGACAAATTGGGTCTTAAGGCGCCTGAAACCGTCGATGAACTTTATCAAGTGTTCAAAGCCTTTAAAGAACAGGATCCGAACGGGAACGGCAAGAAGGACGAGATACCGTTCAGCAATTCGGGGGATATCGAGATGCAGCTCCTCACATCGTTCGGCATTACCAATTTAAGAGGAAACAATATGATGATCAAGGACGGCAAGCCGGAATATTTCCCTATTTCCGAGGAGTATAAGGAAGGCTTAAAGTGGGTGCATCAATTATACGCGGAAGGTTTGATCGATCCGGAGACTTTTACGCAGGATAATACGATGCTGAGCGCGAAGCGGCAAAATCCGGACGCGCCGCTTATCGGATTTTCTTATCAGTGGACGCCCGACGCCGTTTTCGGCCAATGGAGCGGGCAATACGAGACGATTGCGCCCATTGCCGGACCGGATGGTAAGCGCTATCAGGAAGGCGATCCGAACGGTTTAAGCTTTAGACGCAACGAAGTATTGATTACGTCCTTTAACGAACATCCGGAGGTTACGGCCCGTTGGATCGACCAGTTCTATACCGGGGAAGCAAGCATTCAGAACTTCTGGGGAGCGATCGGCACCGCTATCGAGAAAGGCGACGACGGCACGTACTCCTTGATGGCTCCGCCCGACGGCATTAGCGCGGACGCATGGTATTGGGACAATTCGCTTCGGGATTTCGGCCCCAAATACGCAAGCCCCGCCTTTGAGAAAAATATTAAGCTAGATACTTCGACCGGCGACGGACTGAAGATGGAGCTGGATAAGCTGGGCAAAGAGCATGTCACTGAGCCGTTTCCGGAGGTTATGTTTACGGCGGAAGAATATCAAGAATTGCCTACTCTCACTACCGATATTAACAGCTATATATTGAGCACCCGCGCGCAATGGGTAACGCAAGGCGGCATCGACGAAAACTGGGACGCGTACGTGAAGCAGCTTAACGATATGGGGCTGCAAAAGCTGCTCAAAATCTATGAGGATGCTTATAACCGCTACATGAAGGCGGAATAAGCCGTAAGCGGCATAAGGAAACCGTTACACGCGTTAAACGACGGATTCGGGAGGACAGCAAAATGAACAAATATCGCATCGGTTTGATCGGCCTGGGAGGAATGGCGCGGGAGCATATTCGCTGGATGAACGAAACGGGCCGTTTGGAGATCGTGGCGGTGAGCGACGTAAACGCCGATAGCATGAAACTGCTCGGCGATAGACTCGGAATTGCCGAGGATAAGCGTTATGCCGGATTTGAGCGGTTAATCCGGGATTCGGATGTCGAAGCGGTCGTATCCGTCACCCCGAATAACGTCCACGCGGACATTATCCGCGTCTGTTTGCAGGAGCACAAACCGTTTTTGACCGAGAAGCCGTTCACCCGAACGTTCGATGAGGCCGTGAAGCTGCTCGAATTGTACGAACGGCGGCCGGTTCCGGCCATGATCGGCTTCAGCTACCGCTATACGCCGGCTTTCCGTTATGCCCGGGAGCTTGTGCGCGAAGGAAAGATAGGGACGGTTCGCAGCTTTTCCATCCAGTATTTGCAGGGATGGGGGGCGGCGATATACGACGCTCCGTATACATGGCGATATAACAAGGATATAACCGGTACGGGAACGCTTGGCGATCTAGGATCGCATATGATCGACATGGCACGTTTTCTTTTCGGAGAATTCGAGGAGCTCTCTGCGCAATTGCACACGTTTATACCCGAGCGCAAAGATGCCGCAAGCGGAAATATGACGAGAATCGAAGTGGACGATTTCGCAAGCTTTCAGGCTCGCATGACCGACAATGCCGCGGGCGTCTTTCAGACAACGCGCAACGCCGTTGGATCGGGGAATCAGCACGAGGTGTCTGTCTACGGGGATTCCGGCACCATTTACGCTTCGACGCTTGATCCGGACCGGCTGATCTGGGTACGCGAGGAACAACCCGGACAGCTGGCGAAGACGACGCTCGAAGTGCCCGGCCGCTGCAAAGTGAAGCAATACGATGATTTTGTTGCGCTATTGGAAGGTTCCGTACCCGACGGATTTCCCGGATTCATGGATGGATACCGCAATCAAGAGGTGCTCGATGCCGTCGTTCGTTCCAGCGAAGGGAAGAGGACAATCGAGCTTTAGCCGCAAGTCTTGCATCGGTATCAAAACCAAAGAAAGCAAGCTGTCCGGTCTTATCCAGGCAGCTTGCTTCTTGTTGGTTAAGCGGTGCAATCCGGACTCCTTTACGGCATCGCTCCTCCGCCCAGCCGGTATACGCGGGCTGCGCCCTCCAATCCGCTCGTTGCGTTGCGGGTATCGAATACGAGACGTGCATGCCGCATGACTTGGTCGAAGGGCACGGAGGCATGATCGGCGGCGATGAGAACGCAGTCGACTTGAGTTAGAAGCTCGTCGGTAAGATCGACGGAAGCCATCCGTTCTCCTTCCAGCTGCAGCATCGGCACGTACGGATCATGGTAACGGATGTCGGCGCCGCTTCGCTTCAGCAGCTTCAATAGCTCGACGGCTCCCGATTCACGGATGTCGCCGGTATCCTTCTTGTAGGCGGCGCCAATCAGAAGAATTCGGGCTTCCTTCAAAGGCTTCTGCGGCGTCATAAGCAAGGCGATCCGGGAAACGATGTAGGCCGGCATGCCGCGATTGATCTCGTCGGCCAAGGCGACGAAGCGGCTTTCCAGCCCCGTCTGTCTGGCCGCCCATTGCAGGTACAGCGGATCGACAGGAATGCAGTGTCCCCCTGCAGAAGGCCCCGGATAGAAGGGATGAAACCCGAACGGCTTGGTTGAAGCCGCGTCGATAATTTCCCATACGTCCACCTGCAGCGCATCGCATAGCATTGCGATCTCGTTGGCAAACGAAACGTTGACCAGCCGGTACGTATTTTCCAGCAGCTTGGCCATTTCGGCCGCTTCCGTCGAGGAGACGGGGACGATCCGTTCGAATGCGCTGCCGTATAATGAACTCATCCTACGCAAGCATGCATCGGTGATCCCGCTTATCACTTTAGGGATTTGTTCAAGCGGATAGCTGTAATTCGACGGATCCAACCGCTCCGGCGAATGTCCGAGAAAAATATCCGTCCCGACCTTCAGTCCGGACGCCTCCAGCAACGGACGCAGCATACGGGACGTCGTTCCCGGGTACGTCGAGCTTTCCAGCGAGACAAGCTGGCCTTTGACGATGCGTCTTCCGATCTCCCGCCCGGCCGCTTCGATGCGCGAAAGGTCCGGGGCCCGGGAGCCGTCGAGCGGGGTCGGTACGCAAATCAGAATGGCGTCCGCCTGCCGAATGTCGTCATATTGACCGGTCGCCCGGAAGTTCCCGCTTGCCAAAGCGGACTGCACATCGGTGTTTTGTACGTCGGGCAAATAGCTTTTTCCGTGGTTCAGCGTTGCGATTTTGACCGGATCGGTATCGATGCCGATGACGCTGTAGCCTTTCCTGCAAAAAAGGAGGGATAGCGGAAGGCCGACGTAACCGAGGCCGACGACGGCCGCCGTTATCCGGCGGCCAGCGCCGAGCGGGGCTTTATTGCTCGCCATCTGGTAATGCTCCTTTCTTGCCGATTGATTTAATAGATTATGAGATTTCCGGTCGGATCGTATGGACGATTTTTCGAATCGTAAAAATCGGGCTCTACCGAAGTGGAGATGCCGTCTGGCGTTCATATACTGAAGCATAATGTATAGGAGAGGAGAGTGCCCGGATTTTGCCGTCTTATTCCGGTGGCAGGAGATTGCCGTCTTCAGAAGTGTTGGAACGGATCCAATATTCGCTTCGAACGGGGAGACCGTTTTCGTTAGTACGAGTAGGTGACGGAGAAAATATCGTTATGGCGCAAAATTCGGTATGGACGATCGATCGGGTGCTTGCTACGAAATGGGCCCGGCTTGCGAACAAAAGCAGGAGCAGCAAAGGGTTGAAGCTGCCCAATCTCGATATGCGGGACAGGATGGTGGAATCGATCCGCAAAGCAACCGTGGTCGGCATATTGAATTACGGCGACAGCATTATAAAAGCCCGGCCGGAATACAAGCGCCCTTTAACCGATAAAATATTTGCCCATTACGGCTTAAAGCCGCGCTATACATGCAACGCGTTATTTAACCGGTATGCGGCAAACGATCCGTTGTTCTGGGAGCTGATACGCGGCTATCGAATCCTTATTGTTACAAGGAATCCGGAGGGGATAGCGAAACTGCTGAGCGGCGGGCCTTACAACCAGCATATCGCCGGGACGATCTCCTTCGGCCATTGCGACGAGCTGGAGGAGACCGTCGAGGAGCTGAAGGCCAATCGCAACAAATTCGATATCGCCCTCATCTCGTGCGGCGTCAACGCGGTTGTCTTGGCGCAGCAAGTCGCCGAAGCGGCAGGAAAGGTCGGAATCGATTTCGGGAAGGGCCTGACCCGATTGCCGTTGTCCCAAGAAGCGGGAGGAAACGGAATTTAATCGTATTCCTTCAATAGATTGAGAAGCTTTCGGGGCGTCATGTCCGGAACCCCGGCATTCAAGCGGTATATTTCGTATTGGCCGCGCGCGTTGATCCCTTTTTTTGTCGTAAAACAAAGCTCGACGCCGGCATCCTTGGCCGCTTTCAGCACCGTTCCGTTGTAAGCGCCGTAAGGAAAGCATAACAAGTTAGGTCTTCGGCCCAATTGTTCCGACAGCAACTGTCCCGCGAGACGGAAGTCGCGCTTCATCCGCTGCCGGTATTCCGCCATCGTTTCCTTTCGCGCTTCTTTCTTCCGTTCGATCGGCCCTAGCAGAACAGGTTTCCCGTTTATTTTCCGGTGCTGGTCGTAGCTGTGGCTGAAGAAAGCGATGCCGCCGTTACGCTCCATCTCGCGCATCTGGTCCCACGTAAGCCGATTGCTCTTCATAATGCGGCTTACGATGACAAATCCTACGGCCGGGCAGCGGGAAGCGGACAGTTCGGGATATGCATGCGTGTAAAAATCGCTCCAGCCGTCGTCGAACGTAAGCAGAACCGCATCGGACACGACCTTCCCTTGGCGGCAGAAACGCAGAAACGCGTCGATGCCGATCACGTTGTAGCCTTGTTCCTTAATCGCGTTCAAATGGCTTCTGAACAAATCCGAGCGGAGCGAATAAGGTCCGGCCGCTCCAACATGATGGTAAGTCAATACAATGACTTTGTTATCGTAATGGTTCGCCATAACGCGTGCTCCTCTTTTCTGCTGATCGCCATATTTTATGCAGGGGAGGATGGAATGGGGAAGAGGGGGATCGAAGCGGATTGAATTGCGCTAATCTATAAACAAAAAAAGGCCGCTCGTAAAAGAGCTGCCTTTTTTTGCTTTTGCAAGCTTAGAACGTTCCCAAACGGCTGTCGTCGTCCGTGCTGTAGAAGTATCCTTTGATGTCGGCATCCGGGAATTCGTCTTCGACGTCGGACACCAGGTCATCTTCCAGGTCTTCCCTTTTGCTTGCGCTCAAGTTGTTCCACTCGGCTTCCGAGACATAGACCTCGATCGTAATGTCGTCTTCATCGCCCGACAACTCGATTTCAAAATTCATGTCTTCGTAATCGCCGTAATCGTCGTTGAGGTTATCTTCCAGGTCGCTCAGATCGGAGGCTGTATTCTCCAGATCAACGTTGCCGTTGCTGTCGGTTTCGAACGAAGCCAGCTTGGAAGAATTGTCTTTGTCCTTCACCGTTCCCGATACGTCGGCGTCTTCAAAGGCGTCCAAAATATCGTCGACGATATCTTGAAGGTAGGATTTTTTCTTCGAGTCGCTAAGATCGTCCCAACCATCCGCGTCGACTTTGATCGTGACGGAAACGTCGTCCTCGTCGCCCGTAACGGTAATGGACGCATCCGTATCCTCGTAGTCTTCGTATTCATCCTGAATATCCGATTCCACATCGTCGATGTCATCGGTGGCTTTATCTTCAATCGCCGCATTCAACTGGGATTTTAATTTGGCGATTTCCGCGTCTTTTATGGCGATTTGGGCATTCGCTTCGGCCAGCTGCTTGGTCATGTTGTCGACTGCCGTTTTACTCGTTCCGGTAATATTAATCGTTTTGTTTGTCTGATCCCAGAGGACCTGGTTTCCGGTAGCTTCGCCGATAAGACGGACAGGGACAAAAGTCGTTCCGTTTACCATAAACGGCTCGGTGGAAGCATCGGTCGAAACCTGTGAACCGTTATATTTGATGACGATGTTGCTGTAAACAGCAGAAAGCTTTTTGGTTGCATCCGCGGCAAACGAGGTGTTCGCCAACAAAACGCTTGATGCAACGACGGCGGTCGCCGCGACGATCGTAACGGGTTTTTTCCATAACTTCATAGCATAATGACTCCTTTTCATATGTATTTCTTATAAAGACGAGACAAGCTGGAAAAAAGTTTCATGATTTCGAAAAAAATTTTAGAGACGTCTTATAAAAGATAAAAAGCCATACGGTTTATTAATCCGAATGGCTTTGTTACAATTAGCGCTGCTGCTGTTAGTGCTGCTGCTCGTCGTCGAATTTCATGCCTTTTGTTCCCATGGCGACAAGCGCGACCATTCCCCCGATGAAGCACGCCGACAAAATCACAATCGAAGCAATTTCCACTGTAATACCTCCTTAGCCTTGATGCCGCTTCTTGCAAACGTCTTAAAGGAATCTTTGAATACTATCATACTAGACGGAGAAGCCCGTTTGAAGGGGGATTGCGGCTAAAGGTTTGAAAGGTTAGTGAACTTTTGCCCGCTGCCCGATAGGATAGCGATTGTCCGGAGCATGCCGCCGGCTTGGCAAACCCGCGTCTCCCGACTCTATGGCTTTCGGCCGAAGAGAGCGCGGCTTTTTTTGCGGAACGAGGAAGGGAACGAGGTTGCATGAGATGAAAAAGGGGGGTGCAAAAAAAAATGGAATTTACAATGTTCTCTTTGGAGCATGCGGCTGCGCTGTTCGCCGGCTTGGTCGTCCTTGCGGCCGTTTGTTTGCAGCGCGGCAAAATTCGGAGCGCCGACCGAAAGATTGGTTTGATCGGGGCATGCATGCTCATCGGCAGCGAACTTGCTCTGCAGGGTTGGTATATAGCTAGAGGCGTGTGGGGAGCGGATTCGCTTCCGCTTCAGCTGTGCAGCATGACGCTGCTTGCTTCGGCAGCCGCTCTTCTGATGCCGGGCTCTAGAGTTTTGCAGGACATCGTCTTTTTTCTAGGCACTTTGGGAGCGATGCAGGCGCTCATTACTCCAAATCTCGATTTCGGCTTTCCGCATTTTCGGTATTTTCATTTCTTCTTGGCTCATATCGGCATTTTGGCGACAGCGGTTTACCTGTTCGCCGTACGGCGATACCGTCCCCGTTTACGGTCGGCCGTGTCCGCCTTCTGCTGGCTGCAGGGGGTTGCGCTCATTGCCGCTGCGGCGAACGGTGCGTTTGGGACGAACTTTATGTTTCTCGCCCGCAAGCCTTCGACGGCATCGCTTCTGGACGCTTTGTCCCCATGGCCGCGGTACATTCCGGAGCTTGAAGCGGTTGCGGCAATCCTTATTCTGATGCTATACGGCTTGGCTAGAGGGGTCGAAACTGGGGCAGGCCGATTCCGGCGGCGGAAGTCCGGGCGGCAAAGCGCGGCTGCCGAATCAAATCGGCTGTAACGGCCAATACTATATTCTCGAAGCTTAAAATACTTGACAATCATCCAAATATAATGTAGCTTACATAAAGTAAGTAAAAATTGCACTCAGGAGGAACACACATGCCAGCATTTATGGAAGCTCTCAAAGAACGCCGCAGCTATTACGGAATCAGCAAAGAATCGACTATTCCGGACGAAAAAATCGAAAGTCTTGTAAAAGAAGCGGTTTTATATACGCCTTCTTCTTTTAACTCGCAAAGCGCCCGCGCTGTCGTGCTATTCGGCGCGAATCACGATAAGCTGTGGGATATTACGACGGAAACGCTCCGCCAAATCGTGCCTGCGGATCAATTTCAAGCGACGCTCGATAAAATGAACAGCTTTAAAGCCGGTTACGGCACCGTGCTGTTCTTCGAGGACAACGCCGTGGTCGAAGGGCTGCAGAAGCAATTCCCGTCTTACGCGGACAATTTCCCGATCTGGTCGAATCAGTCGAACGGCATGCTTCAGCTTGTCGTATGGACCGCTCTCGAAAGCGAAGGGCTCGGAGCTTCGCTGCAGCACTATAACCCGCTGATCGACGATCAGGTGAAAGCGGCTTGGAACATTCCTTCCACATGGAAGCTTATCGCTCAAATGCCGTTCGGCAAGCCGGTCGCTCAGCCTGGCGAGAAGCAATTCCAGCCGGTTGACGAGCGCGTAAAGGTATTCGGTTAAACAAAAAACCGATCGAAAGTATTCCATGCGAGGCATTCCGCGGACGACGCAAAGTCGCGTTCCGCGGAATGCCTCGTGCCGTCTCGGGGAGCGGACTAGCTCAAAAGGCTAAAAACATGTACAATAGAAACCGATACTAAGGATAGACCTGTTGCAAGATTTCGGCGGCAACTATTTCATATTAGGGAAAAGTTGAGGCCTGGGAATGAAAAGGACATCCTGGAGGAAATAACATGAGTATCGATACGCGCACGCTAAGCGCCTTGATTAAGCTGCAGCTCGCGCCGAGCCTTGATTTCGCTTCGCCGGGTTTCGGGGCGGGCGTAACCGGAACGGACGGCGGCTCGCTGTTCGATATGCTGCTTCAGCAATATATGTCGGAAAGCGGCAGTTCGGCTGCCGCCGGTTCGGCGCGCACGCTGTCCGCTTCCGCGGCGATCGCCGCTCTACCGCTTCCGCTTTCGGACACGGCTGCATCCTTGGACGAGCAGTCTGCCGTATCCGTCTCTTCGAGCAGGGTTTCCGGCTTGACTTACGACGGAACGAACGATTACAGCGGTCTGATTGAAGCGGCTGCCCGCAAATACGGTCTGGATCCGGCTCTTATCGAGTCCGTCGTACGCGCCGAATCGGGCTTTCGGCCCGATGCTCAATCTTCCGCCGGCGCGAAAGGGCTAATGCAGCTGATGGACGCCACCGCGCGCAGCCTTGGCGTTACCGATTCGTTTGATCCTGAGCAAAATATCGATGCGGGAACCCGGTATCTTTCCTATTTGATGCGCAAATACGACGGCAACGAGCAAGTCGCGGTCGCCGCCTACAATGCGGGACCGGGAACGATTGACCGATTAGGCATCCGCACGAACGAAGAGCTTCGTCAGAAGCAGGAGCTGTTGCCGCAGGAGACGCGCAAGTACGTGGCCAAGGTGCTTGGCGGGTTATAAGCGCGCTGCAATCTTATAAGTTTTGCGAACGAGAAAGCTCCGAATGAGGAGTTTTTTCGTTTTTAAGACTTGAACCGAGAAGATCGTTTATGCATGGCCGACAAGGTTCATTGGAAAGGAGGTTTTTTACGCATGCTATATTTTGATCATTGCGCGTCGACTCCGCCCCATGACGAGGTGATCCGGACGTTGGCGGAGGTAATGAAGGCGCATTATGCGAATCCTTCCTCGATTCACCGTGCGGGAACCGACGCGGACAAGCTCGTCGAACGCTCCAGACAACTGCTCGCAGGCGCCTTCGGCACGAAGCCCGAGGAATGGCTGTTTACATCCGGCGGGACCGAAAGCAATAATCTGGCGCTTAAAGGAGCGGCAAGGGCGAACCGCAGCCGGGGCAATCATATTATAACGACAAGCGTGGAGCATGCGTCCGTTTACGACGCATGCCGGCAGCTGGAGGAGGAAGGTTTCCGCGTCACATATTTGCCGGTCAATGCCACCGGGCATGTCGAACCGGAAGAGCTTCGGCGGGCGCTCTCCGACGATACGATTCTCGTCAGCGTCATGCATGTCAACAACGAGGTCGGTTCCGTCCAGCCGATCGAAGCGATCGGCAATGTGCTGAAGGATCGGCCGAAAACGTTGTTCCACGTTGACGCGGTGCAAAGCATCGGCAAGCTGCCGATCCGAATCCGGGAGTGGGGGATCGATCTGCTGTCCGGCTCCGCTCACAAGCTTCGCGGCCCTAAAGGTACCGGCTTTCTGTATGTCCGGGAGGATGTGCGGATTCAACCGCTCCAGTCGGGCGGCTCGCAGGAGCACGGGATGCGTGCGGGGACGCAGAACGTCCCCGGCATCGTCGCTTCGGCCAAAGCGTTCCGTATGGCAATGGAAACGGCCGGCAAGCGTTATGCCGCAATGGCTTCGCTAAGAAGCCGTTTGCTTGAGCATATTCGCTCCATACCGGAGCTGAAGCTGAACGGCTCGCTGCCGGAGGAAGCCGGGTCGTATCCGATGGCGCCCCATATCGTGCATGTGTCTTACCCCGGCATGAAGCCGGAAGTGATCGTTCATATGCTGGAGGAGGAAGGGATCGTCGTATCCACGAAGTCCGCCTGCTCCTCTAAGGAAGATCGGCCGAGCCGCGTGCTGCTGGCCATGGGCGCGGACCGTAAGCATGCTTCCGGAGGCATCCGCATCAGCTTCGGCGACGAGCATACGGAGCGGGACATCGACAGGCTGGCTGACGGCCTGCGCACCGTCGTGAAGCGGCTTAAGCCGCTTGAAAGGAGTTAACAGACAGGTGAATTACGATAAAATAATCGTCCGGTACGGAGATTTGACCGTAAAAGGAAGAAACCGCGGACGTTTCGAGCGGCAAATGGAAAATCAAATTAAACGCGCGCTTGCGCCGTTTGAAGGCTTGACCTTTTCCAAAATTTACGGGCGGCTTTATGTCCATTTGCATCACGAACCGTACGAGCGGGTGGCGGACAGGCTTAAGGACGTGTTCGGCATCGGATCGTTCAGCCCGGTCGTAACCGCCCGGCCGGAGCTTGCCGACATTCAGGAGAAAGCGGTCGGTTTGATGCTCAAGCTCGCCGACCGGCCGTACACCTTTAAAGTCTCCGTAAGGCGTTCGTGGAAAGGGTTTCCGCATGATTCGATGGAGATGAACCATTTGGTCGGATCGCCCGTTCTACAAGCGATTCCCCACCTGAAGGTGGACGTACGGAAGCCGGACATTCAGCTCAAGGTTGAAATTCAAGAGGATGCCGCTTATTTATATAATGAAGTGGTGGAAGGAGCGGGAGGCTTTCCGTTCGGAACGAACGGCAAAGCGCTTCTGCTGCTGTCCGGAGGGATCGACAGCCCGGTTGCCGGTTGGATGGGGATGCGCAAAGGGTTGGAATTGGAAGCCGTCCATTTCCACAGCTATCCGTTCACCAGCCAGCAGGCGAAAGACAAAGTCATTGCGCTTGCGCAGCGACTCTCTTATTATGCGGGAGCCCCGTTTAAGCTGCACATGGTGCCTTTCACCGAGTTTCAGACGAGATTGACCCAATTGAACCAGGATAATCTGATGATTACGTTGATGCGCCGGGCGATGCTGCGCATAACGGAGCGCCTTGCGGAAAGATACAAGGCCGGGGGCATCGTTACGGGGGAAAGTCTCGGCCAGGTCGCCAGCCAGACGCTCGGCAGCATGAACGTAATCGGCAGAGCGACGTCGCTTCCGCTGATCAAGCCGCTTATTATGATGGATAAAAACGAAATTATCCGTTTTTCGGAGAAGATCGGGACGTACGAGACGTCGATTTTGCCTTACGAGGACTGCTGCACGTTGTTTTTGCCGAAATCTCCGAGCACCAACCCGAATCTCTCCGTGGTGGAGAAGGTAGAGGCCGGCATGGAGGACTACGGCGAGCTGCTGCGGGCAGCCGTTAAAGGGACGGAAACGATCGTTCTGACGCCGGATAAGCCGGTGACGATTCCGCAAACCGGGGAAGAAAGCTGGTTTTAATGTTTTTGCCTCCCCCACCCCCTCCAAAGGAGGGGGACCCAAGGGTTAGCACCGTCTGGACACCCCAAGGGGCGTGCCTGCTGCGCGGCCGTCTTCGACAATCAGGCGCGCTCGCCCCGCTTGGCCTAGCGGCCAAAGCTTTTGTTCTAACCTTGTACGACATAAAAAACAAAAAAAGCAGAGATCCCTTAATGGGATTCTCTGCTTTTTTGTTGAAGCGCCTTTGCTTTGTTGCGCGAATTGGTGAAAAGTCCGGCGGCGATGACGAGCAAAATGACTACGACGACAAAAGACCAATACGTCAAGTTGTTTGCGGTGAAGAAATCGCCGAACGCTTTTTCGTGGGTAATCATCTTCGCAGCGGTATAGGCCAGAACGCCGGAGCCTATGTAAGCGATCCAGCTGAACCTGTCAATGAGCTTGATGAAGATCGTGCTGCCCCATACGACGACCGGAATGCTGATCAATAAACCTAAAATAACGAGGAGCGGGCTTCCGTGCGCCGCGCCAGCGACGGCCAGGACGTTGTCGATGCCCATCGCCGCATCGGCGAGAATGATGGTCCGGATCGACTGTCCGAGCGTATTGCCTGCTTTTATGTTATCATCGTGATGCTCCTCTTGAACGAGCAGCTTATAGGCGATCCACACAAGAAGCAAGCCGCCGACCAGATGCAGCCACGGGATGTCGAGCAGCTTGACGACGACCAGAGTGGCGATAATCCGAATGACGACGGCGCCGCCCGTTCCGTAAATGACCGCTTTTTTCTGCTGGTCTTTAGGCAAGTTGCGCGCCGCCATGCCGATAACGATGGCGTTATCGCCGGCCAGCATCAAATCGATAAAAATGATAACGATCAGAGAAGACCAAAAATCAACCGAGAAAATATCCATTCGCGTGTCCCCTCCTTTCCCGAGAAGCTAGTTCACCCTTTAGAAGTCTACATGAATTACGCAAGAAACGAAAGATGGATTCAACTTTTTTTGGGACATAATCCTTTTGGACAGGTCATACAGTCGAAAGAGAGGAGGCGACGGGACAGATGGAAAGCTTGATTACGTTTATGGAAATTGTGCTTATCAACGTGCTGTTAAGCGGCGACAATGCGGTCGTGATCGCGATGGCCAGCCAGCATCTGCCTCCCGTGCAGCGAAAGCGGGCGGTCTGGTGGGGGGCGCTGGCAGCGGTCGGCTTGCGCTGTCTTCTGACATTCGCCGCGTTGTCGCTGCTGAACACGCCTTATTTGCAAGCGGCCGGCTCCGTTCTTCTGCTCTACATTGCCGTTAAGCTCCTGACGGATTCGGAAGGCAGCCCGGGGGACAAGCATCGCGCGGGCCCGAAATCAAAATCGCTTGGCCAAGCCATCCGGACGATCGTCGCGGCCGATTTTATAATGAGCCTCGATAACGTGCTTGCGATCGCAGCGGTAGCCGAAGGCGAACCCGTCCTTATTTTGCTCGGAATCGCGCTCAGCATACCGATGATTATTTGGGGAAGCCAATTGATCGGCACGATGCTTCACCGGTTTCCGGTGCTGGTTTACGTTGGGGCGGGCCTGCTCGGTTATACGGCTGGAGAGATGTTCGTACACGATAACGGGATGCAGGACATTTGGCTTCGGAATGTGCCGACGGCGGCGGAAGCGATACCGCTGTTTTGCGTACCGCTCGTCATTATCGCCGGGATCTTGCTGCGCAGGCGATCGCAGCGGGAATTGTAACAAACAAATCGCCCCGATGTAACCGGTTGCCGGGAGCCGAATGCGGTTCCCGGCATTTTTTTGCATTGGAGGACACCTTTGCACTGGTATTTTGAGCGGAGTTCCTATAAACTAGTATAGATAAAATTTGTCGTCTTTCGTCATGTTGAGCTAAGACGTTGTAAGGAGCGGAAGAAAGATGCCGAACAAAAAATATTCCGCTGGAATGATTTTGCTTTTGGCTGGTATCGTGTTATTGCTGGGCAAATGGGGAGTTATCACCTATTTGGGGGCCATGTTCTGGCCGCTGCTCGTACTCATTCCCGGCGTTCTTCTTCATGTGCTTTTTTTCGGCAGGATGCTGCCGGCGGTCGTGCTTGTGCCGGGCGGCATGCTCATTGTTTACACCGTTTTATTTATTTTGTGCAACATTTACGGCTGGAACATCATTAGAGAGGCGTGGCCGGTTTTTTTGCTCGGCATTGCCGTAGGTCTCTACGAATATTATATGTTCGGCAATTCCCGGAGCCGCACAACGCTCGCCGCATCGTTATGGCTTGGCGGAGCCGCCGTCGTTCTGCTCGCGGTATCGCTCGTATGGAGCTGGGGCCTGTACGTTATTGCGGTCCTGCTGATCGTCGCGGGAGGATGGATGACGTTCGCCAAGCGTTCCTATTGGTAAAACGGTCGCTCGCTCAAGAGGCAAACGGACGGACGATGCATGTAGGAACAAATGCAGTGCGCCTTTAAGGCAAAAATATAAATGTGGAGTGGATTAGAAGTCATGCAAGCTAGAGAAAACATTCGCAATATCGCGATTATCGCGCACGTCGACCACGGGAAGACGACATTGGTCGACAAACTGCTTCAACAATCGGGAACGTTCCGCGAGCATGAAGCGGTGCAAGAGCGCGCAATGGACTCCAACGCGTTGGAGCGGGAACGCGGTATTACGATTTTGGCTAAAAATACGGCAATCACGTACAAAGATACGTTAATCAATATCGTGGATACGCCTGGACACGCCGACTTCGGCGGCGAGGTGGAGCGGATCATGAAGATGGTCGACGGCGTTCTGCTTGTCGTCGACGCATACGAAGGCTGCATGCCGCAGACG
The DNA here is from genome assembly GCF_042685365.1 of Paenibacillus thailandensis. Lineage (NCBI taxonomy): Bacteria > Bacillati > Bacillota > Bacilli > Caryophanales > Paenibacillaceae > Paenibacillus > Paenibacillus thailandensis. Next base: position 344,215 of record NZ_JBHUMY010000012.1, on the reverse strand, counting down.
AAATTCGTATTGCGCAAAGCGCTTGAGCATCAATTGACGCCGATCGTCGTCGTCAACAAAATCGACCGTCCGGCGGCCCGCCCTGCCGAAGTGATCGACGAAGTGCTGGATCTGTTCATCGAGCTTGGCGCGAACGACGAGCAGCTGGACTTTCCGGTCGTCTACGCCTCGGCTCTTATGGGGACGAGCAGCCTCGATCCGGAGAAGCAGGACGATAATATGGAGGCGTTGTACGAAACGATCGTGCGCCATATTCCGCATCCGACGGAAACGGTCGACGAGCCGCTTCAATTTCTCGTCACGTTGCTTGATTATAACGAATATTTGGGCCGTATCGCCGTCGGCCGGGTAAACCGCGGCATCATCCGCCAAGGTCAGCCGGTTGCGGTTATGACGCGCGAGGGCGCGGTTAAGCAGGCCCGCATCGAGAAGCTGTTCGGCTTCCAGGGCTTGAAGCGCGTAGAGATCGAGGAAGCGGGCGCCGGCGATATTATCGCGGTTGCCGGCATTCGCGAAATCAATATCGGCGAAACGATTGCCGATCCGAATAAGCCGGAGGCGCTGCCGGTGCTGAAGATCGACGAGCCGACGCTGCAAATGACGTTCCTCGTCAACAACAGCCCGTTCGCGGGGCGCGAGGGCAAGTGGGTCACCAGCCGGAAGCTGCGCGACCGCCTGTTCAAGGAGCTTGAAACCGACGTCGCGCTGCGCGTGGACGAGACGGACAGCCCGGACGCGTTTGTCGTGTCGGGACGCGGCGAGCTTCATCTGGGGATACTGATCGAGAACATGCGGCGCGAAGGGTACGAGCTGCAAGTATCGAAGCCGGAAGTAATCGTGAAAGAGATCGACGGCAAAAAAGTCGAGCCGTACGAGCGGCTGCTCATCGACGTGCCGGAGGAAAGCATGGGCGCCGTGATGGAAAGCCTCGGAACGCGCAAAGCCGAGATGGTCAACATGATCAATAACGGCAACGGGCAGGTAAGGCTTGAATTCATTATCCCGGCCCGCGGCTTGATCGGCTACCGGACGCAGTTCTTGACGCTGACGCGCGGCTACGGCATTATGAACCATGCGTTCGACAGCTACGGCCCGCTTGCGGCAGGCGTCGGCGGCCGACATCAAGGCGTGCTCGTGTCCAGCGAGACCGGCACTTCCACGTTCTACGGCATGCTGGGCGTCGAAGACCGCGGCATTCTGTTCGTGGAGCCGGGCACCGAAATTTACGAAGGCATGATCGTCGGCGAGCATACCCGCGATAACGACATCATCGTTAACATTTGCAAAGAGAAGCAGTTGACGAACGTGCGCTCCGCGACGAAGGACGATACGGTCAAGCTGAAGACGCCGCGGATCTTCTCGCTGGAGCAGGCGCTTGAATACTTGAACGACGACGAATATTGCGAGATTACGCCGAAATCGGTACGTCTCCGCAAAAAAATATTGAACAAAGGCGAGCGCGAGCGTGCGGAGAAACACCGCAAAATGGCTCAAGCGAACGCGTAAAACCTTTCAACTCCGTTAACCTTAAATTGAGGGAGGCTGCCGTCAAATGCAGCAATGGTTTAGCGAGCACCATGTCGTTTCCTATTTGATTATATTGGGATTTACGATTTATATTTTCAATTCGGTATTCCGTGCGCAGCAGAAGCTGCCGTTATTGAAAGAAGTGCTCGTTTACGTCCTGATGGCCATAGGCTCTTTCGTGCTTATGATTTTGCAGGTCGATAAGCTGCCGATCATTCAATGTATGGGTATCGCGGTCGTCATGATGCTGATGCTGCGCACTCGTCAGCTGTACGACAAGTGGAAAGGCAAAAAGGCGGAACGCGGCGCCGTAAACGAAGCGGAGCCGGGCCAATAGGCCGGGCTCCGTTAACCGGGCGGCCGCAATCTTCGAAGAACTCCGACAGGAGTTCTTCGCATATTTAAAGACATGTAGGTGAATATCGATGACACAGAATGCATTGCCTCCAAGATCGGCGGGGCGTTCGTCCCGCAAGCCGGCAGGCGCCGGCAAAGGTCCTAAGAAGAAACGTCCTGTGCTCCGCGTTTTTCTTTTTCTCATCGTTGCCGTTCTTGTCGTCGTCGCGGTATTTCTGGCCGACCTCGTAAACAAAACGAACAATCTGCTGGATAACTCCAGCACGGCGAACAATACCGAAGTCGTGCCGGTTACCGAATCGGTTAAGTCCAAGCCGGTCGGCATTCTTCTTCTCGGCATGGACACCCGTCCGAAGGGCGGCACGATGAATACCGACGTGATGATGGTGGCGGCGTTTAACCCGAACACGAAATCGACGACGGTCGTTTCGATTCCGCGCGACAGCCTCATTCAGCTCGACGGCTATAAGGAGCGCAAAGCGAACGCCTATTACGCGGCGTTTTATACGCAAGCTTTACAGGAGCAGCTGGAGACGAAGAAGCTCGACGAGGCGAAGGAAGCGGCGAGAGAAGAGGCGCGGGACGCTATGAGCCGCATGATGACCCGCTATTTCGGCATCGACATCAAGTATACGGCCATTATTAATTTCCAAGGTTTTGTCGATGTCGTAGATGCGCTTGGCGGACTTAAAGTAAACGTGGACATGGACATGAAATATACGGATACGGCCGACGGAACGAACATCGACCTGAAGAAAGGGCTGCAAACGTTAAACGGCCAGCAGACGCTTGACTTCGTCCGTTACCGCAAGTCGAACGACGGCACGAATATGTCCAGCGACTTTGAGCGCAATCAGCGGGAAAGCCAAGTCCTTGCGCTTATCACCGACAAGATGAAGTCGCTCAGCGGCGTCACGAAGCTGGGTGACGTAATCGAAGCGGTCGGCAACAATTTCACGATTGACATGCCGACCAAAGAGATGCAGAACATGATGACGACTTACTTCGGCATTTCAAGCTCCGACGTTTCGTTAATCCAACTGGAAGGCACGTGGCGCAGCCCGTACGTCTATTTGGACGAATCGAAGCTGGAGGAAGCAAGAGCGGCCCTTCAGGCAAAAATGGCTGAATGACCGTAGACTGCCGGTCTCAATCCGTTTATAATGGAAGCAAGAACGCTTCATCCCATTTTCTCTAGAAGGAGAACATGCGAATGATTATGACTCCATTATTCGGACAATGGACTGCAGCAAGGATGGCGCGTCTCTGCGTGCATGACGGGCGTTTGAACGTTATGTTTCAACATCATGAATTATGCTCCCTGCGCTTCTTGGACAAGTGTGCGCAAGAAAATAGGAAAGCCTGGCGACCTCGCGGTCGTCAGGCTTTTCGTGCTTGTTGAAGCCGATGGCGCTCACCGGCTTTGACGCGCGTCGTTTGGCGCCTGCTGCTGCATTTGCTGCTGCGCGTTCTGCTCTTCGTCTCTCGGCATGACGTCTCTTGGGGCTTGAGGAATAATCCGTCCGACGATGTCCGCAAGCTCCTCAGCCAAGCCCGTGGCCGGCCTTCCTTGCTGAACGTCGGCGCTCAGCTCGCGAATGCGCTCGGCCAAGTCCATATCGGCCGTGACGAGAGCGTCGATGCCGTACGGATCCTTGTGGAACGCTTCCGCGACGGAATATTTAATCGTTCCGACGCGCGAGCGGTCGAGCTTCGGATCCACGTTAATGCCGACGACGGCCGTGTTGCCCAGCACGACGGCGTTGGCGCTATTGACGCCGGGCACGGATGCGGCAAGCTGTTCCAAATGCGCGGCTACTTCCCGCGGATCGGCGATATGGGTCGCTCTTGGTTCGGTTTGCTGCGTTCGGATATTATTGTTTTGCCGAGGGGAGGGCGATGTTTCGTTGCGCGCCACCGTGCCGCATCCTGACAGGATCAGCAAGGCTGCAACAATTGCTGCTGTCCGTTTCAACATGTTAGATCACCTCGCCAATATGTTCGTCTGTCCGACAATAGTGTACCCGCAGTCCAAACCGGGTATGTATGCCTTTCTATGAAATTCCGACGCCGGGAGGGTTATTATGAAAAAAATATTCGTGCTCGATACGAATGTGTTGCTTCATGATCCGCAAGCGATATACGCCTTCGATGACAACGAAGTGATTATCCCTGCGGTGGTGTTGGAAGAAATCGATTCGAAGAAAAGGCTGGCCGACGAGCTTGGACGCAATGCCAGGACAATATCGAGGCTTCTGGACAAAATGAGAGGGGAAGGACATCTGCATGAAGGAATACCGCTTCCGGGAGGCGGCATTCTCAAAGTAGAGCTTAATCATAAAAGCTTTTTGCGGCTGCAGGACATGTTCGGCGAAGCTTCCAACGACAATCGCATGCTAGCTGTCGCGCTTAATTACCATTTGGAGCAGCAGGAGCTCATCCAAAGCGGCCGGGAGGGCTCGCATGTCGTTCTGGTCAGCAAGGACGTATTGGTCCGAATCAAAGCCGACGTGCTTGGCGTCGAAGCGCAAGATTATTTGTCCGACAGAGTGGTCGTCTCCTCCGACCTCTACAGCGGCTACGTCACCCTTTATGTCCATCCGGCCGTTATCGACGAGTTTTATTCCTACCGCTTCCTTCTCGTCAAAACGCTTCAGACGAAGGCGGCGCTTAATCCGAATGAATTCGTCATTCTGCGCGACGAAATGGGCACCTCCAAGTCGGCCTTGCTCCGGGTCAGTCAGGACGGGTTGCGGCTTGAGCCGCTTTACTTAAGCAACGATCCCGTGTGGGGCATAACGGCAAGAAACGCGCAGCAGCGGATGGCGCTGGAGCTGCTGCTGAACGACGACATACCGCTCGTCACTTTGAACGGCAAGGCCGGCACGGGCAAGACGCTGCTTGCGCTCGCCGCCGGGCTGATGAAGGTCGAAGACGAGCATAAATATAAGAAGCTGCTGATCGCGAGGCCCGTCGTCCCGATGGGCAAGGATATCGGGTATTTGCCCGGCGAGAAGGAAGAAAAGCTTCGTCCGTGGATGCAGCCGATTTACGATAATCTGGAATATTTGTTCGATACGAAAAAAGCCGGCGACATCGACAAAATTTTAATGGGACTCGGAAGCATTCAGGTCGAAGCGCTCACCTATATTCGCGGCCGCTCCATACCGGGGCAGTTTATCATTATCGACGAAGCCCAAAACTTGACGAGGCACGAGGTCAAGACGATCATTTCCCGCGTCGGGGAAGGGAGCAAAATCGTCCTGATGGGCGATCCCGAGCAAATCGACCATCCTTATCTCGATTCGGTCAGCAACGGGTTAACGCACGCGATCGAGCGATTCAAGCTTGAATCGATCAGCGGGCATATGACGCTCGAGAAAGGCGAGCGGTCCAAGCTGGCGCAGCTCGCAGCCGATCTGCTTTGATGGCGCGTCCGGAGCGAAATCGGCCGTTTGCGGCCTAACAAACAAGCAGCCCTTTAGTCTTCTGCGTACTTGCAGAACGAAAGGGCTGCTTGTTTGTCGTTGGTTTAGAAGGGTGTGCCGACATGCTCACCAGTTCAGGCCAAGCTCGACGATAAGCTCGCCGTCTTCGGCCTCTACGCTTGTCGCTTTGACGAATGATAAGATCAGTCCGGGGTAAAAAGCGAGGTCGAACCGCTCCTCCAGCTCCTCGCGCGTCGTATCCGGGAGCGCGTATCCGTTAAACCGCAGCTCCTCGACGTGAAACCGCAATCCGTTCTGCGGTTGCTCGACCACCGTATAGCTTCCGGTTAGGTGTACGTCGATGCCGTTCCGGCTGCCTTCCGCGGTTACTTTGCCGTCATGGAACCGGAACGAAAAACGGTCGAACAGCTCGTTCTGCTCCCTTAGAAAGGCATTTAAATCATCCTCCGGTATCCGGAGCGTATAGGTCAAACCTTCGGCAGCCAAAAACTCTTTGTGCTCCTGAATCCAATCGGGCAGCTTGCCCATGGCGTCGGACAACGCATTAAAGTATTGTTCCACCTCATACAACCCCGCCGTTTCCCAGAAGGAGTTCAGCTCCTCGATCATCATCCGGATGCGATCCGCGTCCGGACGGCTTTCGAGCTGTTCGTTCAGCTCGGCTTCCATCGCCAGCACGCGCTCCCGCTGCCGGGCGAGGCTCGATTCGATCCCGTCGAGCCGGGTTTGTTGATCTTCCAGAATCAAATAGCCTTCCTGCAGCTCGGCATATTGTTTTTTGTAATCGTTTAACGTCCGTTTGTCCTGCCCAAATATGATGCCGATATAATCGAGCAAGCCGAGCAGTGCGGAGATCGATTTTGCGGAGAACAGCGCTTCGAGCAGTACCTCTCTTTCGCCCATATAGTAGGCGCGGAGCACTTCCCCGACGTCTTCCCGCTTGTCCCGTATTTGCCCCTCCAGCACGTCCAATTGCGCGGCCTGCTCATCCATTTCGGAGGCGAGCTGCTTCTTTTCTTCGCGAATCCGTTCGATTTCTTTATCGATTTCCTTAATGGACAGGCTTTGCTCCAGCATACGATGGATATCGTCCCCGGGCGCGGACTCGGGCTCGGGCACGGCAGTTGCCGTTGCAGCCGACTGCATGAGCAAAACAAGCGCCATAAAGAACGGAATCGCCTTGCTGCGGACGGCTTGTAACGTCACGTCATGCCTCCTTTCCGCGAGGCTTATTCCCGCTGCGGGGGATAAGCCGTACACCGTCTCCGCAATCATTGTATGCGGAAGCGGAACCTATTATTTCTCGCCTGCGGGACATGCGGGCGGCAAGCATACGGGCGCTGTAAACAGC
>NZ_JBHUMY010000012.1:0-337498 GCF_042685365.1 Paenibacillus thailandensis | reverse complement strand
AAGATCAATGCCGGCTACCGGTTAGAACGGATTGTCGTAAACAAAGACGGACCAGTAGGAGAAGCCGATAAACGCAACGATCATATATCCCCAGAACATCATAACATATGTTCTTTCCGTAAATTTTAAGTAACCGAGAAAAACGAACGCGGCGGCTTGGACAAAAAACAGGATCGAAAATTCGATCATATGTCCGGCGTAAGCCATCAGCGCGATGAGCAAGCAAATAAAACCGAGCACCCGGTACATGCGAGCCATGAACATCCCCCTTTCCAGTAGAGCCGTTTTTTTCTAAATTCATTATAGCGCTTACGCCAATTGCTGTAAATCCGATTGTTTCAAAGCAGGTTTAGTTTTTTTTCCAGGCATCCGTTTTATTCGCGAAAGTCCGACAAATTGCGCATCGCCGCGCCCGAATCCGCCGCTATCCTCCATTCGCTCGCGACAGGTATGAGCGCATTGAAAATTGGATATACAATTTAGTATCCAATAGATTCTATGAACTCTACCAAGGGCATAGAGATAAATAAGCGCCTTTTAACGTTAGGAGGTTTTGGCTCTATGACAGCCGTCAGACAAGATGCTTGGAGTCCCGATGACGATTTGATTCTCGCCGAGGTGACTTTGCGCCATATTCGCGAAGGAAGCACGCAGCTCGCTGCGTTCGAGGAGGTAGGAGAAAGAATCGGAAGGACTTCGGCTGCATGCGGATTCCGCTGGAACAGCTGCGTCCGCAAAAGATACGAAGAAGCGATTCAAATTGCCAAGCAACAGCGGCAAAAAAGGAATTATTTAAAAAAACAGACGGTTGCAGTTCCGCATGTTTCGTCTTTATCTGTTTTTGAAACGGACGAAAGGTCTTTTAAATCGGATGTAACCATAACGGAAGATACGTTGTCGATCGACACGGTGATCCGGTTTTTGCGCCAATGGAAAACAACCTATCAGGAGCTGAACCGGCAAATCAAAGCGTATGAGAAGGAACTGAAAGAGAAGGAAGACGAGATTTACCGGCTGCAGTCCGAGAACGAAAAATTGTCCAAAGAAGTCAATAACGTGCAGACGGATTACCGCGCCGTAAATGACGACTATAAGACGCTGATTCAAATTATGGACCGGGCCCGCAGGCTTACGGTATTGAATCAGGACGAAGAAGCGAAGCCGCGCTTCAAGATGGACGCAAACGGCAATTTGGAACGAATTGAATAGAAACGAAGGGGAGGTCCGCCGTCAGCGGGCTTCTTTTGCTTTTGGCGGTGTGCGATAATAGAGCGGGAAGAAGATGATACGGGGAGAGAGAAGATGAGAATCGACATTGTGGGCGGCGGCGCGATCGGCTTGCTGTTTGCGGCGAAGCTGGCCTTGGCGGGGCAAGAAGTAACGGTATGGACGCGTACGGAAGAGCAGGCGAGGCAATTGAGGGATAACGGCATTACGCTGGAAGCCGGAGAACGAAGACAATCGGCGGCCGTGCGGGCATGCTGTTTGGATACGGCGGATAACGCCGCCATCGGCCGCGACGACGGGAGCGTCGTGCTGCTCACCGTGAAGCAGCCGGACATTAACGGACGGCTCTTGGACAAGCTGGCCGTCCTGACGCAAGGCGCAGGCTCCCTCGTTGTCTGCATGCAGAACGGCATCGGCCATATGGAGCGCCTTTCGGAGAAGCTGCCGCATGCCCGCTTGCTTGCGGGCGTTACGACGGACGGAGCGAGACGGTTAAGCCCGGGCACGGTCCGTCATACCGGGGCGGGAGAGCTATGGATCGGATCCGCCGGTGAGTCGGCAGCGCATCCGTCAGACGGGACTCTCGCCGAAAATAGGCAGAAAATGTTCCTTGACAAGCTGAATTCGGCAGGATTTCGTGCGGCGTTGTCGAAAGATATGGACAATCGCGTTTTTCAGAAGCTGCTTATTAACGCCGTTATTAATCCATTAACCGCCATTTACGACGTTCAGAACGGCGAGCTGCCGCGGCATCCGATTCGATTGCGGCTGATGCGGGCCTTGTGCGCCGAGACGTCGGACGTGCTGGCGGCGGCCGGATTCAAGCAAGAGAACGGGTGGGAGAAGGTGCTGGGCGTTTGCGAAGCGACCTCGGCCAACGTATCCTCGATGCTTAGCGACGTTCGGGCGGGCCGCGAGACCGAGATTGCCTGGATCAACGGAGGAGTCGTCCGGTTGGCCGAGCGGCACGGTTTGCGGGCTCCGCTTAATGAAGCGGTAACCGGGCTTGTACTTGGACTTGCGCCATTCAGCTCAGACGAACGAACCGGATTATAAAAGGGGCGAATCAAGCGTGGAAATGTTATGGGAGGGGATTAAATCTCTATACGCCTATCTGGCGGTCATACCGGTTATTCCCTTTCTTTTGATCTATTACGGATATTCCTTTTTTTCGGATGACCGCAAAAAAGCGTTCCGGCTTGCAATGGACATTACGACCGGGCTTTTGATCGGCTGCGTGGCCGTATTGTTTAATCATCTGTTTAACGGGTCCTTTGGCCTTTACGGCATCATGCTGGTGATGCTGATCGGGGGCGGCTTGCTCGGCAACGCGCAATTCCGCAAAAGGGGAAAAGTCGACGCCGCGAAAGTGATTCGTGCCGTCTGGCGTTTGAGTTTTTTTATGATGAGCGTTCTTTATGTTGTTCTGATGGCGGTGGCCGTCGGCAAATCGATCTTTTTCCAAGCCTGACTATTGCGCCGGCTTATATGCGGATCGTCCGGTTCCTGTTCTTCTTTTTTATCGCCTCAGGTTTCAAGCCGAAACGGTTCGTCCTTTGACAAGGGCGATAAAGTCGTTTCGGCTTGTTGTATGTTTAAATTCAAAATTGTAACTTTTTTCGTTTCAGTTTTGACGGCGGGCTCGTCCTTTGTGTACAATCAAAACGAACGGCTGCCGAATGGCAGTAAAAAGGACTAATCGGTCTTATACAAATTGGAGGTTTAGGCTGCGCCATGAAAACAGAATTATATACAATGCCAAGCGCCCAGCCTTTGACGGAAGCGTATATTCGCCGGACGGATTCCAACCTGGATTCCTTGTTCGGCTACCATCCGGAGAGGGAAGAGGATTGGAGCAGGAGGCTGGAGCGTCTACGGGAACATCCCGAGACCAGGGCGGATGCCGCAAGCGTAGCCGAAGTACTCCGGGCCTATAATGAAGCGCACCGTGCGCATTCGAATGCGATGGTTGCGATTAAAGCGATCGCCGAAGGAGCTCCCGTCGTCGTCGGCGGGCAGCAGGCCGGATTGTGGACGGGGCCGATGATGGTCATCCATAAAGCGGTGACCATCATTCAAGCCGCCCGGCACGCTTCGCGGAAGCTTGGCGCGACCGTCGTTCCCGTGTTCTGGATCGCCGGGGAGGATCACGATTGGGACGAAGCGAACCATGCCTGGATCATGACCGGCGAGCAAAGCTTGCGCAAAATTTCGGTTCAGCGCCCGGAAGGGCCGCGGACCTCGGTAAGCCGGACGACGCTCGGCGAAGAAAGCTGGCGGGAGGCGCTGGAAGAGCTGGAGCAAGCCCTGCCGCATTCCGAGTTTAAGGAGGGCTTGCTGGAGCGGCTCCGGGAAGCGTCGGAAGGGGCCGCCACGCTGTCGGATCAGTTCGCGAACTTGCTGGCATCGCTGTTCAGCGAGCAAGGACTCGTGCTGATCGATGCGGACGACCGTTCGCTGCGGCGGCTGGAGGCGCCGATGTTCGGACGCATTCTGGAGCGCAACGACGATCTGGAGCAGGCTTATGCTGCCGCGGCCGAACGGATGACGTCGTACGGGTATCCGCTCCAGGCCGACGTCGTGGCGGGAAGCGCCAACTTGTTCCTGTTTCAGCCCGAAAGCGATGAGCGGACGCTGCTATACAAGAAGGACGGCTTGTACCAGGATCGGAAAGGCATTTCGTCGTGGAGCGCGGAGCAGCTGAAGCAACTCGCGGCGGAACAGCCGGACCGGTTCAGCAACAACGTGCTGACCCGGCCGCTTATGCAGGACTACGTGCTGCCTGTACTGGCGACCGTGCTTGGTCCGGGGGAGATCGCTTATTGGGGAACGACGGGCGATGCTTTCCGCACGCTTGGCATGGAGATGCCGATCGTACTGCCGCGGATGTCGTATACGCTGGTGGAAGGCACCGTCGACAAGCATATGGCCAAATACGGCCTTTCGTTCGAAGACGTATCCTTCCGGTTTGAAGAGCGTAAGGAAGCTTGGCTGAAGGAGCAGGACAATCTGGCCATCGAAGACCGGTTTGCTAGCGTTAAGAATGCTTTCAACGAGCTTTACGAGCCGATCGTCGGCCTTGCGGCCTCGGTGCAGCCGGGCCTTGCGAAGCTTGGCGAAACGAACCGGCAGAAAATCGTGGAGCAGATCGAATTTCTGGAAGCGCGGACGAAGGATGCATTCGCGAAGCAATACGAGGCTTCCATCCGTCAGCTGGACCGGATTCATACGTCGCTGCGCCCGGACGGCAAGCCCCAGGAGCGGGTGCTGAACTGTACCGTCTATTTGAACCGTTTCGGCTTCGGACTGATCGAGAAGCTGCTCGAACTGCCGTTCGACTGTTCCGGAAACCATTATCTAGTATATCTGTCACGGGAGGATTAGAATGAACGCACTTGAAAACAGCGTCGTCCGGGATATGTCGCTTGCGCCGGAAGGGCATTTGAAGATCGATTGGGCGAGCGCTCATATGCCGGTATTGAACCGGATCCGCGAGCAATTCGAGCGGGAACAGCCGTTCAAAGGGCTGAAAGTATCGATATGCCTTCACCTGGAAGCCAAAACGGCTTATCTGGCCAAAGTGATACAGGCCGGAGGGGCGGAGGTGACCATTACCGGCAGCAACCCTCTTTCTACGCAGGACGATGTGTGTGCGGCGCTCGTGGAGGATGGCATTACCGTCTATGCGAAGCATAATCCGGGAATGGACGAGTTCAAGCGGCTCATCTTGAAGGCGCTGGAATCGAAACCGGATTTGATCATCGACGACGGCTCCGATTTTGCGTCGATTTTGCACGGGGAGCATCCGGAGCTGGCGGTTAATATTCGCGGCGGCGCGGAAGAAACGACGACCGGCATTATTCGGCTGAAGGCGCTGCAGAAGGAAGGCATTCTGAAGTTCCCGATGGTGGCGGTCAACGACGCTTATTGCAAATATTTGTTCGATAACCGCTACGGCACCGGACAGTCGGCATGGGACGGCATCATCCGGACGACGAATCTGGTCGTTTCCGGCAAAACGGTCGTCGTCGTCGGATACGGCTGGGTCGGCAAAGGGATCGCGATGCGCGCGAAGGGGCTTGGCGCGAGCGTCGTCGTGACGGAGGTGGATCCGATCCGCGCCGTGGAAGCCTACATGGACGGGTTTGCGGTCCTTCCGATGCTGGAAGCGGCCAAAATCGGGGAAATATTCGTTACGGCTACCGGGAACCGCAGCGTCATAAGCGGCGAGCATTATGCCGTGATGAAAGACGGCGCCCTTCTGGCCAACGCGGGCCATTTCGACGTCGAGGTCAATAAGCCGGACTTGGCGGCGATGGCGGCGGAGGTGCGGACCGTTCGCCGCAACATCGAGCAATACCGGATGAAGGACGGTCGAAGCCTGTATCTGCTGGCGGAAGGACGGCTGGTCAATCTGGCCGCCGCAGACGGCCATCCGGCCGAAATTATGGACACGACGTTTGCCCTTCAGGCGCTTGGCCTGAAATACGTAAACGAAAACTACGACAAGCTGTCCCGCGAGGTCGTGAACGTTCCGTACGAGCTGGACGAGCAAGTGGCGAGGTTTAAGCTGGAGTCGCTGGGCATCTCGATCGACGAGCTTTCCGAAGAGCAGAAGGCATATCTGGACAGCTGGAAATAGAAGCGGCACTGCCGTTCTTTCAGGTGCATATCCTGAAGGGACGGCAGTTTTTTTTGGAAACGGCGGGATTGATTCAACTTTCCTTTACTACCACTCCAGTACTTCATGAGGAGGCACTAGCAATGGAGCGGGATGTGGAAGTGTTGTCGGTGCCTTTTGGCCTTGGCGCAGGCGTAAGCGGTAGCGAGCACGGTCCCGAGGCCGTCGTGGCGGAAAATTTGCTGCATAGGCTGCGGGCTTCGGGCCGGCGCGTCCGCCATCGGATTATCGAAGCGGACGGCGGTGCCGTTCGTTCCAAACGATCATCGGCCGTCTTCGGCGCTCCGGCTCCGGTCGATCGAAGCGGAGACTCCGGGGGAAAGCCGGGCGATGCGGGCTGCGCATTCCGTTCCGGAGCGAACGGCGGGCCGGAAGGAATGAAGCATGAAGCCGAGGTTCTGGCGATCAATATGCTTCTGGCGAAGGAAACGGCGGAAGCCGCAAAGCAGGGCAGGTTTCCGCTTGTAATCGGCGGCGATCACAGCATTGCGATCGGCTCGCTGGCGGGATTGGCCTCGCATTACCGCAAGCTGGGCGTCATCTGGTTCGATGCTCATGCCGATCTGAACACGGAGCTGACCAGTCCGTCCGGGAACATGCACGGCATTCCGCTTGCCGTAGGCTTGAACCGGAGCCGGCTTAAGCTTGCGGACGTATGGCGCGGCGCCATGCCGCTGCGGCCGGAACGGATGGCGATCGTGGCGGCGCGGGACATCGATCCGGGAGAGAAGGAACTAATCCGGGAAGCGGGCATCCGGTTGTTCGCCATGAAGGAAATCCGGGAGAGGGGAATCGAGCGCGTCATGCTGGAGGCGCTTCATATCGCCGGAAACGGCGCGGACGGCGTTCATTTCAGCTTCGATATCGACAGCGTGGATCCTCTTGAGGCGCCGGGTACCGGAACGCCGGTGCCGGAGGGGTTGACTTCGCACGAAGCGTATGCCGCTTTCGGCGTGCTGCGCCGCGCGGGCCGGATTACGTCGATGGACGCGGTAGAGGTCAATCCGCTTCTGGACGGAAGAGGCGGCCGTACGGCAAAGCTGGCGGCGAAGCTGATCGTTTCTTTGTTCAAATGATTTTTAACCTCGTGAAATATTTTCTAAAAATCCTTCTCATAAAGAAGGATTTTTATTTTAGGTGGCGAAGTACTCTAGTCAAGTGGGGAAAAGTGGAGCGAAGTGGTGAATTTGGGGGGAGAGGTGGAGCGGTCCGATGTTTATGGGCGAATATCAACATAGCATTGACGACAAAGGCCGCCTCATTATTCCGTCCAAATTCCGCGAAGGACTCGGAGCTTCTTTTATCGCCACCAGAGGTTTGGACAACTGTTTGTTCGTTTACCCCATGAACGAATGGGCCGTGCTTGAGCAGAAGCTGAAGACGCTGCCGCTTATGAAGTCGGACGCGCGGGCGTTTACCCGATTCTTCTTCTCCGGCGCGACCGAATGCGAGCTGGATAAACAGGGAAGGGTAAATATACCGGCTCATTTGAGAGAATATGCCAAGCTGGATAAGGATTGCATGGTGCTCGGCGTATCGAGCCGCGTCGAAATATGGAGCAAAGAGACGTGGAGCAGCTACTACGAGCAGTCGGAGCAAACCTTTAACGAAATCGCCGAGAAGCTGGTCGATTTCGATTTTAACTTCTAGGACGCGCATCAAGAACGGGAGGGCTATTACATGTTTCAGCATATAACAGTGCTGTTGGAGGAAGCGGTGGACGGTCTGGCGGTCAAGCCGGACGGCATCTACGTCGATTGTACGCTTGGAGGAGCGGGCCATAGCGAAAGAATCGCGTCCAAGCTCGGCGACGGGGGGCGTTTGATCGCTTTCGACCAGGATGATTTGGCGCTGGACAATGCGCGTGTGCGGCTTGCTCCCTATATGGATAAAGTTACGCTGATCAAAAGCAACTTTCGTTATTTGGAAGCGGAGCTGCGCGGGGCCGGCGTTCCGGTCAAGGACGGCGTGCCGCAGGTCGACGGCGTTTTGTTCGATTTGGGCGTTTCGAGCCCGCAGCTCGACGAAGCGGAACGCGGCTTCAGCTACAATCACGACGCTCCGCTTGATATGCGGATGGACCGCGACACTTTATTGACGGCCGAAGAAATCGTCAACGAATGGGACGAGCGGGAAATTGCCCGCATCTTATCCGTTTACGGCGAAGAAAAATTCGCCAGACAAATCGCCCGGGCTATCGGGCAAGCGAGAGCCAAAGCGCGGATCGCGACGACGGGAGAGCTGGTCGAGCTGATCAAGTCGGCCATTCCGGCCGCGGCGAGAAGGACGGGCCCGCATCCGGCAAAGCGTTCGTTTCAGGCGCTGCGCATCGCGGTCAACGACGAGCTTGGCGCAGAAGAGGAAGCGCTGGAGCAAGCGATCCGGTGCCTCGCACCCGGGGGACGGGTGTCGGTCATCACGTTCCATTCGCTGGAGGACCGGATATGCAAGCAGACGTTTGCCGATCATGTCGCAAAATGCACCTGCCCGCCCGATTTTCCGTTATGCGTATGCGGCAACGAAGGGACGCTGAAGCTCGTCACCCGCAAGCCGATCGTGCCGAGCGAAGTAGAGCTGGAGATGAACCCGCGTTCGCGTTCGGCCAAGCTCCGGGTGGCGGAGAAGCTGTAGACGGGCTGTTACGACCGGAAATGTTTTTAAAACGTTAATGAAGGAGGGGACGGCATGGCTTATACGACAAACGGGAATTTGGCGCTGCAGCCCAAAAAGAAAAACGACCGGCAGCCCGCCTATCGCGAGACGAGAAAGGTTGTGGTCAAGAAAAACCCGATACCGACGCGGGAGAAGCTGCTGTGGATGCTCTCGATCGCGGTGTGCGTCATCGTAGCGGGCGTCATTATTTTTCGCTATGCTCAAATTTACCATATGAATCTCGAAATCAAACAAATGAAAAACGAATACAACTCCATCAGCATCGAGCTGAAAGAGTTGGAGAAACAAGTCGAAACGCTTAGCAATCCGGAACGCATCCGGCAGATGGCCGAAGCGCAAGGCATGGTCAGCACGATGGACGGCGACATAACGGTGAATCCAGGCAAGGATGAGGCAACATCCGCCATGAATACAAGGTGATCGGGATGAGCAGAAGAATTCGATTGCGTACGCTGCTGTTTGGAGGGGTGATGACCCTCCTTTTTGCCGTTCTCATCAGCCGTATTTTTTGGGTGCAGGTCGTAAAAGGCGACGACTGGCTGGAAATGGCCAAAGACCGCTGGGCCGCTTCGGAAACGATCGACGCGAAGCGGGGCACCATTACCGACCGCGACGGCAACGTTCTGGCGATGGATTCGGTCGCATATACGGTCGCCGTTCAGCCGGAGGTCATTGCGGGGCTTGGCATTGAAGACGAGATCGTAGCCGGGCTTCACGATATTTTGGGCAAGCCGGAGTCGGAGCTGATGTCGCTTGTAACCGCCAAAAACGAAAAAGGCGAATATTACGCGCAGCGCGAAGTCCGCCCCGAGGGCTGGAAAATCGACAAGGAGACGGCCGACAAAATTACGGCTTTAAGCGACGAGCTGGAAAAGAAAACAGACAGCAAAAACGTCGGGATCCTGCTGATTAACGACCAGAAGCGCTATTATCCGAAAGGGACTATGGCTTCGCAGCTGATCGGGTACATAAGCAAAGAAGGGGAAGCCATAACGGGCGTCGAGGCTTATTTCGACGAGCAGCTGTCCGGCACGGACGGGAAGCTGAAATATTTGAAGGACGGCAAGCGGGTGCAGCTTGCGGAAGGCGAGGTGGAATATACGCCGGCGAAGGACGGCCAGAACATAAAGCTGACGATTGACGGCGACATTCAAGATTACGTGGAGGAAGCGATTAAGGAGGTTTATGATAAGTACCAGCCTAAGAGCATAACGGCGATCGCCGCCGACCCGAACACGATGGAAATTTTGGCGATGGCGAACTTGCCGACCTATAATCCAAACGATTACTGGAATTATAATTATGAAAATTTTTACAACCATGCGACCAAATCGCTGTACGAGCCGGGCTCTACCTTTAAAATCGTGACGCTGGCCGCCGCGGTGCAGGAAGGGCTGTTCAATCCGAACGACAGCTACCAGTCGGGCAGCATCTGGGTAGGCGGCTACGAGATTCGGGACATCAAACGCGGCGGGTGGGGCAACATCTCCTATCTGGAAGGGCTGAAGCGCTCCAGTAACGTTGCGTTTGTCAAACTGGGCCAAGCCTTGGGAGCGCAGAAGCTGTACGACTATATTACCGGCTTCGGCTTTGGGGCCAAAACGGGCATCGCCCTCGGGAACGAAGCGGCCGGGACGATCAACTTCCGCTTTAATTATCCGTCCGAAGTCGCGACGGCGGCGTTCGGCCAAGGGCGGGTGCAAGTGACGCCGATCCAGCAGGTGGCGGCCGTCGCGGCCGTCGCTAACGGCGGCAAGCTGCTGCAGCCGCAAATCGTGAAGGAAATTTACGATCCGGCTACGAAAACGACGCAACAAATCGAGCCGAAGCTCGTTCGGCAGGTCATCTCCGAAGAAACGTCGAAGAAGGTCGGCGAATATTTGGAGCAGGTCGTCTCCGACCAAGAGATCGGAACGGGGCGCAACGCCTACATCGAAGGCTACCGGGTAGCCGGTAAAACGGGCACGGCGCAGAAGGTTGTAGGCAGCGGTTATTCGGACGACAAGTTCGTCGTATCCTTTATCGGTTATGCGCCGGTAGACGATCCGAAAATCGTCGTTTATATCGTCGTCGACGAGCCGAACGATCCGGATGCGGGCGGCGGCGCGGTCGCCGCTCCGGCTTTTAAGGAAATCGTATATAAAAGCTTGAAGCATATGGGCGTTGCGCCAAGCTCGGTGGCGGCGGACGCCACGGAAGACCCGAAGGAAGCGGGCGTTGCCGTTCCCGATGTAAACGGCCTTGCGCTGCAGGAGGCGGAAGCGCAGCTTTCGCAATCGGGGTTGACCTTTACGGTCGTCGGCCAAGGCACGAAGGTGCTTCAGCAAATTCCGTCCGAAGGGTCGGCCGTGCAAGCGGGCCAGCGCGTTTATCTCATTACCGAGAAGCAGGAGTCGCTGAAAGTGCCGGATTTGACCGGGGCTTCCTTGCGCGACGCGGTTGAAGTGGCGTCCGTCATGGGATTGCTGCTGGAGACGGAAGGCGAAGGGTATGTCGTCAGCCAGAAGGAAGAGAAGAAAAACGGCCAGCGCGTACTGAAAATCGTGTTGGCTCCTCCTTCGCAATCGGCTTCTCCGCCGGAATCGGAAGACGCGGAAGCATCGCAGAGCGAGGAGCCTGCGGAATAACGGAATTTTAAGTTGAACAAATGCGTCTTGCCATTGAAAGAAAGAAGCTTAAAACAAGATGTCTGAAGCGGCAAGAGAATTCCTTTCGGAATGGAATGGCCGTCGATTATCAGGTTCAACTTATATAGCTTGTTCTATCCCCCTTTTGCGATGAATAGTCTGGGAATGAGCGTATGCTCGTCTGCAGCAAAGAAACGGAGGGGGAGCGGAATGAAAGTATCGGGCGTAACGTTGCGGCGGCGGCTGCTGATCGCATTAATCATTGCGATCGTCGCTTTTATTTCCTTGATCGTGCGCCTCGCTTATGTCCAGCTGTGGAAAGGCGGCGAAATCGCGGAGAGAGCGGAAGATTCCTGGCGGCGGAACATTCCTTATATGGGCAAGCGCGGCGAAATTCAGGACCGGAACGGGGTGAAGCTCGCTTACAACGTAAGTTCCCCGACCGTATGGGCGATTCCGGCCCAAGTGAAGGACCGCGAGGCGACGGCGGAGAAGCTGTCCGTCATTCTGGGCATGGACAAGGATACGCTTTTGAAGCAAATCTCAACGAAGCAGATGATCGTCGAGCTGAAGCCCGGCGGCCGCAAAATGACGCTGCAAAAGGCCGAGCAGGTGCGCGCTTTGGCGTTGCCCGGCATCGTGGTGGCGGAGGATAACAAACGTTTTTACCCATTCGGAAATTTGGCGGCGCAGGTGATCGGCATTACGGGCGTGGACGGCGGATTGACCGGCGTCGAGAAGCGATACGACAGCATGCTCAAAGCCGTTCGCGGCAGCGTTTCGTTTCTGTCGGACGCGCGCGGGCAGCAGATGCCGAATTCGTCCGATACGTATACGGAGCCGAAGGACGGCTTGACGCTGCAGCTTACGATCGACAAGCAAATCCAGGCTTCGATGGAAAGGGAGCTGGATCAGGCGATGACCGCGCTCAAGCCGGACGGGGCGATTGCGATCGCGATGGACCCGAATACGGGAGAAATACTCGGCATGGCCAGCAGGCCGACGTACGAGCCGGGCAATTATCAGGCGTTTCCTAGCGAGACGTACAACCGCAACCTGCCCATCTGGATGACGTACGAGCCCGGTTCGACGTTCAAAATTATAACGCTGGCGGCTGCCATTGAGGAAAAAAAGGTGAATTTGAAGCACGAAATGTTTTACGATCCCGGCGCGATCGAGGTCGGCGGCGCCAGGCTGCGCTGCTGGAAGAAAGGCGGTCACGGCAGCCAGACGTTCCTCCAGGTAGTCGAAAACTCGTGCAACCCCGGCTTCGTCACGCTGGGCCAGCGGCTGGGCAAGGAAAAGCTGTTCGAATACATTCACAATTTCGGCTTCGGCAAAAAAACCGGCATCGACCTGTACGGCGAAGAGAACGGGATTCTGTTCAAGCTGAACCAGGTCGGTCCGGTCGAGCTGGCGACGACGGCGTTCGGGCAAGGCGTATCGGTGACGCCGATCCAGCAGATTACGGCGGTGTCCGCGGCCATTAACGGAGGCACCTTGTATAAGCCGCATGTGGCCAAGGCTTTCATTAATTCCGCAACCGGCGAGACGGTTCAGGCGGTTCAGCCGCAAGCGGTCCGGCAAGTCATCTCGGAGGAGACGTCGAAGCAGGTGCGGGAAGCGCTCGAGAGCGTCGTCGCGAACGGCACGGGCGGCAACGCCTTCATCGACGGCTACCGGGTCGGCGGCAAAACCGGTACCGCCCAGAAAGTCGTTAACGGCAAATATTCGGCGAACGAGCATATCGTGTCGTTCATCGGGTTCGCGCCGGCCGACGATCCGAAGGTCGTCATTTACGTGGCGGTCGACAATCCGCAAGGAATCCAATTCGGCGGCGTCGTGGCGGCTCCGATCGTGCGGAGCATGATGGCCGATGCATTAGAAGTATTAGAGGTGCCGAAACGGACGGGCCAACTCAACAAGAAATACAAGCTGGGCGAGGCTCCGTACGTTACGGTTCCGAATCTCGTCGGCAAAACCGTATCCGACATTTATGAGGATATGAACATGAATTTTAACTTGACATCTGCCGGCTCCGGAAGTACGGTTATTCGGCAAGCACCCGCCGCGGGGGAACGCGTTCCGAAAGGTTCGACCATCCGCATTTATTTGGGTGCCGGCGATGATACAACGCACTCCCATTGACCATAATGGTTATAGTTGGGAATTGCGGCGCGTAAGGACGAAGGGAGACAATTACGATGCAATTAGGCGAACTATCGAAGCTGCTCATTACGGCAAAGCTGTACGGCGACGATAAGACGTCCGTCACGGGCGTGGAGGTCGATTCGCGCAAGGTCAAGGAGGGTGATTTGTTCATCTGCTTGCCGGGCCATACGGTCGACGGCCACGATTATGCGCCGCAGGCGCTGGAGCGCGGGGCGGCGGCCATCGTCGCGGAGCGGAAGCTTGATCTTGACGTTCCGCAGCTGATCGTCGCGAGCAGCCGCCTTGCCATGGCGGTGATCGCGGACCATTACTACGGCCATCCGAGCCGTCATATGAAGCTGATCGGCGTTACCGGCACAAACGGCAAAACGACGACTACATATTTGATTGAACGGATTATGAACGATAACGGTTATCCGGCCGGCGTCATCGGCACGATCGAAGCCCGTTATGCGGGCAAGACGCTGCCGATGTCCGGCACGACCCCGGAGGCGCTGGGCCTGCAGCAATATTTGGCCGAGATGAAGGAAGCGGGGACGAAGGCGGTCGCGATGGAAGTGTCCTCGCATGCGCTGGAGCAAGGCCGCGTCAAAGGCTGCCGGTTCCGGACCGCCATCTTTACGAACTTGACCCAGGATCATCTCGATTACCATCAGACGATGGAGAAATACGCGGCGGCGAAGGAGCTGTTCTTCTCCCGCCTCGGCAACGAGTACGCTTCCTCCCCGGATGAACGGTCGTACGCGGTGCTGAACGCGGACGACCCCGTCAGCGAGCAATTCGCCAAGGCAACCGCCGCCGAGGTGCTGACCTACGGCATCGAGAACGGTGCGGACGTTCGCGCCGAGCATATCCGGATTACGTCCCGCGGCACGTCCTTTACGCTGCGGTCGTTCCGCGGCGACGCCGAGCTGACGCTGCAAATGGTAGGCAAGTTCAACGTGTACAACGCGCTTGCCGCCATAACCGCCGCTTTGATCGAGGGCATTCCGGTGGAGCGCATCAAGGCGAGCCTCGAAGCGGTTTCCGGCGTGCCCGGCCGCGTGGAGCCGGTGAACGAAGGGCAGCCGTTTGCGGTCATCGTCGATTACGCGCATACGCCGGACGGCTTGGAGAACGTGCTGAAGGCGGTGAAGGAGCTTGCGCCCGAGCGGCTGTTCTGCGTATTCGGCTGCGGCGGGGACCGCGACCGGAAGAAACGCCCGATTATGGGCCGGATCGCGGCGCAATATGCCGATTACGTCTTCGTAACGTCCGATAATCCGCGGACGGAAGATCCCGCGCTTATTTTGCAGGACATTAAAGCCGGACTCGCCCAAGACGGCGTGCCGGAGGACCGTTACGAGCTGATCGTCGACCGCCGCTCCGCCATTGAAAAAGCGATTGAAAAGGCAAGCCCGGGGGATGTAGTATTGATTGCGGGAAAAGGTCATGAAACGTATCAAATTATCGGAACCGTGACGCATCCGTTCGACGACAGGCTCGTGGCCAAAGAAGCGATAAGGGGATTGTTACATTGATTAAACGCCGATTAGAACAAATCGCCGCCATGTGCGGAGGAGAGTGCTCCCCGGCGCATGCGGACATCCAAATAGCCGGTGTAGGCAAGGACACACGCCAGCTCGAGAAGGGATCGCTTTACGTCCCGCTCGTCGGCGAGCGTTTCGACGGGCACGATTACGCGGGGGCAGCGATTGCCCAAGGCGCCGCGGCCTCGCTCTGGCAGCGGTCCAAGGAGGTGCCGGCGGATCTGGACGGCGCGCCGCTCGTATTCGTGGACGATACGCTCGCGGCGCTGCAGCGGCTGGCTGCGGCGTACCGCGCGGAGCTGCCGGTCAAGGTGGTCGGCATTACCGGGTCCAACGGCAAGACGACGACGAAGGATATGGTCGCGGCCGTGTTGTCCAAGAAGCTTCGCGTTCATAAAACGGCCGGCAATCTGAACAACCATATCGGGCTGCCGCTTACGGTGCTCCAATTGGACGAGACGGTCGACGCGGCCGTGCTGGAGATGGGCATGAGCGGCTTCGGGGAAATCGAGCTGCTGACGAAGATCGCAAGGCCCGACATCGCCGTCATTACGAATATAGGCGACGCCCATCTGCTGCAGCTGGGCTCGCGCGAAGGCATTGCGAAGGCGAAGCTGGAAATCGCCGCGGGGCTTCGGGACGGCGGCTTGCTTCTGTACAACGGCGACGAGCCGCTGCTCAGGGAAGGCGTCCCGCGGTTAAGCTTGCCGCCGGGAAGCCGCACGGGCACGTTCGGCTTGTCCGAACGGAACGACTGGTCGCCTTCCCGCATGACGATTGGCGCGACGTCTTCCGCGTTCGGCGTCCGGCGTACGGATAGCTGGGACTCGGAGTCGGAAATCGTCATTCCGGTTCCCGGCCAGCATAACGTCAGCAACGCCCTTGCGGCCGTCGCCGTCGCCCGATCGTTCGGGCTGACCGAAGAAGAAACGGCGGAAGGATTGTCCAAGGGGCTGACGCTGACCGGAATGCGCATCGAGCCGACCGCCGCATATAATGGCGCGATGATTCTGAACGACGCGTACAACGCCAATCCGACGGCCGTAAGAGCGGCCATTGATCTGGTGGCGCAGCTGCAGGGCTTCCGCCGCAAATGGATCGTGCTCGGCGACATGCTGGAGCTTGGTCCCGAAGAAGCGAAGCTGCACCGCGAAATCGGGGAGTACGTGACGCCCGCCAAAGCGGATAGGCTGGTCGCGTTCGGCCCGTTGTCCCGGCATACCGCGGATGGGGCAAGAGAGTCGTTCGGGGCCGATGCCGGCGAGCGGGTCAAGCATTTCGACGATCAGGGCGAGCTTGCCGGCTGGCTGAAGAGCGAGCTTGCGCCGGACGATCTGGTGCTCGTGAAAGGCTCGCGCGGCATGCGCATGGAACAAATCGTACAGGTATTGGAAGCGAGGTAACGAAACATGGACATGATGGTCATCTTTTTTACGATCGGAGCTTCCTTTTTGCTAGCGGTATTGCTCGGACCACTGTTCATCCCGCTTCTGAGGCGGCTGAAGTTCGGGCAGCAAATCCGCACGGAAGGGCCGCAAAGCCATCTGAAGAAACAGGGAACGCCCACCATGGGCGGCATTATCATCATGCTTGCGATGCTGGTCGCGTTCCTGAAATTTTCCGGCAGGACGGACGATTTCTGGGTGCTGCTGACGGCATCGCTAGGCTTCGGGCTGGTCGGCTTTCTCGACGATTATATTAAAATCGTATTCAAGCGCTCGCTTGGGCTGACGGCCGGCCAGAAGCTGCTCGGGCAGCTGCTGTTTTCCGTTATCGTATGCGTCATGCTGTACAACATGGATCACAGCACCGAAATTACGGTTCCCGGCACTTCGTGGGGCGTCGATCTCGGATGGTTTTATTATTTGTTTGTCATCATCATTATGTTCGGGACGAGCAACGCGGTGAATTTCACCGACGGTGTGGACGGTCTTCTTGCGGGAACAAGCGCCGTCGCGTTCGGCGCGTTTGCGATCGTCGCCCTGCACGTATCGGCGAACGAATCCGCGGTTTTTTCGGCGGCGATGATCGGGGCGGTGCTCGGGTTCCTTGTGTACAACGCCCACCCGGCCAAGGTGTTTATGGGCGACGCGGGTTCGCTCGGGATCGGCGGCGGGCTTGCGGCCGTCGCGATTTTGACGAAGACGGAGCTGCTGCTCATTATTATAGGGGGCGTGTTCGTGCTGGAGATGCTGTCCGTCATCCTGCAGGTAGGCTCGTTTAAGCTGCGCGGCAAGCGGATCTTCAAAATGAGCCCGATCCACCATCATTTCGAGCTGTCGGGCTGGTCGGAGTGGAAAGTCGTCACGACGTTTTGGTCGGTGGGCCTGTTGTTTGCCGTCGTCGGACTGGCGCTCGGAAGGTTTCTCTAACCGATCGCGCAATAAAGCTTCGTCCTTCCTTCAGGCGACGAAGCCGTTTATGAATAAGCAAGAGTTTAATAAGTTAGCTCTTATAAACTGCTTTGCACCTCTTGCCGAAACCGTCTGTCCTTCGATAAGGGCGATTCGGGTTTCGGCTTGGGCGGCCGCGTGACGGCCGAACGTTATTTTTTCAACGGACAGCGTCATGTTTGTTGGAAAAATAACGTTTATTCCGTCACTAACCGGCGGTATCGATAGCGATGCCGCCCCATACATTGAAATAGACAAGGGGTTGTCCAATATGAATCATCCGGCCTCTTACCGGAATTCCCGCGTCGTCGTGCTTGGCCTGGCCAAAAGCGGCGTCAGCGTTGCCAAAGTATTTCACGCCTTAGGCGCGAACGTCATCGTTAACGATAAAAAAGAGCGCGAACAATGTCCCGAAGCGGATGAGCTTATCGCTTTGGGCATTTCTGTGCTGTGCGGCTACCATCCGGAAGACCTTGTGACGCCCGATACGGCGCTGCTCGTCAAAAATCCGGGCATTCCGTACACGGCGGACCCGGTTCAGCAAGCCGTCCGCCACGGCGTCGAGATCGTGACGGAGGTCGAGGTCGCTTATCATTTGTCAGCCGCTCCGATCATCGGAATTACCGGTTCCAACGGCAAAACGACGACAACGACCTGGACCGGCGAAATATTGGCCCAAGCCGGACTTGCGCCGATCGTTGCCGGCAATATCGGCCGCCCGTTATGCGATGCGGCAGGGGAAGCGACCGCCGAAAATTGGATCGTCGCCGAGCTCAGCAGCTTCCAGCTGAAAGGGACGGCTTCGTTCCGCCCGCGCGTCGGCGTGCTGCTGAATCTGGCCGAGACGCATCTCGATTACCACGGCGGAATGGACGACTACATCGCGTCCAAAGCGAAGCTGTTCGCCAATCAGACGGCTGAGGATACGGCCGTGCTGAATTGGGACGACGCGGAATGCCGCAAGCTTGCGGACGGGCTAGAAGCGAAGCTGTTCCCGTTCTCGCTGTACGAGCGGCTGAACGCGGGCGTATTCGTCGAGCCGCCGTTTCCGAAAGCCGGCGAGAAGGACGCCGCTGCGGAGGCGGAGCGGATGATCGTGCTCCGCAGTCCGGACGGCGTTCTTACCGAGATGCTTCCCGTCCGGGAGCTGGGCATTCCGGGCCGACACAACGCCGCCAACGCGCTTGCGGCCATCGCGGCCTGTTATGCGGCCGGCGCCAAGCCGGAGCGGATGATCGAACCGCTGCGCGGCTTCCGCGGCGTGGAGCATCGTCTCGAATTCGTGCGCGAAGCCTACGGGGTTCAATTCTATAACGATTCCAAGGCCACGAATCCGACGGCTACGACGATGTCCATCGGATCGCTAGCCGCTCCGATCGTCCTGATCGCAGGCGGCCTCGACCGCGGCTCCGATTATATGGAGCTGCTTCCGGTATTCCGCGACCGCCTCAAAGCGCTTGTCGCTTTGGGCGAGACGCGGGATAAGCTGGCCCATGTGGCGGAGCTGGCAGGTTTACGCGACGTCGTATTGGTCGACCCTGAGGAGGACGCCGAAGCGACGCTGCGCGAAGCGGTACGGCAGGCGGCTTATTTGGCCGAGCAGGGAGACGCGGTATTGCTTTCTCCGGCATGCGCCAGCTGGGATATGTTTAAGTCGTACGAGCAGCGGGGAAGCATTTTTAAGCAATCGGTGCATACCTTGTAAGTAGGGGGCTTGTCCCTACTTTGCTTTCGTTCAAAGAGGTGTGTTCGCAATGGCCAAAGGCAAGTCCGCCCCGGACATATGGATGCTGGCATCCATCGCGCTTCTGCTCGCGATCGGGCTTATTATGGTATACAGCGCAAGCGCGGTGCTTGCGTTCCACGAGCATGGGGACAAGTATTATTTCGTAAAGCGGCAGCTGCTGTTCGCGGCGCTCGGTGCGGGCGCGCTTGTATTTACGATGAACATGAGCTATACGGTCTTGAAAAAATGGGCCAACCTCGCTTTGCTGATCTGTTTCGTCCTGCTGGTCATCGTCCTTATTCCGGGTATCGGCGTCGTCCGCGGCGGAGCCCGCAGCTGGCTCGGCATCAGCTCCTTCGGCATACAGCCTTCGGAGTTCATGAAGCTCGCCATGGTGCTGTTTTTGTCCAAGTGGCTTTCGGAGAAGCAGCAGACGATTACGTTGTTTACGCGCGGCCTGCTGCCGCCTCTCGGCATCGTTCTGCTCGCCTTCGGGCTTATTATGCTGCAGCCGGATCTCGGCTCGGGAGCCGTCATGGTCGGGGCTTCCATCATTCTTATTTATACGGCCGGGGCCCGCATCGCCCATCTCGGCGGGCTGTTCCTGATCGGCCTGATCGGCCTGGCGGGATTGATCTTGGCCGCCCCGTACCGGCTGCAGCGGATATCGGGCTTTCTCGATCCGTGGTCCGACCCGCTCGGTTCCGGCTATCAGATCATTCAATCGCTGTATGCGATCGGGCCCGGCGGGCTCGTCGGGCTGGGGCTCGGAATGAGCCGGCAGAAATACAGCTATTTGCCGGAGCCGCAAACCGACTTCATCTTTTCGATCGTTTCCGAAGAGCTCGGATTTATCGGCGGATCGGCTTTGATTCTGTTATTCCTGATTCTGATCTGGCGGGGAATACGGACGGCGATTGCGGCGCCCGATACGTTCGGCAGTTTGCTGGCGGCCGGCATTACCGGCATTATCGGCGTGCAAGTGCTCATCAACATCGGCGTCGTGATCGGCATGATGCCGGTAACGGGCATAACGCTGCCTCTGATCAGCTACGGAGGCTCGTCGCTCACGCTGCTGCTGACGGCGCTTGGCATATTGCTTAATATATCGCGTTACGCAAGGTGATCTCGTTTTATCGGATCGTAACGCGCCTGATGTCCGGGAGGGCGTCGGGCGCAAACATGCCATAACCAGGCAAATGAATTGATGGCCGGCATGGAGCCCGCGGTTGGAGGGCTGCCTGACGTCCATTTTTGCGTTTGTATATG
This sequence comes from Paenibacillus thailandensis, assembly GCF_042685365.1. NCBI lineage: Bacteria > Bacillati > Bacillota > Bacilli > Caryophanales > Paenibacillaceae > Paenibacillus > Paenibacillus thailandensis. The sequence goes on along the minus strand of NZ_JBHUMY010000012.1, from coordinate 317,201 downwards.
AAGCGGATTTAGGAGATGGCGGTGTTGCGCGGGATAAGCCTCGGTCGAATAAGGTCTCTCAAAAAACCTTTCCGAATGCCGATTGCGGCGCGGCGGGTCATCTGGGCCTCTGTCACACACTATTGGCACAAGGCATAATATATCCCATAATCGTGGCCGTCACCCTGAATGACCGGTTGCTGCAGACGTGACACCGCTGCCGCCGGCCGCGGCAGACGCCGCCAAGCGGGCAGAGGCGCGAATCCGCAACGGTTCGCGACAAGAAGCAAAAGGAGGTTCGACATAATGGAACAATGGATAGCGGAACTGGAGGCTGCCGGCGTCGGCCGGATGCTCCGGAACGAACCGCTTGCTAACTATACGACGTGGAAAATTGGCGGTCCCGCCGATTTGCTGCTTATACCCGACAACAAGGAACAGCTCGTGTCGGCCATCCGGCTGCTGAACAAGCATGGCGTTCCGTGGTTCAGCTTGGGCCGCGGATCCAATATGCTGGTCAGCGACAAAGGCATTCGCGGCGTCGTCATCAAACCGGGAGAAGGGCTCGATTATGCGCGTTTCGAAGATACGATCGTTCACGCGGGCGCATCGTATTCGTTCGTCAAATTATCCGTAATGGCCGGCAAGCATGGGCTTACCGGTCTTGAATTCGCGGGGGGAATTCCGGGTAATGTCGGCGGAGCGGTCTACATGAACGCAGGCGCGCACGGATCGGATGTGTCGCGTATATTCAGATCAGCTGAGATTGTGCTGGAAACAGGTGAATTGGTTCGATACGAACGAGAGGATATGCAATTTTCCTATCGACACTCCGTTCTTCAGGAGCGAAAAGGCATCGTCGTCGAGGCGACCTTTGCGCTCGAGCACGGGGATCGCAAGGAGATATCCGCTGCTATGGCCGCGCTCAAAGACAGGAGGCTGCGGACGCAGCCGCTGAAGTCCGCTACCTGCGGCAGCGTGTTCCGCAATCCGCCGGGAGATTACGCCGCAAGGCTGATCGAAGCGTCGGATTTAAAAGGTGTTCGTTTCGGAGGCGCAGAAGTTTCCGTGCAGCATGCCAATTTCATTGTAAACACCGGGCAAGCGACAGCTGAAGATGTTCTCGCTCTCATGTCCCATATTCAAGGCACGGTCCAGGAGCGCTTCGGCGTCAAGCTGGTGCCTGAAGTATTGGTGGTGGGTGAGCGGTAATTCGGAGGTGATACATTGGACAAATTGGTGATCGAAGGCGGGAAACCTCTCTCAGGAACCATTGTTATCCAAGGAGCGAAAAATGCCGCTTTGCCGATATTGGCTGCAAGCGTGCTCGTGAACGGCACGGTTACAATCGATCATGTACCGAAGCTGCTTGATATCGAGGTCATGCTGAACATTTTACGCGAATTAGGGTGCCGCGCGGAGCATATCGGGGAAACGGTAGTGCTCGGCACGGAAACGGCCGACTCGTCCCATGTCCCCGAAACGTTAATGAATAAGATGAGATCGTCGATTTTTCTAATGGGGCCTTTGCTGGCCAGGTTTGGGGAAGCGAAAGTTTACCAGCCCGGCGGCTGCGCCATCGGAGAGCGAAAAATCGATCTTCATCTTGAAGGACTGAAGGCGCTTGGCGCCGAAATTGAAGAGACGGCGGGAGCGATCGTATGCCGGGCCAAAAAGCTTAAAGGGGCAGACGTTCATCTCAGCTTTCCGAGCGTCGGCGCAACGGAAAACATTATGATGGCCGCCGTTCTGGCCGAGGGCCGAACGACGATCACAAACGCGGCCCGCGAGCCGGAAATTCAGGATTTGCAGCGTTTTCTGAATACGACCGGGGCTAAAATCATCGGGGCGGGCACGGATACGATTACGATCGATGGGGTCAAGGAACTGAAGCCTTGCCGCTATACCGTTATCCCGGACCGCATTGTCGCCGGAACGATCATGGTGGCCGCGGCGGCTACCCGAGGGAACGTAACGCTTCAAAACGTGAACCCCGGCCATCTTACTTCGCTCATCTACGTGCTTCGCCGGGCCGGTGTTCAAATAACGGTGGACGATGATATAATGAAAGTCAGCCAATCCAGCAGGCCGCGCGCGATCGACCGGCTCGTCACGGCGCCTTATCCGGCGTTCCCGACCGATCTTCAGTCGCAGGTGATGGTGCTGCTTGCATTGGCGGACGGCGTCAGCATTTTGAAGGAAACGGTATTCGAAGGGCGATTGAAGCATGTCGACGAACTTACCCGCATGGGCGCCGATATACGGGTCGATCTGAACTCGGCTTTCATTAAAGGCGTGCCCCGTCTGTACGGCGCGACCGTGGAAGCGACGGATTTGCGCGCGGGAGCCGCGCTCGTGATCGCCGGATTGGCGGCGCAGGGCCGGACGGTTGTCGAACAGATTCACCACATTGACCGCGGGTACGACCGGATCGAATCGATGCTCTCGTCTCTTGGCGCCCGCATTACAAGACAAGCGCCGATTCCGAACAATACGGTGCTTTGAACGGCATCAGAAGAAAAGGACTTCCGGATCCCGCCACGGATGGGGGACCGGTTGTTTTTCACGGAAAGAAGGGACAAGCCATGAGCGCGCCGATGCCTGTTTTAAGGGAACCGGCCAACAAGAAAAAAGGAAGCCGCCGCCTGATCGCTGTACTTATATTGCTTTTTGCGGTTATTTTGTCCGTCTTGTTCTTTAACTCTCCCGTCAGCAAAATTTCGGAGATTCATATAACCGGTCCCGTGTACGTTACCGACGCCGAAATCGAGAAAGCGGCCGGCATTAAGATCGGCGACGCTTTTTTCGGAACGACAAGCCGAACGATCGGGAAGAGGGTCGGAAAGCTCGATACGGTCGCGAATGTGACCGTGACGAAAACTTTTCCCGGGAAAATCCGTATCGCGGTACAGGAATACAAGGTCGTCGCCTTTGAATTGTCGGATCAGGGAGGGATGACCGCGATTTTGTCGAACGGCACGAGCGTAAAGGCCGCGGCAGGCGAAAGCCTGGCGGACAAGCCGGTATTAACCGGCTGGGAGCCGGACAATCCGGTCAAGGCGCAGCTTACGCAAACGTTAAGCGTTATTCCGGCCGCGGAACTGGCGGATCTGTCCGAAATTATCCCATATCCGTCGAAGGCTTATCCGGACCGCATCAAAATTTACACCCGTACGAAATTCGAGGTCGTTACGGCCGTTTCTGTGCTGAAAGAGAAGATTAAAGCGATCAATGCGGTCATCGAAACGCAGGAGCCGGGGAAAATTACAATGCTCCTGGCAGACACTTACGTTCCGTTCGGCGATTCTGCCGGCGAAAACGACGATCAGCCGGAAAAAGAGTCTACTCAATAGTTAGAAAGAATGGTAGAATTTTATTCATGGCATTATGAAAGAAAAGAATAATGAAAATTTTGTTGAAAAAAGAGGGAAAATTTTAAGCGCGTTGAATAAGTAGAAATGGTGTTTTCAGAACTAAGTATATTCTCGGAAGTGGGGAACGGAGGTGCCGCGGGTTGAGCAGTAACGACATCATCGTAAGTTTGGACATCGGTACATCCAAAGTTCGTGCTATTATTGGCGAGTTGAATAACGGAGCCATTAATATTATTGGAGTTGGATCTGCCGACTCGGAAGGTATTCGCAAGGGAGCTATTGTTGATATTGATCAAACCGTACAATCGATCCGCAATGCGGTCGGACACGCTGAACGTATGGTTGGCATTCAAATATCCGAGGTTTATGTAGGCATTCAGGGGAACCATATTGCACTGCAAACTAACCGTGGCGTCGTGGCGGTATCTAACGAGGACCGTGAAATTGGCGAAGAAGACATTGAAAGGGTATTGCAAGCCGCTAAAGTTGTAGCCCTTCCTCCGGAGCGGGAAATCATCAACCTGGTACCGAAGCAGTATTTGGTTGACGGATTGGAAGGGATATCGGATCCGCGGGGCATGATCGGCGTAAGGCTCGAAGTGGAAGCTACGATCGTAACCGGAGCGAAGACGTCCATACATAATTTGATGCGCTGCGTGGAGAAGGCCGGACTGCGCATTGCGGGAGTCATTCCGATGTCCCTGGCAGCCGGCGTCATGGCGCTTACGAAGGACGAGAAGTCGTCGGGCACGGTGCTGACCGATATCGGCGCGGGATCGACGACGGTCGCAATCTTCGATCAAGGGGGACTTGCAGCCATCTCGACGTTGCCGATCGGCGGGGAGCATGTAACGAACGATATCGCATACGGCTTGCGCACGCAAGGCGAGATGGCCGAGAAGATCAAGCTGAAGTACGGCTGCGCGTTGATCAACGATGCCGCGGAGGACGTCAAGTTCAAAGTGATGCGCATGGGCAGCAACGTTGAGAAGGAGTTTTCTCAAGTGGATCTGGCCAGCATCGTCGAACCGAGAATGCAGGAAATTTTCCAGCTTGTGAAGCAGGAGGTTTACCGTCTTGGATACGGCGACAAGGTGGGCGGGTACGTTCTTACCGGAGGCGCGGTTACGCTGCCCGGCACGCTGGAGCTCGGGCAGATGGAGCTGGAGTCATCCGTCCGCATTGCGCTTCCCGACTATATCGGCGTTAGGGATCCCGCTTTCAGCAGCGGCGTAGGCATGATCCAATACGTCTCGAAGTTTATGGGAGCGCGTGGGACAAGCACTGTGAAGAAAACGGCAAACCGAAAGGCGAGTTCCACCGTTTCATCGAAGCCCGGTATGTTCGAGCGCTTAAAAAATATGTTTAACGAATTCATTTGATCGGGGGAAGTGAAAATGTTGGAGTTCGATTTCGATCTGGAGCAACTTGCTCAAATAAAAGTAATCGGCGTTGGCGGCGGCGGCAGCAACGCTGTTAATCGAATGATTGAGAACGGCGTGAAAGGCGTTGAGTTTATTACCGTCAATACGGACGCCCAAGCGCTTCATCTGGCCAAATCGGAGCACAAGCTCCAAATCGGAGACAAGCTTACCCGCGGCCTTGGGGCAGGAGCGAATCCGGAGGTGGGCAAAAAAGCGGCGGAGGAATCCCGCGAAGCGATCATGAACCAGCTGAAAGGCGCGGACATGGTGTTCGTGACGGCCGGCATGGGCGGCGGCACGGGTACCGGCGCGGCTCCGGTTATCGCCGAAATCGCCCGCGAATGCGGAGCGCTTACGGTAGGGGTCGTAACGCGCCCGTTTACGTTCGAAGGCCGCAAACGGTCCATGCAAGCGGAGCTGGGTATCGAAGCGCTGAAAGAGAAGGTCGACACGCTGATCGTTATTCCGAACGACCGCCTGCTCGAGATCGTCGACAAGAAAACGCCGATGCTGGAAGCGTTCCTTGAAGCGGATAACGTGCTTCGTCAAGCGGTTCAAGGCATTTCCGACCTGATTGCCGTACCTGGTCTGATCAACCTCGATTTCGCCGACGTCAAGACGATCATGACCGAACGCGGCTCGGCTCTGATGGGCATCGGCGTCGCGACGGGCGAGAACCGCGCGGCGGAAGCGGCCCGCAAGGCGATTATGAGCCCGCTGCTTGAGACGTCCATCGACGGCGCGCGCGGCGTCATTATGAACATTACGGGCGGCACGAACTTGTCCCTTTACGAAGTCAACGAAGCGGCGGAAATTGTCATTTCGGCTTCCGATCCGGAAGTGAACATGATTTTTGGCGCTATCATCAATGAAGATCTAAAAGAAGAAATCAAAGTAACCGTCATTGCGACGGGTTTCGAGAACAAGCCGCCTCAAGGCGTTCGCAGAGCCCAGCCGGAGCAGCCGGAGCCGAGATCGGCATCGGCGGTCCACAGCCCGCAAACGGGCAGCGCGCCTAACGTTAAACCGTTTGGCTCGACTCCGACGAGCGACCAGTTGGAAATTCCGGCGTTCCTTCGCAACCGCCCTCGCAACAACGACCGTTAACATTATTTTTGTCCAAGAGCTTTCCCGAGGCATTCATTGCCCGGGAGAGCTTTTTTATTTTTCTACATGATACACAAGCCATAGATGAGAGCTTTGGCCAACGAGTGGTGCAAATGAAAGAAGCTAGAAATGAAAGCTTTGGCCGTCAGGACAATGCGCGGGTTTGCAGCAAGGATTGTCGAAGACGGCCGCGTGGCAGGAACTCTCCTTGGGGTGTCCAGAGGGTGCATACCCTTGGAGCCCTCTCCTCTGGAGAGGGTGGTGGGAGAGGCGGATGCCGGAAGACGGCCGCGTGGCAGGAACGCTCCTTGGGGTGTCCAGAGGGTGCATACCCTTGGAGACCTCTCCTCTGGAGGGGGTGGGGGGAGAGGCGGATGCCGGAAGACGGCCGCGTGGCAGGAACGCCCCTTGGGGTGTCCAGAGGGTGCATACCCTTGGAGCCCCTCCTCCGGAGGGGGTGGGGGGAAGCGATGCAGAAGGGTAGGTAGGCAATATAGCTCGACAAAAAAAGATAATGGCCAGCGTCATGATTAGACAGACATTGAAATAGGATTCTAATATACTGATTTCATCTTCTTTTACAGATTGAAAGGCTGCCTTTGAGCCCGCATAAGCAGGAAGGGGAAAAGTCCTTGGCTGTTTATATCGACGTCGTTTTTTTGCAAGAGCTGCTGATCGACGGGGGCATTCTTCTTACGACCGCGTGGGTCCGGCATTTGCGGGCTAAGCCTTGGCGGGTGCTGACCGCCGCTTCGATCGGAGCTTGTTATGTCGTTCTGATGTTGTTTCCGCCGTTGTCGTTTCTGTACACGCTTCTCGTAAAAATCGCGCTGTCGCTCGTCATATTGTGGGTCGCATTCGGCTTCGGCTCGCTTCAGCATTATATCCGGAACGTGATAGCTTTTTACGCGGTTAATTTTGTGGCGCTTGGCGCCGTTGTCGGGATTCACTATTTGTTGATGCAAGGCTCGGCGGACGTATGGAGGACGGTGATGCTTGCCGGCGGCGGGAGCGTAAGCATCGAAATGAGAATGGGTGCCGTATATTTGTTTGCGGCGCTTGCGATCGGGTTGTATTTGTTCCGTGCCGTTTGGACGCATAAGCGCAAGGCGGCAGACACAAGGACCCATCTGGCTGAAGTGACGGTGACGATCGGCGAAGTCGTGCGTACATGCACGGGACTTATCGATACGGGCAACCAGCTGTACGATCCGCTGAGCCGCTCTCCGGTTATGGTGATGGAAGCAGCCTTGTGGAGCGGCGAATTGCCTTCGTCCTGGCTGGAAGGCATTCGAAAGGCGGAAGTCGACCGGCTGGTGGCGGATCTTGGCGGCGAGGATTTCAAATGGCGGGAACGTCTTCGGCTTGTGCCATACCGCGGCATAAACCGCGGGACGCAGTTCATGCTCGCCTTAAGGCCTGACGCGGTCAGCGTCGAACGAGAAGGGCAAGTGTATGAATCCCGGAAGGTGCTGGTCGGCTTAGACGGCGGAAAGCTTGCGGCAGACGGGACTTATCAAGCTATCATACACCCGTCGCTTGTGCAGGATGCCCGGTAACATGAACGCCAACAACTATTTCGGGAGGGAAATCCAAATGGTCGTGAAGTGGAAATTAATCCTGCAGTTATATTATTATCGGGTTTTATTTTTATTCGGATTAAAAAGCGAAGAAATTTATTATATCGGCGGCAGCGAGGCGCTCCCCCCTCCGCTCACGCGGGAGGAAGAGGAATATTTGCTGGAGAAGCTGCCTTCCGGAGACAGCGCGATCCGGGCGATGCTCATCGAGCGCAATTTGCGCCTGGTCGTCTACATTGCCCGCAAATTCGAGAACACGGGCATCCACATCGAGGATTTGGTTTCGATCGGGGCAATCGGTCTGATTAAAGCGGTGAATACGTTCGATCCGGACAAAAAGATCAAGCTCGCCACCTATGCGTCCCGTTGTATCGAAAACGAAATTTTGATGTATTTAAGGCGCAACAGCAAGACACGCACCGAGGTATCGTTCGACGAGCCGCTGAATATCGATTGGGACGGCAACGAGCTGCTGCTTTCCGACGTGCTCGGAACGGAGAACGACACCATCTACCGGAATATCGAGGAGCAGGTCGACCGGAAGCTGCTTCACAAGGCGCTCGACAAACTGTCCGAACGGGAGAGGATCATCATGGAGCTTCGCTTCGGACTTGCGGACGGCGAGGAAAAAACGCAAAAGGATGTCGCCGACTTGCTCGGCATTTCCCAATCGTACATTTCCCGCCTCGAAAAACGGATCATTAAACGTCTCCGCAAGGAGTTCAACAAAATGGTGTAGCGTGCGCCGCAAGCTCTGTCGAATGGCGTCGACGCAAGGAATAAAATAGGACCCCTAGGAGATAATGTACATTAATGTTTCTCCTTGGGAGGTAATCACATTGACCCGAAACAAAGTCGAAATCGTTGGAGTGGATACCGCGAAACTTCCTGTTCTCAACAATGCCGAAATGCGGGAACTGTTCACGGCGTTGCAAACGAAGAATGAGTGGTCAGCAAGGGAGAAATTAGTGAATGGCAACTTGAGGCTGGTGCTCAGCGTCATTCAGCGATTCAACAACAGGGGAGAATTCGTGGACGATCTGTTCCAGGTCGGCTGCATTGGACTTATGAAGGCGATCGATAATTTCGACCTTAGCCAAAACGTAAAATTCTCTACCTACGCGGTTCCGATGATCATCGGCGAAATCCGCCGCTATTTGCGGGACAATAACCCGATCCGCGTCTCCCGCAGCCTGCGGGACATCGCCTACAAGGCGCTTCAGGTCAGAGACAGCTTGACGAACAAAAACTCGCGCGAGCCGACGATATTCGAAATTTCCGAAGAGCTGAACGTTCCGAAGGAAGATATCGTTTTTGCCTTGGATGCGATTCAGGATCCGGTGTCTCTGTTCGAACCGATTTATCACGACGGCGGCGATCCGATCTTCGTCATGGACCAGATCAGCGACGACAAGAACAAAGACGTTTCCTGGATTGAGGAAATCGCGCTGCGGGAAGCGATGCACAAGCTGAACGACCGGGAAAAAATGATATTGTCCATGCGTTTCTTTGAAGGAAAAACGCAAATGGAGGTAGCCGACGAGATCGGCATCTCGCAGGCGCAGGTTTCCCGGCTGGAGAAGTCGGCGATCCAGCAAATGCAAAAGCATGTGAAGATGTAAAGCGATTTTAAACGAAAACGGCAAGCAAGCCGCCCTCGTCTCCTGTTCGATGAGACGAAGGCGGTTTTTTATTTCGCCGAAAAAGCGCCTTTTGAAACCGAATGTCCGTGAATTGATGTTCATTTTGGGCCGTTTCATCATATAGATTATAAAGGACAGTTAAAGTCTACTCCGCCGGAAGCGTGGTGAGGATCGCGTGAAAATATCGGATTTTCAGACGAAGGACGTCATCAATATCGTAGACGGGAAAAAGCTCGGGCATATTTCCGATCTGGAGCTTGATTTGCGCCAAGGGAGAATCGATTCCATCGTCGTGCCGCAGCCGGCCCGGTTCAGAGGGGTATTCGGAGGGGGCGGAACGGAGGTCGTCATCCCGTGGCGGAACATCGTCAAGATCGGTGCGGACGTCGTGCTCGTCCGGCTGGACGACGCGAAGCAGTTGAAATCCGAAGAGGACGATTTGCACGTTCGGACGTAACAGGGTAAACTGCTTAACAGAGGTGATATGCAGAACATGGAATGTTTTGAACAGTCGGCTAGCGCGAAGGGACCTTCGCTTTTTTTGTTGTCGTCTTGGGCGGAACGGGAACCGCGGTTGACCGCGGGTTTTACGGGGAGAGCAGGCGGCGTCAGCGCCATTCCCCGGGCTTCGCTGAACATGGGGCTGCACGTCGGCGACGATGCTTCGAGCGTCGTAAGAAACCGGGAGCTGCTGTGCGAAGCGGTTGGCTGGCCATTTGCCTCCTTCACTTGCGGCGAGCAAGTGCACGGGAACGCCGTCTATCGGGTCAAGGCGGCGGATAGAGGAAAGGGTAACCGTTCGCGCGAGACGGCCGTGCAAAATACGGACGCCTTGATGACGGACGAGCCGGATACGCTGCTCGTATCCTTTTATGCCGATTGCGTTCCGCTTTATTTCTATGATCCGGAGCATCGCGCCGTTGCGCTTGCGCATGCCGGTTGGAAAGGAACGGCGCTTCAAATCGCTTCCGAAACGGTCTCGGCGATGTCGTCCGCATACGGCACCCGCCCGGAGAAGCTGCTCGCCGCGATCGGCCCTTCGATCGGAGACTGCTGCTACGAGGTGGACGAATACGTGATTAGCCGCTTGCTGCCCGTTATTCGCGAATGCAACGCCGACGAGGAAACGGCGCTGAAGCCGGCCGCCCCGGGCAAAGCGATGGCGAACTTGAAAGAAATAAACCGACAGATTATGATAAAAGCAGGAATTTTGCCGATCCATATCGAAATGTCCAATTGGTGCACCGGCTGCAACACGGATTTATTTTTCTCCCACCGTGCGGAAGGCGGGGAGACGGGCCGGATGGCAAGCTGGATCGGCTTTCGGAAATGAGGTTAATATACAGTGTCACTGGCAGATAGAGTGGATTTGGTCGAAAAAAGGATTCAGGCGGCGTGCGAGCGCAGCGGCCGAAAGCGCGAAGAAGTAAACGTGATCGCCGTTACGAAATACGTCTCGCTGCAAACGACGAAGCAAGCCGTTCAGGCAGGCTTGCGCCATCTGGGCGAAAACCGGTGGCAGGACGCCAAGCCCAAGTGGGAAGCGTTAAGCGCAAGCTCCGCCGCGGAGGGCGAAGCCCCCGTCGTCTGGCATTTTATCGGTTCGCTGCAGTCGAAGAAGGCGAAAGACGTGGTGGGCAAGTTTGCGTACATTCATTCGCTGGACCGGCTGTCGCTCGCGCAGGCGATTCAGAAGCAAGCCGAATCATTGGGCATTATCGTTCCTTGTTTCATCCAAGTTAACGTATCGGGAGAACAATCGAAACACGGTCTTCGGCCGGAGGAAGCCGCTTCGTTTGCGCAGGAGTTGAACAAGCTGCCGGGGATTAAGCCCGTCGGCCTTATGACAATGGCTCCGTTCGAAGCGGAACCGGAACAGACGAGACCGGTATTTCGGGCTTTAAGGCAATTAAGAGACGAGCTGAACGGCAAAGCGATCTTGGAACATCCGCTGACGGAGCTGTCCATGGGCATGTCGAACGATTATGAAGTGGCGATTGAAGAGGGTGCGACATGGGTAAGGCTCGGCACGATACTGGTAGGCAAAGAGGAGGAATGAACAATGAGCGTTATGAACCGGTTTTTGAATTTTATCGGATTGCAAGAGGAAGAGGAAGTCGTCGAGCGCGAGCGCGTCGATCAACATCATCATCAGCAGCCGCAGCATCATCACGATGAAGAAGTTGAAACCACGCCGTTCGAAACACGTAGACATACGAAGGGTAGCAACATCGTCAGCATCCATTCGCAGAAAAATGTCCGGTTCGTCCTGAGCGAGCCCCGTTCTTACGATGAAGCGCAGGAGATTGCCGATCATTTGCGCTCGCGCAAGCCGGTTGTCGTCAACCTGCAGCGCGTTCGGCACGATATCGCGATGCGCATCGTCGATTTTTTGAGCGGCACGGTTTATGCGCTTAACGGAGCGATTTCGAAGCTTGGGCCGAACATTTTTTTATGCACGCCGGACACGGTTGAAATTCAAGGGACCATCACGGAAATGCTGGCAGAGGAGAACGATTACAATAGAATGAGGTGACCTTGGATTGAGAATTGACGAGCTGATTTACGGATTGGAAAATATTTATTCGATATTGATTATCGTATATGTGCTGATGTCATGGTTCCCGAACGCAAGGGAAAGCTTCATCGGCAATTTTCTGGGCAAGATCGTCGAGCCGTACTTGAGCATATTCCGCAGATTTATTCCTGCCATCGGCGGGATGATCGATATTTCTCCGATCGTGGCGTTGTTCGCCTTGCGGTTTATCGCCGTTGGCTTAATCGCCGTACTCGGATTTTTGGGCTTGTAGCGCAAATGGACAGGCTAAGCCGATAAGTTGATCAAGGGAAGGCGTAACAAATGAAAAATCATGTATACGAGCATTTCCATCCCGACGAGAAGCCGTTCGTCGACCGGGCATGGGAGTGGATTGAGCGGTCCGCACGGCAGCATGAGCTGCGGCGGACCGATTTTTTGGATCCAAGACAAGCGAAAATACTCGAAATGCTGGCTAATCGCGAGCCCGACGTGCAAATCGCGTTGAACGGCGGTTATCCGGACGCGGAGCGTTGCCGCGCCGTTATCGCTCCGGATTACCGGGACTTGAGCGACGAGCCGGCAGGGCTTGCGCTGCTGCAGGTGCATGTTCCCGGCGGCTCGGGGCTGGAGCTGGACCACGGCGACTATCTGGGAGCGCTGCTTGGGCTTGGGATGAAGCGCGACCGGATCGGCGACATCCATGTGCATGAAGATTTCTGCCATATCGTTGTGGCGGAGGAAATCGCCGATTATTTGAACGTTCATCTTAGGCAAGTGCACCGGGCGCAAGTGCTTACCGATCTGCTGCCAATCGAACGGCTGAAGCCGGCTCAGGCCAAGCTGGAGGAGATGAGCTTGTCCGTCGCATCGATGCGTCTTGACGGCATTGCAAGCGACGTATACCGGATCAGCCGGACGAAAATTGTCGAGCCTATACGCGCTGGACGCTGCCGGGTCAATTGGAAGACGGAAGACGATCCGTCCGAGCCGCTTAAAGCCGGCGACGTCGTCTCGATCAAAGGGCTGGGACGGTTTCGGGTTTTGGAAACGGAAGGCATGACCAAGAAAGGGAGAATCCGCGTCAGAATCGGGAAATTTATTTAGCCGTTGCAGGAATTTGGTGGCCCTTGTCGAATCCATTCCATCATAAATGTTTCCAAGGCGGCAAGCATTGCCGGGAATCATACCATAAGGAGGGGCTTCCATGCCATTAACGCCGTTGGACATACATAACAAAGAATTCGGACGCCGGCTGCGCGGTTATGACGAGGACGAGGTTAACGAATTTCTGGACCAGGTCATCAAAGATTACGAGTCCCTGATCCGCGAGAACAAAGAGCTCCAGAATCAGATTTTGGCTTTGCAGGAGAAGCTCAACCATTTCGCCAATATTGAGGATACGCTGAGCAAGACCATCATCGTCGCTCAAGAAGCGGCGGACGAAGTACGCAACAATGCGAAGAAGGAAGCTCAGCTGATCATTAAAGAAGCGGAGAAAAACGCCGACCGCATCATTAACGATTCGCTTGCCAAATCGCGCAAAGTATCGCTGGAGGTCGAAGAGCTCAAGAAGCAGGCGTCGATTTACCGCGCCCGGTTCCGGACGCTCGTCGAAGCCCAGCTTGAGCTTCTTACCCAAGACGGCTGGGACTCGCTCGAAGCGTCAAGCGTCGCCGCGGCCGAGCAGCTTCATCGATAAGCAGGACAAGGATCATTGCGAGCTGGTTCGTTAGCTTTGTCCTTCTGGACAAGAGCGGGGTCAGTGTCGTAGCAGCAGAGAGCTCGTCAGGGCATATGGGGCCATAATGCCGTACGGAAATATTCCGCCCCGGGGGAAACGGCGGCATCGGCATCGGACCTGCCAATGCCGCCAGAAGGAGATGTTCAGGGCTCTTATACAATGTTGTTCTCTCGAAACAAACCAATCCATGGGCGTTGTACATGGATTGGTTTGTTTCTTTTCGCCGGTTGTTTGCATTATAAAAATCATGATCTTCCTTAAAAAGATTGTTAAAAAAGAAATAAAGCTCTTCATTTCCGCATCTTTCCATCCGTTAATAATGAAATGGAAAGTATATACAGAGAGGATAGGGATGCAGTGAAAACGAGTTTCAATTCGATTTGGTCGATCAAGGGAATGAAGAGATGGATGGCGGCTGCCCTTTCATTCGTCCTGGTGACGTCAACGATGGCATCAATTGCGAATGCGGCGGAGGACAGCGTTTCCGGTATCGAATTCAAATATGACGAGGCGGATTATGACAGCAGTTCCAAGTCGCTGATCGTATGGGTTGAAGACGGCAAGACGGAGCTCTCCCTATACGCTTCCGTTTCAGGCTCCTCGACGCAGCAGGACGTCACGGCGAACGCCACGTGGAAATCTTCCAATTCGTCGGTCGTAAAGGTGGATAAAGGGCAATTGACCGGCATTTCTAAGGGGACGGCTACGATCAGCGCAACCTACAAAGGATACACGGTGTCGATCAAAGCTGCCTCCGATTACGTATACGATCAAGTTACACTGACGAACGACGGCTCGGAGGCGCCGGCTTCAATCGATCTCGAGTTGGGGCAATCGCTCGTGCTGGGATTAACGGGCAGCAAGAACGGAAGCGCAGAAGACGTCGCGTCCGACGCTGTCTGGACGACAACGAACTCGTCTGTCGCTACGGTCGACGAAGGGACGGTGACGCTTGTCGGAACCGGAACAGCGACCATTTCGGCTAAGCTGAAGGGCAAGTCGGATTCCATCAAGCTAAAAGTAACGTCGCCGTATCAATCGATCTCAATCGCTCCAGTTCTAGCCGACGATCTGCTTGAGATGGAGGTTGGCGAAGACGAATATTCTTTGACGGCATCCGTGATCGCCAACACCGGTGAGACGATTGACGTAACGGATAAAGCGACATGGACTAGCGGGAATGCGAAGATTGCCGCGGTGGAGAAAGGCAAAGTAACGGCCGTCGCCGCCGGGCAGACGAAAATTACCGTTGCATATATGGGCGTCAGCAAGTCGATCAATATCATCGTCCGTACCGCTTATCAAGCGATGAAGCTGACGCCGGGTACGGAGGTTCACCTCCTGCTGCACGACGAGCCGCTGCAGATCGAAGCGCAAGTGCAGAGCAACGCCGGCACAGCGCCGATTACGGTGACGGAAACGGCGGAATGGAAATCCTCCAATGTCGTCGTCGCAACGGTAAGCGGCGGCAAAGTGACCCCGAAAGCGGTCGGTACGACCAAAATTACGGCAAGCTACAAGGGCGTCAGCCGCAGCGTCGATGTGACGGTCTATCCGAGTGTGGAGGATCTGAGTGTAGACGCGGCCGTAATTGACGCCTTCATGGGCGATGAGGGGAAACTTCCGAAAGTTACGGGTACGACGTTCGACGGCCAACAGGTTGATATGACGGAGCTTACGTCCTGGTCCTCGGACAAGGAAGAAATCGTCGCCGTGGAGAACGGCAGTTGGACGGCCAAAGCGTTAGGCGAAGCTGTTCTTACTGCGAAGGTGGACGACCTGAAGGTCCAAGTGCCGGTTACGGTGCACATGAAGCCGCTCAAGCTTATTCCGGAAGTGAAGGACATGAGCGTTATTTTGGGACAAGAGGTTGCTTTGCCTTCCGTTACGGTCATTAACGCGGACGGCGTGGAGGAAGACGTAACCGGCAAGGTGCAATGGAAGGTGAACTCGGACAACGTTGTCTTGAAAAATAACACGATTAAAGGAATCGAGGCTTCGACCGTAACGCTTACCGCCACTTACTTGAACAAGACAGCAACGGTCAAAGTGAAGATCGAGCAGGAGATCGTGAAGCTCGTCGTGGAACCGGCTGTGCTGGAATTGAATCCGGGCAGATCGAAGTCGATCAAGGTGACGGGGTATTACAAGGACGGCAGTAAAGTGTCGCTTGGCTCCAAGATGAACTGGACTGTTTCGTCCGAGGCGCTGGCGACGGTAAAGGGCGCCACCGTTAAGGCGCTTGCCGTCGGCAGCGGCCAAGTAACGGGCACCTATCAAGACAAAACCGTAACGGTGAAGCTCGTTGTCACGCCGAAGCTGAAATCGCTCGTTTTGTCCGAAAAATCAGCGAAGCTGAGTCCCGGCGCGACGTTTGCCGTGAAGCTGCAAGCGAACTACACGACCGGCGAATCGGTCGATGTAACGTCCAGCGCCGTTTGGACGACCTCCAAATCGAGCGTAGCGACCGTTAAGGACGGCATCATAACGGCGGTTGCCAAAGGCTCGTCAACCGTCAAAGCAACCTTTGAAGGCAAGACGGTTACTTTTCGGGTTACGGTGAAATAGACGTCTTTCTGGAGAGGGTCCGGCAGGCACAATTCCATTTGACAATCCGAAAAGCTTAAGCTATAACTAATATTAACTATTTCTAATGCAATGAACTTCGATGACGAGAACAAGTACGCTCCGCCAATCGTTCCCCAGAGAGCCGGGCCAGCTGAAAGCCGGCGTTCGACAGCGAGCCGAATATCATCTCCGAGAAGCGATGCCGAACGGCAGCGCAAAGTCGTAACCCCTATGCGGTTACGTCACGATGCCGAGCCAAGTAAGCATTGACGGCTGTCCCCCGTTACAGGGAACGCGAATGGCAGTTTCATTCGCTGGCGAAGGTGCCGCAACAGGAGCTTAGTTGCCGGCCGCTTTACGGAAGCGGTCCAATTCAGGCGAAGTTAACGTTGCGGAACAAGGGTGGTAACGCGAGCAAGCCTCGTCCCTTTAAGGGGACGGGGCTTTATTTTTTTGTAGAAGAAGGAGGGCATTTCCATGCAACGTGTAGACGTGAAGGAGCGGGCGAGAGCGCGCGAGCTGCGAGTGCTTGAGAAATGGAAAAAAGAAGATACGTTCAAAAAATCGATCGAAAACCGGAACGGAAAGCCGAATTTCGTTTTTTACGAAGGGCCGCCTACCGCTAACGGCAAACCGCATATCGGCCATGTGCTCGGACGGGTAATCAAAGACTTCGTGCCGCGCTACAAGACGATGTCCGGCTACCGCGTCGTCAGGAAAGCGGGCTGGGATACGCACGGCTTGCCGGTCGAGCTTGGCGTCGAGAAGCAGCTCGGCATCTCCGGCAAACAGGAAATCGAAAATTACGGCGTCGAGGCGTTTATCCGCAAATGCAAGGACAGCGTCTTCGAATACGAGAAGCAGTGGCGCGAATTGACGGAAGCGATCGCTTACTGGACCGACCTGGACCATCCGTACATCACCATGCACAATTCCTATATCGAAAGCGTATGGCATATTCTTTCGACGATTCACCGCAAAGGTCTGTTGTACCGCGGTCACCGCGTAAGCCCGTATTGCCCGAGCTGCCAGACGACGCTCAGCTCGCACGAGGTGGCGCAAGGCTATAAAGACGTGAAGGATTTAAGCGCGACGGCGAAGTTCAAGCTCGAAGGCAGCGGCGAGTACGTTCTTGCCTGGACGACGACGCCTTGGACGCTGCCGGCCAACGTGGCGCTTGCCGTTCATCCGGAGCTGGATTATGTCCGTGCGTCGAAGGACGGGGAAGTGTACATCGTAGCGAAAAATTTGGCCGAATCCGTGCTGAAGGACGGCTACGAAGTGTTGTCCGAGCTGAAGGGGTCGGAGCTGACGGGACGCCGCTACGAGCCTCCGTTCGGTTATGTGAAGCCGGAGAAAGGACATATCGTCGTTCCGGGCGATTTTGTCAGCGACACAAGCGGTACCGGTATCGTGCATATGGCGCCGGCACACGGCGACGACGACTACAAAACATGCCGTCAGAACGGCATCAGCTTCGTCAGCGTCGTCAACGGCGAAGGCAAATATACGGACGAAGTGACCGATTTCGCGGGACGTTTCGTCAAAGATCCGCAGCTGGACATCGACATCGTCAAAGCGCTTAGCGAGCGCGGCCTGCTTTATTCGAAGGAGCGCTACGAGCACAGCTATCCGTTCTGCTGGCGCTGCGACACGCCGCTAATCTATTACGCGACGGAAAGCTGGTTTATCGCCACGACGGCGGTGAAGGATCAGCTGATCGCCAACAACAATTCGATCGACTGGTATCCGGGCCATATCCGCGAAGGACGGTTCGGCAAATTCCTTGAGGATTTGGTGGATTGGAACATCAGCCGCAACCGTTATTGGGGAACGCCGCTGAACGTCTGGATTTGCGAAGCGACGGGCAAAGAGTACGCGCCAAGCAGCATCGCCGATCTTCGGGAGCGGGCGATCGGCGACGTGCCGGAGGATATCGAGCTGCACAAGCCGTATGTCGACGAGATCAAGCTGAAGTCGCCGTTTGCCGAAGGAGCCGTTATGACCCGTACGCCGGAAGTGATCGACGTCTGGTTCGACAGCGGTTCGATGCCGTTTGCGCAGCATCATTATCCGTTCGAGAACGAGGAGCGTTTCGCCGACCAATATCCGGCCGACTTCATCTGCGAAGGGATCGACCAGACGCGCGGCTGGTTCTACAGCCTGCTGGCGGTATCCACGCTCTATAACGGCAAGGCGCCGTATAAATCGGTTATATCGACCGGTCACGTCCTGGACGAAAACGGGCAAAAAATGTCCAAGTCGAAAGGCAACGTCATCGATCCGTGGGAAATTATCGAAGAATACGGCACGGACGCGTTCCGCTGGGCGCTTCTGTCGGACAGCGCGCCGTGGAACAGCAAACGGTTCTCGAGAGGCATCGTAGCGGAAGCGAAGTCCAAGCTGGTCGATACGATCGTCAATACGCACGCTTTCTATGCGCTTTACGCGTCCATCGACGGCTTTGTGCCGGAGGAGCACGAGGAGAAACGTTCCGATAACAAGCTGGACCGGTGGATCGTATCCCGTCTGAACAGCTTGAACAAGCTGGTGGTCAAAGGGCTCGACAGCAACGATTTCCTCAATCCGGCGAAAGCGATCGAGACGTTCGTCGACGAGCTGAGCAACTGGTATATCCGCCGCTCGCGCGACCGGTTCTGGGGCAGCGGCCTGACCGAAGACAAAGTGGCCGCTTACCAGACGCTCCGCCAGGTGCTGCTGACGCTGGCGAAAATCATCGCGCCGTTCACGCCGCTCGTTGCCGAAGACGTATATGTCAATCTGGGCGGCGGCGAAAGCGTCCATCTGGCCGATTATCCGGTTGCCGACGAATCGGCCATCGACGAAACGCTCGAGCGCGACATGAACAGCGCCAAGCTGATCGTCGAGCTGGCGCGCAACGTGCGGAACGAAACGGGGATCAAGACGCGCCAGCCGTTGTCCGAGCTTATCGTGTCCCTCAGTAAAGATTTCGAGCTTGCGGACTACGAGGCGATCATCAAGGACGAAATCAACGTCAAAGCGATTACGGTCCAAACGAGCGACAGCGGGTTCGTCAACTTCTCGTTTAAGCTGAACTTGAAGCTTGCGGGCAAAAAATACGGCAAAAATGTCGGGCCGATCCAGGCTTATCTGAAAGGGCTGGCGCCGGAACAAACCCGCGCGGCGGTAGCGGAAGGGCAGCTTGCCTTTACGTCGCCGGACGGCGAAGCGCTGATGATCCCGCTTGAAGAGCTTCTGGTCGAGAAGCAGGCCAAAACCGGTTTCGCTTCGGCCTCGGCAAGCGGCATTACGGTTGCGCTCAATACCGAAATTACGAAGGAGCTGGAGCAGGAAGGCTGGGTTCGCGAAGTCGTCCGGGCCGTGCAGGATACGCGCAAAAAGCTGGACCTGCCGATCGAAAAGCGCATCGATCTCGTTCTGGACGTCGATGCGGAGCTTCAAGCGGCGCTTACAACGTTCGATACGGTACTGCGCGACAGCGTGCTGCTGAACGACGTAACGTTCGGCGCGGAAGCGGGCATGGAACGCGTTCAGCTCGGCGAGAAAGAAATAGGAATACTGATTCGCGGGTAATCTATATATAACCGACAATTATATGTAGATTGGAATCGAAGCCGTTAGAAGGACGGAAGCCATTCGATGCCTCGCGGGCGGGCCGGTTGTTCTGTCCGTTCGCGGGGCATCGTCATGTCGGAGCCTGGAACGGCAATCCCGCGAAAACGAACCTCGGTAAGGCGGGTTTGTTTTCCTTCGATAAAGGGGCGACAGTATGGATAACGCAAAATCGAAGCAGGACGAGCTCGCCGGCTCGCTTTCGGCTCTGGAGAGCAGACTCCAAAAAATCGCGATCGATTTGGAACGGTCGAAAATGTCGGAGTACGTAGAGCTGCTTAACCATCCCTGGAAGCTGATCTGGCGCAGCATCGTCTCCGGATTGGCCAGAGGGTTCGGAATCGCCGTAGGCATTACGATCTTCTCCGCTACGATCGTCCTTATGCTGCAGAAGCTGGGGGCGCTGAACCTTCCGATTATCGGCGACTATATCGCGGATATCGTCCGCATCGTGCAGACGCAGCTGGAAGGCAAAGCTTATTAGAGCTTATTGCAATCATAGAGAACCTCCCGTTCAGAGGTTCTCTTCTTCCTCCGGGACCGCCCACTCGGGAACGAGATCGAACTCGCCTTCGCCCGACTCCATATAACGATCGTATTGCTTGCCGCGGACGACATAGACATGCCGGCCGGTTATGTCCGAGGCGACAAAATTTTCGATCGGCTCTACGAAGCCGTCGTTTTCTTCGCCTTCGATGCCGACATATTCGTAGCTGTCGACGTCGCGGTTTTCCGAATAAGCGGGAGAATCGGAGTTGCCCCATTGCTCGACGATTTGCCAGGCGTCCTCGCCGTCGAAGCCGTTGTAGGAGCTTTGCTCGTCCATGCTTGACCGGCCGAAGGGAGGATTAAGAAATTCTTCCTCTACCGGGCGGTTGTCGGACAGTTCCCGGCGCGGCGAATGCTCGACGCAATAAAGCGAATCCGGCACCGCTTCAAGGCGTTCGTAAGGAATCGGCTTGCCGCATTGCCGGCAAGTGCCGTACGTGCCGTCTTCCATGGCCCGAAGGGCGGCGTCGATGCGGGACAAATGAAGGTCTTCGTTCTCGAGCAGGGCGATATCTTTGCCGCGCTCGTACATTTCGGACGCCAGATCGCCCGGATGATTGTCGATCGGCGACAGCTCGCCCGTCTGATCGCGCATCGAATCGGCAAGCCCAAAATGCTCGTTCTCGTCCAGATGCCGTTCGATGGCCGACTTGTCTTGTTCCAGCTGCCGGCGCAGCTTTTGGAGCTGATTGGGACTAAGCGTCATGGGAGATACTCCTTTCAACAGTTCGGGATGGAAGGCTTCATGGGTTAGCTTTTGCCGGAGGGCCGCATTTCTTGTAAGGACTTCGCTGGGAATTGTGTCACGGAATAGACGCTGGCGGCGCGGATTGCCGTTATGCTACAATATTGACGGATTGCCGGACTAACCGAAGGGGATGACGAGTGTGAATCGTTTGTTTTATTATGGCATTGCATTGTTTGTGTTTATTGTCGATTTCGTTACGAAAAAACTGATCGCCGCCAGACTCGAAATCGGGGAGCAAATCAGCGTAATCGGAAACTTCTTCCTGATTACGTCCCATCGCAACCGCGGCGCGGCGTTTGGGATATTGCAGGAGCAGCGGGCGTTTTTTATTGTCATAACCGTCGTTATTGTGGCGGCCATCATCTGGTATATGCAGTCGATCCGCGATAACCGCAGGTCGGTGCTGTTTACCGGGCTTGGATTCGTGCTTGGCGGGGCGGTGGGCAATTTTCTGGACAGGCTCCTTTACGGGGAGGTCGTCGATTTCTTCCAGTTTAACTTCGGCAGCTATACGTTCCCGATTTTCAACGTGGCCGATTCGGCGATTTGCTGCGGCGTAGCGCTTATTATTCTCGATACGCTGCTGTCCGCGAAGGAAGAGAAAAAAAGCTTGAATAACGGAGAGGAAAAGGACAACAACGGGCATGAGCAACAAACCATCTCTTAATTCGGAAGAATGGCTCGAGTGGACGGCGGAGGAGGCCGATGCCGGCGAGCGGCTGGATAAGTTCGTAACCGAGCATCTGGACATCGAGGGCGTATCCCGCACGCAAGTCCAGGATTGGATCAAGGCGGGAGCGGTTCTTGTAGGAGGCCGGACGTGCAAATCGAACTACAAGCTCAATGAAGGCGACGAAATTGCGGTTAAAATACCCGAACCCGAGGCGACGGAAATCGTGCCGGAGAACATCCCGCTTGATGTCGTATACGAAGATTCGGACGTCATCGTCATCAACAAGCCGAGAGGCATGGTCGTTCATCCGGCGCCCGGCCATTCGTCGGGGACGGTTGTCAATGCGCTGATGTATCATTGCAAAGACTTATCCGGCATTAACGGAGAGCTTCGCCCCGGCATCGTGCACCGGATCGATAAAGATACGTCGGGGCTGTTGATGGCCGCCAAAAACGATCTGGCCCATGTTTCGCTGGCCGAACAGCTGAAGGAGCATTCGGTGACGCGCAAATATATCGCGCTCGTGCACGGCAATGTGCCGCATGACCAAGGAACGGTCGACGCGCCGATCGGTCGCGATCCGCATGACCGGAAGCTGTTTACCGTGACGGACAAGAACAGCAAGCACGCGGTCACCCACTTTGTCGTCAAAGAGCGGATCGGCAGCGATTATACGCTGCTGGAGCTGCAGCTGGAAACGGGGCGGACGCATCAAATCCGCGTACATATGAAATATATCGGGTACCCGCTGGCCGGCGATCCCGTTTACGGAAGAAGCAAAACCGTCGCTTTGAATGGCCAAGCGCTGCATGCGGCGGTGATCGGATTCAAGCATCCGCGTACGGGGGATTACCTGGAGTTCGAAGCGCCGGTACCGGACGACATGGAGCAGGTGCTGCAATCGCTCAGGCAGCGTTAACGTTCGGAGGCGGTAAGCTTCCGTATGCGAAAAAGTGCAAACTTTTCTCTAATTAAGTCATTATGCGGGATGCGGAAGTAAGCTATTCTAGAGCTAAAACGTACAACCATTGCGGGCAATGGAGCAGATCAATTCTAAGGACAGGTGAATATAATGACCCAAATCAACCATAACTTTTTGGAGCTGCAAGGCAGCTATTTGTTTTCCGAAATCGCAAAGCGCCGCACCAAATTCGTGCAGGACAACCCGCAAGCCGAAATAATTAGCCTCGGCATCGGCGACGTAACGCGCGGACTGCCGGAAGCCGTTATCAAAGCGATGCATGCCGCGGTGGACGAAATGGCCGTTCCGGGCACGTTCCGCGGCTACGGTCCGGAGCAAGGCTACGATTTTCTCGTTCAAGCCATTATCGAGAACGATTATAAAGCCCGCGGCATCGACATTCAGGCGAACGAAGTGTTCGTAAGCGACGGTTCCAAATGCGACGTCGGCAACATTCAGGAAATTTTCAGCAATGACGCGACCGTTGCCGTTCAAGACCCGGTATACCCGGTTTACGTGGACACGAACGTTATGGCCGGCCGCTCCGGCAAGTTCAACAAGGAGACGAACCGGTACGACAACATTGTTTACCTGGAATGCACGGCGGGCAACAACTTTACGCCTAGCCTGCCGGACCGCAAGGTCGATCTGATTTACCTGTGCTACCCGAACAACCCGACCGGCATGACCTTGTCCAAGGAAGAGCTGAAGAAATGGGTTGACTATGCGAAAGCGAACAACGCCATTATTTTGTACGATTCGGCTTACGAAGCGTTCATTCAGGAAAAAGACGTGCCGCACAGCATTTACGAAATCGAAGGCGCAAAGGAAGTGGCGATCGAGTTCCGCAGCTTCTCCAAGACAGCCGGCTTTACGGGCATCCGCTGCGCCTATACGGTCGTTCCGCGCGAGCTGAAAGGCTACGATCCGGAAGGCAACACGATTCTCGTAAACGACCTGTGGAACCGCCGCCATACGACGAAGTTCAACGGCGTATCTTATGTGACGCAGCGCGGCGCCGCGGCGATCTATTCGCCGGAGGGCAAGGAGCAGATCAAAGCGCTGGTCGACTACTACATGACGAACGCCAAAATCATTCGCGAAGGTCTCGCTTCGATCGGCCTGGAAGTATACGGGGGCGTAAACGCGCCTTATATTTGGCTGAAGACGCCAAATAACATGGATTCGTGGACGTTCTTCGACAAGCTGCTGTCCGAAGCGAATATCGTGGGCACGCCGGGCGTCGGCTTCGGCCAAAGCGGCCAAGGCTATTTCCGCTTGACGGCTTTCGGCAGCCGCGAAAATACGGAGAAAGCGGTAGAACGCATCCGCAATTTGTCGCTGTAAATGATTGTTTTTCAGTTGCATGAATAAACGGCCATGCGTATAATATAACTAAATTAAAGGGGGTCGGCGGCAACCGGCCCCCAAGCACAGTCTACCGCTAATCAGGCGGTCGGCTTCGGAATCAGTTTACGGAAATAGACCGATACCTTGGCAGGGGCGGTCTATTTCTTTTTGTTTTGATTAATCGCTGTGACGATGGATACGACTAGTGCCAGCAATCCGATAAGCATCGTGCCGAAACTAAGCATCAACGTCAAAGCTTCCTTAATCTCCACAAGCATCGCCCCCCTTTCCGAGAGGTTAGCCGACCGCGCCCATACAGCCGTTTCATGTGCTTAAACATGATTATAACATGCAATGGGAATAGTTGGGAGACCTATTAAATCGATGGCAAAATCCGATGAAATCGCGGTTAATTTGAACTTATCCATAACGTTTTGACATGATGCGTGTTCAAATGATGACAGGTTTTAGTCGTGAAGAGACAATTGCCGGCTGCGGGTTCGGAACGGGGAGCGGAAGGCGGGTCTTAAGACGTACGCGACTATTCGCGAGAAGCTTGCCGGCATGAAGATCCCGGCAGGCCGCGATGCCGCATTGTTCCGGCTTTTTGGTAAGTTTTACAGCCTTTTGACGGCGGGGGGACGACTTGAATATTGAAAAAACACTCCAAAGGTAGCTGTTCTATTATTGTCAGAATTGTTAGACTATTAATAGCATCCCAGTCCGGCTCCAATAGATGTTACCAAATCTTGAGGAGGGATACCGATGGAGAAAAAAGTAAGCGTCATTCCGTTCCGGTTGATCGAGCAGGCGGAGAAGGCCAACGAAATTCCGAAAGGGGTGGAGATGATTCAAGCCCCTAAAGTCTGGAGCCAGACAAAAGGCAAAGGCATAAAGGTTGCCATTCTGGATACGGGCTGCGATACGTCGCATCCGGATTTGCAAGGAAGAATTATCGGCGGCCGAAATTTTACCGACGACGACAACGGCAATCCCGACCTCTACGAAGACTACAACGGCCACGGCACTCACGTGGCCGGTACGATCGCCGCCATCGAAAACGATAGCGGCGTTGTCGGCGTAGCTCCCGAAGCTGAATTGCTCATCGTTAAAGTTTTGGATAAAGACGGTTCCGGCCAATACGATTGGGTCGTTAACGGAATCAACTATGCCGTCGAGCAGCAGGCGGACATCATTTCGATGTCGCTTGGCGGCCCGGAGGATGTTCCGGAACTGCATGAAGCGATTAAGCGGGCCGTCGCGAGCAACGTTGTCGTCGTATGCGCCGCGGGCAATGAAGGAGACGGGAACGATTCGACGAATGAATTCGGCTATCCGGCATTTTACAATGAAGTCATCAGTGTCGGGGCGGTGGACCTCAACAGGCGTTCTTCGGAATTTTCCAATTCGAACAACGAGATCGACTTGGTCGCTCCCGGCGACAACATCTTGTCGACTTATTTGGACGGCAAATACGCAACGCTCAGCGGCACCTCGATGGCTACGCCCCACGTCTCCGGCGCAATGGCGCTCATTAAAGCCATAGCGACCGCAAGCTTCGAGAGGGAGCTTTCCGTATCCGAGCTTTATGCGCAATTGATCAAAAGGACGGTGCCGCTTGGAAATTCGCCGAAGCTCGAAGGCAACGGCCTCGTTTATTTGACGGTCATGGATCACCTGCAGCAAGTCTTCGACAAGCGGTTTGTCGCCGAAGTATTGAGCGTAGGATGAACGTGCGGCATACGGATCAGCGATTAACGGATTGCGGCGTTATGCCGCCGACATTTCGGACGGGCTTGCGCGCGTTTTGCGCACAGCCCGTCTTTTTCGTTCATACAGCTTGACATCGGCCTTCATGCGTGGCATAATTTCTACGATACATGGCAGTACCTTTAACTCAGCCCCGTGAGGCTGGCAAGGTAGCGTGAATAACTTGAATACCGGGCTGATGGCATTAAGCAGCCGGAAATACGCGTGTGTCCCGCGGCGGACGCATGCGGTTCCTTTCTGCGCCCCCAGACCGGTATACCGTCACACTCCTTGCTTATAGAGCAAGGAGTTTTTTTGTGCCAAAGTTACTTTAGCGCTAATCGGTTAAAGCGAAGGACATTATGGAATGCTTCGAAGAAGGAGGCGGTTTACCGGTGGAAGAACAGCGTCTGGTACTGATGGACGAAACGGCAATCCGGCGCGCGTTGACTCGAATCGCGCATGAAATTGTCGAACGGAACAAAGGGATTGACAATTGCGTGCTTGTCGGCATTCGAACCAGAGGCATTTACTTGGCAAGACGCATCGCGGAACGGATTCGGGACATTGAAGGCAAGCCGGTGCCGGTATGCGACCTGGACATTACGCATTATCGGGACGACCGGGTGAAAGCGGAAGACGCCGGGTCCGGCCTTATTCTCTCCGCCGAGCTTGAAGCCGATCCCGATTTTACGGTGCACGACAAGCGGGTCATTTTGTTTGACGATGTTCTTTATACGGGAAGAACGATTCGGGCGGCGATGGACGCCTTGATGGACAGCGGCCGGCCGCGCAGCATTCAGCTGGCGGTGCTGGTGGACAGAGGGCATAGAGAGCTTCCGATCCGGCCGGATTTCGTAGGGAAAAACGTTCCGACTTCGAAGCAGGAAGAAATTCAAGTTTCGTTGTCCGAGATCGACAAGATCGATCAGGTCACGATCATTCAACAGAGGGGGCAAACCGGATGATAACGATGACGGAGCTGAAGGAGCGGAGTTTGCTCGGATTGAAGGAGCTTGACAAAGCCGAGATCGAATCGATTCTGAACCGGGCGGCGTATTGGGAGCAGCACCCGAGCAAGGTGCATGCGGCGCTGAGCGGCAAATTTATCGCGAATATGTTTTTCGAAAACAGCACGCGGACGCGCTTTTCCTTCGAGATGGCCGAAAAGCGGCTTGGCGCGCAAGTGTTGAACTTTACGGCGGCCGCTTCGAGCGTCGAAAAAGGGGAATCGATATACGATACGGTCCGCACGCTCGAATCGATGGGCATCGACGCCGGTGTCATCCGGCTGAAGCCGGTCGGCGTCCTGGCCGAGCTGGCCGAGAAAATCAAAGTGCCCCTCATCAATGCGGGCGACGGGAACAACGAGCATCCGACGCAGGCGCTGCTTGACCTGTACACGATGAGGAACCATTTCGGCAGCCTGCAAGGCTTGACCGTCACGATCGTCGGCGATGTGATGCACAGCCGCGTGGCCCGTTCCAATGCATGGGCGCTGCGCAAATTCGGAGCCAACGTCAGATTCTGCTCGCCGCCCAACATGAGAGCGCCGGAGTTGGACGTGCCGGAAGTAACGATGGAGGAAGCGCTGAAATCCGATGTCGTCATGATGCTGCGGGTTCAGCTCGAACGGCATGAGGGCGGAAAGCTTAAATCGGCGGAAGAATACCGGGCAAGCTACGGCCTGACCGCCGAGCGTGCAAGCCGTATCGGCTCGCACGCGATCATTATGCACCCGGCGCCGGTCAACCGGAACGTCGAAATCGACAGCGAGCTGGTCGAGCATCCGCAATCCCGCATCTTCAAGCAGATGGAGAATGGCGTGCCGATTCGAATGGCGGTCATCGAAAGAGCGTTAGGCTAACGGCGGAGAAACGGACGCAATAACTGAATATATCCGGAGGGTGAACGAACAATGACATTATGGATTATGGGCGGCAGCGTATGGAACGAAGCCTCTGGCCGATTGGAGAACAAGCATATCCGGGTGGAAGGGGCAACAATCGCGGAAATCGTCGACGGCTCGGCGGCGCCGGATACCGGTTCGGCCGAAGTGATCGACGCGACCGGAAAGCTCGTTTCCGCCGGCTTTATCGATATGCATGTCCACTTGCGCGATCCGGGGTTTGAATATAAGGAAGATATCGAAACGGGAACGAAATCGGCGGCGAAAGGCGGCTTTACGACGATCGCTTGCATGCCGAATACGAGGCCGGTGACGGATACCCCGGAAACGGTGCAATATGTGCTTAACAAGGCGAAGGAAGCCGGAGTCGTTAAAGTGCTGCCGTACGCCGCGATCACCAAAAACGAGCTTGGCCGCGAGCTGACGGATTTCGCCGCGCTGAAAGCGGCCGGCGCGATCGGATTCACGGATGACGGCGTCGGCGTGCAAAACGCGCAAATGATGAAAGACGCGATGGCGCTTGCGAAATCGCTGGATATGCCGGTGATCGCGCATTGCGAAGACGACTCGCTTGTCAAAGGCTTGTTCGTCTCGGAAGGCGAGTTCGCCCGCAAAAACGGGCTGAAGGGCATTCCGAACGAGTCCGAAGCGATCCATGTCGGCCGCGACGTGCTGCTGGCCGAAGCGACGGGCGTTCACTACCATGTATGTCATGTGAGCACGGAGCAATCCGTACGCCTTATCCGTCTGGCGAAAAGCATCGGCGTCAACGTCACCGCGGAAGTATGTCCGCATCACCTCGTATTGTCCGACGAAGACATTCCGGGGATGGACGCCAACTGGAAAATGAACCCTCCGCTCCGCACGCCGCGCGACGTGCAGGCGGTCATCGAAGGGCTTGAGGACGGCACGATCGACATGATCGTTACCGACCATGCCCCGCACAGCGCCGAGGAGAAAGCAAAAGGAATGCAGCTTGCGCCGTTTGGCATCGTCGGGTTTGAAACGGCGTTCCCGCTCTTGTACACGAAATTCGTGTTGACCGGCAAATGGACGCTCGGCTTCTTGCTCCGCCGAATGACAGCCGATCCGGCAAAAGTATTCCGCCTCGCGGAAGGCCGGCTGGAAGAAGGCGCTCCGGCCGATATTACGATCATCGATTTGGACAGCGAAAGAACGGTCGTTCCGGAAACTTTCGCTTCGAAAAGCAAAAACACCCCGTTCGGCGGCTGGAAGCTGCAAGGTTGGCCCGTGGCAACCGTCGTGAACGGGAAGGTCGTCTGGTCCGAGTAACGGTATAAAACGCAAACGAACACCTGAGGAGTGATACGGATGGAAGCAAGATTATTGTTGGAAGACGGCACGTTGTTTACGGGTCTTTCGTTTGGAGCGGAAGCCGAAACAATCGGAGAGGTCGTATTTAATACAGGCATTACCGGTTACCAGGAGGTTATCTCCGACCCTTCCTACTGCGGTCAAATCGTGACGATGACTTATCCGCTCGTAGGCAACTACGGCATCGCTCGCGACGACTTCGAGTCGATCCGCCCGTTCATTCACGGCTTTGTCGTGAGACGGCACGAGCCGGTGCCAAGCAACTGGCGCGCTCAATATACGCTTGACCGTCTGCTGAAGGAATACGGCATTCCGGGCATCAGCGATATCGACACCCGCATGCTGACGCGGAAGCTGCGCCATTACGGCACGATGAAGGGCGTCTTGACCACCGGGAAGGAGCGCATCGAAGAGCTTCGCGAACGGCTGGCGCTGACGCCGATGATGAGGGATCAGGTTGCGCGCACGTCGACGAAGCAGCTGTTCTCCAGCCCGGGCGAAGGGGAGCGCATCGTTCTGATGGATTTCGGCGCGAAAAGCGGCATCCTGCGCGAGCTGACGAAGCGCGGCTGCGACGTCGTCGTCGTCCCGCATGACACGACCGCGGACGAAATTCGCCGCCTTGCTCCGGACGGCATTCAATTGTCCAACGGCCCCGGCGACCCGAAAGACGTTCCGCACGCCGTCAAGACGATTTCCGAGCTGCTCGGCGAATATCCGATCTTCGGCATTTGCCTTGGCCACCAGCTGTTTGCCTTGGCTTGCGGCGCCGACACGACCAAGCTGAAATTCGGCCATCGCGGCGGCAACCACCCGGTGAAGGAGCTCGAAACCGGCCGCTGCTACATCACTTCGCAGAACCACGGCTATACCGTTCTCGAAGATTCGGTCAACGGAACGGATCTGGTCGTTACGCATATCAACAACAACGACAAGACGATCGAAGGTTTGAAGCATAAACGTTACCCTGCCTTTACGGTCCAATACCATCCGGAAGCGGCGCCTGGCCCGTACGACTCCGGCTATCTGTTCGATCAATTCCTGGATATGATCCGCGAACATAAAAAATCGAACCCACAAAGACCTCGCCAAGCGGTGCTTGCGGAGACGTTGAAAGGAGAGCTTCAGTATGCCCAAAAATAAAGAGTTGAAAAAAATTCTCGTCATTGGCTCCGGTCCGATCGTGATCGGGCAAGCGGCCGAATTCGACTACGCCGGAACCCAGGCTTGCCAAGCGCTCAAGGAAGAAGGCTACGAAGTCGTTCTGATCAACAGCAATCCGGCAACGATTATGACGGATACGAACATGGCCGACAAAGTGTACATCGAGCCGATTACGCTAGACTTCGTTACCCAAATTATCCGCCAGGAGCGTCCGGACGGCCTGCTGCCTACGCTAGGCGGTCAGACGGGCCTCAACATGGCCGTCGAACTGGCCAAAGCGGGCGTGCTTGAGCGCGAAGGCGTCAAGCTGCTCGGCACGCAGCTTTCCTCGATCGAGCAGGCGGAAGACCGCGATCTGTTCCGCGCTCTCATGAAGGAGCTGGATCAGCCGGTACCGGAAAGCACAATCGTTACGACCGTCGAAGAAGCGGTGACGTTCGCGAACGAGATCGGCTACCCGATCATCGTTCGTCCGGCCTATACGCTTGGCGGTACGGGCGGCGGCATTTGCTCGAACGAAGAAGAATTAATGGAAACGGTCGCTTCCGGCATCCGTTACAGCCCGATCAATCAATGCTTGATCGAGAAGTCGATCGCCGGCATGAAGGAAGTCGAATACGAAGTGATGCGCGACGCGAACGACAACTGCATCGTCGTCTGCAATATGGAAAACATCGACCCTGTCGGCGTTCACACCGGCGACAGCATCGTCGTGGCGCCAAGCCAAACGCTGTCGGACCGCGAGTATCAAATGCTTCGTTCGGCATCGCTTAAAATTATCCGCGCGCTGAACATCGAAGGCGGCTGCAACGTGCAATACGCGCTTGACCCGTTCAGCTACCAATATTATGTCATTGAGGTAAACCCGCGGGTGAGCCGTTCCTCGGCGCTTGCTTCCAAGGCAACGGGCTACCCGATCGCCAAGATGGCGGCCAAAATCGCGGTAGGCTACACGCTGGACGAGCTGGTCAACCCGGTAACGGGCCAAACGTACGCTTGCTTCGAGCCGACGCTCGACTATATCGTCTCGAAAATTCCGCGCTGGCCGTTCGATAAATTCGTCAGCGCCAACCGGAAGCTGGGAACGCAAATGAAAGCGACCGGCGAAGTGATGGCGATCGGCCGTACGTTCGAGGAATCGATTATGAAAGCCGTCCGTTCCCTTGAGATCGGCGTTCACCGTCTCCATCTGAAGGACGCGGCGGCCATCGACGAGGAGACTCTCCGCGCCCGCCTCGTGAAGCCGGACGACGAACGGCTGTTCCTCGTCGCGGAAGCTTTCCGCCGCGGTTATTCGCTGCAAGAGCTGCAAGACTTGACGAAGATCGATTGGTGGTTCCTCGATAAAATTCAAGGCATCGTAGCGTTCGAGGACGAACTGCGCCGCGAGCCGGCATTGTCCAAGGAAATGCTGTACGCCGCCAAGCGCAAAGGATTCACTGACCGTTCGATCGCGGAAATCCGCCGCGAAGGCTTCCCGAACGGCAAATATACGGACGAGCACGACGTCCGCGCGCTCCGTCTGGAGCTCGGCATTAAGCCGGTTTACAAGATGGTCGACACGTGCGCCGCGGAATTCGAGGCGACGACGCCATACTACTATTCGACTTATGAAATCGAAAATGAAGTAACCGAAACAAACAAGGAGAAGGTGCTTGTTCTCGGTTCCGGCCCGATCCGCATCGGCCAAGGCATCGAGTTCGACTACTCCACCGTTCACGCGGTCTGGGCGATTCAGAAGGCCGGTTACGAAGCCGTTATTATTAACAACAATCCGGAGACGGTATCGACCGACTTCAGCACGTCCGACCGGCTTTACTTCGAGCCGCTGTTCTTCGAAGACGTGATGAACGTCATCGAGCAGGAGAAACCGATCGGCGTTATCGTGCAGTTCGGCGGACAAACGGCGATCAACCTGGCCGCTCCGCTGGCGAAAGCGGGCGTACGCATTCTCGGCTCCAGCCTGGAAAGCATCGACGCCGCCGAAGACCGCAAGAAGTTCGAAGCGCTGCTTCGCAAGCTGAACATCGCGCAGCCGCAAGGCAGCACGGTTACGAGCGTGGACGAAGCGGTAGAAACCGCGCAGAAGCTCGGGTATCCGGTTCTGGTCCGTCCTTCTTACGTCCTCGGCGGTCGCGCCATGGAAATCGTGTACTCCGATCAGGAGCTGCTGAGCTACATGGAAGTAGCGGTCAAAATCAATCCGGAGCATCCGGTCTTGATCGACCGTTACATGCTTGGCAAAGAGGCGGAGGTCGACGCGATCTGCGACGGCGAAACGGTTCTGATTCCGGGTATTATGGAGCATGTCGAGCGCGCCGGCGTTCACTCCGGCGATTCGATCGCGGTTTACCCGCCGCAATCGCTGTCCGAGCACATTAAAGGACAGATCGTCGACATTACGGTCAAAATCGCCAAAGAACTGAAAGTCGTCGGACTTGTCAACATTCAATTCGTTATTCACAACGACAACGTCTACGTGATCGAGGTTAACCCGCGTTCGTCCCGGACGGTGCCGTTCCTGAGCAAAGTTACGGATCTTCCGATGGCCAACCTGGCGACGAAAGCGATTCTTGGCGCGAAGCTCGCGGATCTCGGTTATACCGACGGGCTGTGGAGAGAATCCGATTACGTTGCGGTTAAAGTGCCGGTATTCTCGTTCGCGAAGCTTCGCCGCGTCGACCCTACGCTGACGCCGGAGATGAAATCGACGGGCGAAGTCATGGGCCGCGACGAGCAATACGCGAAGGCGTTGTACAAAGGCCTCGTAGGCGCAGGCATGAAAATTCCGCAGCAAGGCGCGATTATCGCGACGGTAGCCGACAAGGATAAAGAAGAAGCGACCGAATTGCTGAAGGGCTTCTACCAGCTTGGGTATAAAATCATTGCAACCGGCGGAACGGCGGCAACGCTTGAAGCGGCCGGCGTGAAGGTGGAGCATGTGAACAAGCTGAGCGAAGGTTCGCCGAACATTCTCGACCTGATTCGCGAAGGCAAGGCTCATTTCGTGGTCAACACGTTGACCAAGGGCAAAACGCCAGAGCGCGACGGCTTCCGGATCCGCCGCGAAGCGGTCGAAAACGGCGTCGTATGCATGACTTCGCTCGACACCGTTCGCGCGCTGCTCCGCATGCTGGAGACGATCAACTTCTCGTCCCGTCCGATGCCGGTACTGCAAACGAAATAAACCGATATCGAGGATGCGTTCGAAAAAATGACGGTCAAACGCTGCAATCCGCGTCCGGCCCGGCTTCTTGCCGGTCGACCGCGGTAAGGCGATTGGCCGTTTATCATGAAAGGGGCATGGATAAGCATGTTGAACCGAGAGCAGGCCGCCGGCCGGATTATGGTGGCGCTCGATTATCCGGACAAGGAAGCCGCCGGCAAATTGCTCCGCGAGCTGGAGGGCATTCCATGTTACATGAAAGTAGGCATGCAGCTATTTTACGCGGCGGGCCCCGCATTCGTGGAACAGCTGAAGAAACAAGGATATAAAGTGTTTCTCGACGTGAAAATGCACGATATTCCGAACACGGTCAAAGGCGGCGCGAACAGCGTAACGAAGCTTGGCGTCGACATGTTCAACGTTCATGCTGCCGGAGGGTCGGCGATGATGCGGGCGGCGCTCGAGGGCGTCGACGCCGCCGTGCCGGCGGGAGGCAAGCGGCCGGTCGTCATCGCCGTTACGCAATTGACCAGCACAAGTGCGGCCGTCATGAACGACGAGATCGGCATCGCCGGCTCCGTGGAGGATGCCGTGCTCAGGTACGCCAAGCTTGCGAAAGAAGCGGGGCTTAACGGCGTAGTCGCTTCCCCGGCGGAAGCGAGCGCGGTCAAGGCGGCATGCGGCGATTCGTTCTGTACCGTAACGCCGGGCATTCGCCCGACCTGGGCGGCCGCGGGCGACCAGTCTCGCATTATGACCCCACGCGAAGCGCTGGCTCAAGGGACCGATTATATGGTTATCGGCCGTCCGATAACCGCTGCGCCTTCCCCGCGGGAAGCGCTGGAATCCATATTGAAGGAGCTTACGACGAATGAGTAACGTAACCTTGAACGAACTGCCCAGTCTGATTGCGACGAAATTGCTGGAAATCGAAGCGGTAGCTCTTCGGCCGAACGATCCGTTTACTTGGACTTCGGGGCTGAAGTCGCCGATTTATTGCGACAATCGCCTGACGATGGCGTATCCGGAAATTCGCGAACTTATTGCCGAAGGCTTCGCGGCGGTCATTCGCGAAAACTACCCGGATGCCGAAGTGATCGCCGGCACCGCGACGGCCGGCATTCCTCACGCGGCATGGGTTGCGCAGAAGCTCAATCTGCCGATGGCGTACATTCGCGATAAAGCGAAAGGGCACGGCAAGCAAAACCAGATTGAAGGACGCATTGCGCCCGGACAAAAGGTCGTCGTGATCGAGGATCTCATCTCGACGGGCGGAAGCTCGCTGAAGGCGGCTCTTGCGGTACGCGAAGCGGGCGCCGAAGTAAAAGCGGTAGTGGCTATTTTCACTTACCAATTCGAACAGGCGGCATCCGCTTTCGCGGAAGCCGGCATTCCATTGGCGACGTTGTCCAACTACACGGCGCTTATCGATGAGGCGGTCAAGCTGGGCAAAGTCGCTTCGCAAGATGTAGCGGCCCTGCAAGGATGGCGCGAAGATCCGCAATCGTACGGCAAATAAGCCGGACCGACCTTCCCGCGTTTCAATCGTTAGCGTCTGCATCGTCTTTTCGAAGACGTGCAGGCGCTTTTTTATGCCATCTGCGGGCGGTGAAGGCCGGGACGAACCCGGTTACGATTTTCTCGAGACGACCACAAATATTTTTAAAAAAAACTGTCGAAAACGTTCTCAGGCCGATACGGAAAAACCGATATATATTACACGGGTCTATGCGATTTACATCTAAAGAGGGGGATGAACGGGCAGTGTTCAAAGTAAGTCTCAAGTGGTGGCTAGGGGTTATTGTTACAATCCCGATCGTTATGTACGGGTACACAAGCATTACTATGGTCGGGCAAATGCAAAATAATGCGAATGACTTGAAATCAAGCCTTTACGATACCTCTTATCAGACCAATTCATTTATTTTAAATGCGGACCGGGATATGTATCAAGCGATTCTGGCGTTCTCGAACATTGCCGAAGGCCGCTTGGATCCGTCGGCGGCCAAGCTGGAGCTCGAAACGATGAACCGGAACATCCAGGAAGTGATGGAGCGGCTCGGCAACGCGCAGGCGATATTGGAGACAAAAGACGTGTCCGGCTTAAGCGACCCGGACGTGATGGAAGGCAAGCCGTTAGGCGAGCTGGTCGCCGAATTTAACGACAGCTTCGGCAAGTGGACGGAAGCGGCTGCGCAAGCTGCGGCCGATGGACAAGCCGCGCAGGAGGAGCCGGCCATTCTCGGACTCTTCGCCCAAAGCCGGGAGAACCTGGATGCGATCGGCCAATTGCTCGACGGTTACTCCAGGGAAGAGATGAACCGGATTTCCGGCGAAATCGAGATGATGAGAAACATCGTTTTCGTTGCCGCTATCGTCATTGTTGTGGTCATGGCTCTGCTCGCCTATTTTGTGCTCAGGTCCGTTATTCGTACGCTAGCCTCGGTTGTATCCAAGACGTCCCGCGTGGCGGCCGGCGATTTGACGATTGAACCTGACAAAAAATACAGACGCAACGAGCTTGGCGATATTGCGAGGTCTGTCGACCAAATGATCGCGGCGATGAACCGGCTGATCGGAGGCATTACGGCTAGCGCTCGCGAGGTTGAGCGTTCTTCCCTCCAGCTTGCGTCCGCTTCGCAGCAATCGGCCGCCGAAGCGGAGAAAGTCGCCGCAACCGCCGGCGAGATGACCAACGGGACTAAAATCCAGGCCGGCGTAGCGAAAGAAACGGCCAAAGCGATCGAAGAGATGACGATCGGCATCGGGCGGATCGCCGCCAACACATCGACGATCGCGGATCATTCGATGTCCACCTCCGATCAGGTCGATCAAAGCCTGGAAGCGCTCCGCAGGCTGCTGGAGCAGATGGAGAACGTCAAGCAGGAGATCGAACAGCTGGCAAACACGATCGGTTCGCTCGAAATCCGTTCGAAAGAAATCGGGCTGATTGCGGACAGTATTACGTCCTTTGCAAGCCAGACGAATATTTTGTCGTTGAACGCATCGATAGAAGCGGCCAGAGCCGGCGAGTTCGGGAGAGGTTTTGCCGTCGTGGCGGAAGAAATCCGGAAATTGGCGGCAGGTTCGCTCGAGTCGGCGGAAGGAATCGGCGAGCTCGTCTCCAAGACCCGAATGGAAATCAGCGGAGCGTCGGGTTCGATGAACCGGACGACGGAAGCGTTCGAGCTGGGCGGACAACGCGTCGCCGAGCTGAAGCGAAGCTTGGACGCCATTATGCTGTCCATGTCCCAAATGACGGAACAACTGCAAGAAAACTCCGCGATTACGGAACAAATGTCCGCAAGCTCCGAAGAAGTAAGCGCGGCGATGGAGCAATCGGCTTCCGCCGCCGCTTCGAATCTGGATTTAACGGAGCAGGTTGCGTCCTCGATCGACGAGCAGCGGAAGCTCGCTGCGCATATCGCGGAAGAAGGATCGCACTTGAACGATATCGTCGCCCAATTGAAAAACGAAGTCAGCAAGTTTAAAGTATAGCGATTTTGTCCGGAAAGTCCCGCTTATGAAGCGGGACTTTTTTTGCCTAGATCGAAAGAAGCCGATTTTGGAACTATGGATATTTTAGAAAAAAGTTGAAATGCAACGTAACATTTCCGCCGCATGCAGCGTCTAAAAAATTGTATATGAGAATTATGAGTTGGGGAAAGAGGCAAGCAGGAGAAAAAGGGGGAGGAACGCAAGATGAGCTTGCAGCAATCGAACGCGGCGGATGAAGCGGCGGACGGCCGCAAGGACAAGCTGCTGACGGTTTCGAACGTGGAGCGTACCTTCCAGGTCGGAGGCGCGCCGCTGCACGTCTTAAAGGGCATCAATATGGAATTGAGGCCGAAACAGCTCGTCATGCTGCGCGGGCGTTCGGGCTCGGGCAAAACAACGCTGCTGAACAGTCTAGGCGGTCTGGATATGCCCAGCAAAGGAGAGATTTGGTTCGACGGCCGCCCGTTCCATAGCATGAACGATCACCAGCGGACACTCGTAAGGCGCAAGGACATCGGATTTATTTTCCAGGCTTTCGCGTTAATGCCTTTGCTGTCGGCGAAGGAAAACGTAGAGCTGTCGCTGCGGATGGCCGGCGTGAAGAAGTCGCTCTGGAAGGAAAGAGTGGAGCATTGCCTGGCGATGGTTGGACTGGAAAAACGGATGCACCACAGGCCGTTCGAGTTGTCGGGCGGCGAACAGCAGCGCGTGGCCATCGCCAAAGCGATCGCGCACCGGCCGAAGCTGCTGCTTGCAGACGAGCCGACGGCGGAGCTGGATACCGGCATGGCCGCGCAAATTATGTCCGTATTTCAAACGATTATCCGGACGGAAGAAGTTACGATTTGTATGACTACTCATGACCCTACAATTTTGGAGGTTGCCGATCATGTTTACGAAATGGTGGACGGGAAGTTTATTTAAGGGAGCGGCGGCCGTCGCTTTAGGCGCTTCGCTGGCGTTTACGAGCGCATGCTCGCTGCTCCCGGACGAGGGAGAGGAGGAAGTGCTTCCATCCATCGCGCCGCCGCAAATCTCGAAGAAGCCGGAATACGAAGTGACGACGGCAACGCTGGAAACGAAGATTCAAGTCGTCGGCAAGATGCTCTCCTCGAAGGAGGAGCCGCTTTATTTCACGCTGGAAGATAAAAACTTGAAAGCTTTGTACGTCAAAAGCGGAGACCAGGTAGCCGCCGGCCAGCTCATCGGCGAGCTTGACGTGGACGAATTGCAGAAGCAGCTCAAGTCGGAACAGCTTGCTTTCCGCAAGGAAGAGCTGTCGATGAAGGAAACGATGCGCAATAAAGACACGATGGATCCGATCGAATTCGAGGAGCTGTCGATTGCCTTCGAGGAGAAGCGCCAAGGAATCGCCGATCTGCAGGAGGAGATCGCCAAAGCGAAGCTGACGGCTCCGTTCGCCGGCACCATCCTGGACGTCAAGGTGGAGAAAGGCGATGCGATTACGGCTTATAAGGCGATTGCGACGATTGCGGATACAAGCGTGCTGATTCCCGCCGCGAAGCTGACGAAGGATCAGTTGTCCAAAGTTGCGGTCGGCATGCCCGTCTCGGTCAGCATCAACAATATCGGAACGGTCGAAGGCAAGGTGAAGCAGCTGCCGCTTGCGACCGAATCGGATTCGGAGAACGGCAACGAAGAGGACCTCGAACGCTTGGAAGATTTCATGCACGTAGAGCTTAACGAAATGCCCAAAGGGCTGACGCGCGGCATGCCGCTGTCGATCAGCATCATTATTAACCGCAAGGAGAACGCCATCGTCATTCCTCCGTCCGCCTTGCGTACGATCGGATCGCGAACGTACGTGCAAGTGGTGGACGAAGAAGGCAAACGGGAGGTCGATGTGGAGGTAGGCCAGCAAACGGCGACGCAGATCGAAATATTGCAGGGGCTGACGCCGGGGCAGAAAGTGGTAGGTCGATAGCCGATGGGTATTCCGCTGTTTCGATTTTTATTCCGCAAAATGTGGAATACGCGCTGGCTTACGGTCAGCACCCTCATGGGCCTTATTATGGCGGTCGCGTTTGCGACCAGCATTCCGATGTATGCGGACGGAGCGCTTAAGCGCGTCGTTTCCGAATCGCTTAAGGAAAAAAGCGAAGGACTCCCGGCCGGATCGCTCCTTATGCGTTATCAAGCGCCGGGAGGGACGAAGACCGACCCCGGACAGCTGAATGACGTGGACGGCTATATCGGGAATGAAGTGCCGCAGCTTATCGGCTTCCCAAGCCAAACTTACGTCCGAAGCTATTCCATTCGGGGCACGGACGTCGTACCCGAAGATCCGACCAAAGTGGACGCCAGCCGGAGCCGCCAGCTGACGATTTCGACGATGTCGGGGCTGCAGGAGAAGACGGAGCTGACGCAAGGCGCTTGGTTCTCCGAAAGCGGGGAGAGCGGCGGCGTCCTGGAGGCGGTCATGCTTGAAGAAGCGATGTACCGCAACGACATTCATGTCGGAGACGTTTTCGAGTATCCCGTTTACGGCGGGCTGAACTTGACGTTAAAGGTCAAAATCGTCGGGGTTTACAAGCCGGCAAACGACACGGACCCGTATTGGTTCCAAGGTCTGGAATCGCTTATGAACTCGATTCAAATCAGCGAAGCCGCTTTCGAAGGCTTGATGACCGAGGACAACGTACCGATCCAGAACGCTTCGTGGTATTACGTGTTCGATCTGTCCGACATCCAGACGAGCGAGCTGAATCCGCTCGGCCGGACGCTCGAGAGGCTAAACGTCGAGCTTTACCAGAAGCTGCAAAACACGAAGGTGGAAATTTCGTTCGCTTCGACGCTTAGCGAGTTCCGGGCCCAAAGCCTGCAGCTGCAGACGATGCTGTTTACGCTTGCCGCTCCGATGCTGGCGATGGTGTTCTATTTCATTGCCATGAACGCACGTCAAGCGCTTGACAAGCAGCGGAGCGACATCGCGGTATTGCGAAGCAGAGGCGCGGGTACCCGGCAAATTATATGGATTTATTTACTGGAAGGGCTGCTGCTTGGAGCCGTCGCGCTGGCGGCCGGCCCGTTCCTCGGATGGTTTATGGCGAAGAGCATCGGTTCGGCCAACGGCTTCCTCTCTTTCGTCAACCGGAAATCGATTCCGGTAGGCTTCGGCACGGAAGCGATCATTGCCGGAGGCGCTGCGGTGCTGCTTGCGATTCTTGCGACCGTCATCCCGGCCGTCCTGTACGCCCGCTCCTCCATCGTCAGCTATAAACGCGAGCTGGCGCGGTCGGACCGCGGACCCGTCTGGCAAAGATGGTTCATCGACGTCGCGTTGCTCGGTCTTGCCGGCTACGGCTGGTATTTGTTCAACGAGCGCCAGATGCTTACGTTCCAGACCGGCATGACGACCGACCAGCTTAACGTTCAGCCGTTTCTGTTTTTCGTGCCGGCGTTGTCCATTTTTGCCATCGGCTTGTTTTGCTTAAGGCTGTTTCCTTGGCTGCTCAAGCTGTTTAATCTGCTCGGGCGCAAGTTTCTCCCGGTGCCGCTTTATTTGACGCTTACGCAGCTTTCCCGTTCGTCCAAAGGCTATTATCCGCTTATGATTTTGCTTATATTGACGCTGGGACTCGGCGTGTACAACGCTTCCGCGGCGCGGACGATCGATTTGAACTCCGAGGAGAGGACGCTGTACCGGTACGGAACCGACGTCATCATTCAGACGGTATGGGAAAGCACGGCCGAATTCGCGAACCCCGGCAATAACGGAGGCGGGGGAGGCAACGGCGGCGGTAGCGGCGGTGGCGGCAATGGCGGAGGAGGCGGAGGAGGCGGAGGAGGCAACGGCGGTCCTCCGACGCCGACAAAAATTTTATACAACGAGCCTCCGTTCGAAATATTCCGCAAGCTGGAAGGCGTGAAAGCGGCTGCCCGCGTCCTGCAAACGAACGCGAGCATCGTCGTCTCCGGCCGCTCCATCGGCCAGGGGACGGTCATGGGCATCGACAATGTCGACTTCGATGACGTCGGCTGGTTCCGCGAGGACTTGTATCCGGTCCATCCGAACTATTATTTGAACAATCTCGGGTATTACGAGAACGCGGCGATCATTCCGACGGGCGTTGCCGAGAAGTATCAGCTTAAGCTTGGCGACGCGATTACCGCCGGGTTCCCGGACGGAAGGCTGGAATTCGTTATCGTCGGCATATTGCCTTATTGGCCTAGCCAATATCCGGATCAGTCGCCGTTCATTATCGCGAATCTCGATTATATTTACGACCAGCTGCCTATCATGCCTTACGAAGTGTGGCTCAGCATGGAGGAAGGCGCGAAGGTCGCTCCGATACTGGAGAAGCTGGCCGAGCAGAACATTGCGGTAGCGTCCGTGGAAGACGTGCGCAACGAGCTGCTCACGCAGGCGAAACATCCGACGAGGGGCGGCATATTCGGCATCTTAAGCCTTGGCTTCCTCGTATCGGTCATCGTCACGCTGGTCGGATACGTGCTCTATTGGTTCTTCAATCTGTCCGGCCGCGTTGTTCAGTTCGGCGTTCTGCGCGCAATGGGGCTTTCGAGAGGACAGCTGACGGGTATGCTGCTGCTCGAACAATTGCTGACGGCCGGATTGTCCATCGGTCTCGGCATCGGGATCGGCAAGCTGACGAGCGTGCTGTTCCTTCCGTTCCTGCAAACTGCCGAGAACGTGACCGATACGGTTCCGCCGTTCCGGGTCGTGTTTAATTCGCAGGATATGCTGCAGCTTTACGGCGTCGTCGGCTTCATGATCGTCATCGGAGCCATTCTGCTCTTCCTGCATATCCGCAGGCTGCGCGTTCATCAAGCGGTCAAAATGGGAGAGGAGCGATAGACGATGATCGAATGCGAAGGACTAGTCAAAATTTACAAAACGGACGATTTGGAAGTCGTTGCGCTTCAAGGCCTCAACCTGAAGGTGGAGGACGGGGAGCTGATGGCCATTATCGGCAACAGCGGAAGCGGCAAATCTACGCTGCTGAAC
The DNA here is from genome assembly GCF_042685365.1 of Paenibacillus thailandensis. Classification (NCBI taxonomy): domain Bacteria; kingdom Bacillati; phylum Bacillota; class Bacilli; order Caryophanales; family Paenibacillaceae; genus Paenibacillus; species Paenibacillus thailandensis. Next base: position 275,542 of record NZ_JBHUMY010000012.1, on the reverse strand, counting down.
ATATTGGGCGGGCTGGACCGCCCTTCCGCCGGGCAAGTGACGGTCGGCCCTTGGGATTTGCTCAAAATCACGGAAGAACAGCTCGTCCAGTACAAACGCGAAACGGTCGGTTTTATTTGGCAAAATAACGCGCGCAATCTGCTTCCGTATTTGTCGGCGCTCGAAAACGTGGAGATGCCGATGATGCTTTCAGGCAAAACGGACCGCGCTTATGCCAAGCAGCTGCTTGAGTGGGTCGGCTTGAAGGAGCGGATGCACAACAAGCTCCACCAGCTGTCGGGCGGCGAACAGCAGCGGGTCGCCATCGCGATATCGCTCTCCAACCGGCCGAAGCTGCTGCTTGCCGACGAGCCGACCGGCTCGGTCGATACGGCCACGTCGGATATGATCATGGGCATATTCCGGCGGTTGAACCGCGAGCTTGGCGTCACGATCGTCATCGTTACTCACGATTTGTCGCTTGCGGGCAAAGTGGACCGCGTCGTTGCGATCCGCGACGGCTTGACCAGCACGGAATTCATCAAGCGAAATCCGAATATTATTCCGGGTGGGGGTGAGGCGGCATCTTCAGAAGAAACGAAAGGATTGCAATCTTCCGTGCATGAAGCCTACGTCGTCGTGGACCGCGTAGGGCGCCTGCAGGTACCGAAGGAATATTTGACCGCTCTGAACATTAAAGACAAGGCGACGATGGAATTTGACGGCGAGCGAATCGTCATTACGCGGCCGAAAACATTGGGGGAGTGAAGTAGCGAATGACTGGAAAATGGAAATGGATCGGCAAGCTGGCCGCAACGGCCGTTTCGGTTACGATGCTGACGGGGCTTATTTCCGCTTGCAGCGGCGGCGGGGATCAGTCGGCCGAAAATAGAGTGCTTCGCATCGGGGTGTTATACGGCGAAGCCAATAACGATTCCTGGGTGCGCGAGCAATATACGAACACCTATGAATATACGCACCCGAATATCGATATCGAATTTCAATTTGCGGTCGATTACAGCGCCAGCCGGTTCGATAACCCGAACGGGGAAAACGAAAAGCAGCCCGACACTTACGAGCAGCTGACGAAAATGCTTACCGGCGACAACCCGGTTGACGTCGTTATTTTCGACTACAACTATTTGAAGCGCCTGACGCAGGATAATTTGCTCAAGCAGCTTGATCCGCTTATTACGCAGGATAAATTCGATATTTCCGACTACGTTCCGACCGTGGTCGACGGGATCAAGGCGGCTTCGGGCGACAACGCCCTCTATGCGCTTACGCCGACGTTCAATTCTTCGGCTCTCTACTACAATAAGACGATGTTTACCGAAGCGGGCATCGATTTTCCTACGGACAACATGACTTGGGACCAAGTGTTCGAACTGGCCCGTTTGCTCAGCAAGGGCGAAGGCGGGGAGCGTCAATTCGGCATGACGTTCAATCGCTGGGGATCCGACGGTTATTACGACATGCAAACGTACAGCGCCCCGCTAGGCTTGAAAAAATGGGACGACAAGCTGGAGCGCATGACGGTTAACGAGCCGGGCTGGCAGAAGGTATGGGAAACGATGACCGGCTTGTACAAGGATCACGTCGTTCCGACGCAGGAAGATATGTCGCTTGTCTACGAAAGCATGAACAAGCAAAACGCCGACGGCAGCTACTATTCCAATCCGATTGGCGGCGACCTGTTCTTGCTTGGCCGGACGGCGATGACCATCGGCGAATACTACTATGCAAACGAAATTAAAACGACGATGGACAACGCGTCGAAAATTCAGGATTTCAAACCGTTTGAATGGGACGTCGTCACGATGCCTTCGCATCAAGAAATGCCAGGGGTTGGCAATGTGTATTTAAGCGATCTGATGGGCATTAACGTTAACGCGCCAAACGCGGACGATGCATGGGATTTCATCAAATTTACGAACAGCCGGGAGTGGGCGGAGCTGAAGTCGCGCAACAATTACCAATTGACCGCCCGCAAAGAGTTCATCAAGCCGCGCGACGGTTTAACCTTCAATATCAACGCGTTCACTTCGGTGAAGCCGATTCCGCCGCAATCCACCGATACGGAGAAGCAATTGCGGGAATACCCGCGGCTTTACGAGGCGGAGCAGCCGGCGTACCAACTGTTCCAAGAAGTCGTGCAAGGGACGAAGACGGTTGAAGAGGCGCTGGCGCAGTGGGAAACGGAAGGCAATAAAATATTGACCGAAATCAAAAACGCTCCTGCGAGTCCGGCCGAAGGCGAATTGAAGCCGGCAGCCGACGGCGGCGGTACCGCAGAGGCGGTTCCGGTCGGTTAAATGACGCATGTATCCCTCCTTGTTTGGGGAAATATAACCTCAAACAAGGAGGGATTATTCGATGAAATGGATTTATTGGGTTCGGCTTTACGATACGAAGTTTCAAGCGGGCTGCCTTGTCCGCCGAATGGAAAACGACTGGTGGATTTACGGCTACGACTGCCCGAAGGAAATCGAAGTGTTCCGGTCCCGCAAAGGAAAATACGGCGTCCGTTATGTTCCCTGAATGAAATCATAAATAAAAAGATGCCAATTCTTCCTTATATAATTTAAAAAAAATGCTTGACTTTATACGGTAGGTTCATGTATATTTAATTTTGTCGCCGTTCGAGTTTGATCTTTTCTGACCTGATCAGAAAGTTTAGTTTCGACACTCGTTTTTGTGATTGGCGATATAAAACTGCCGCTGAAAGGCGGTCGATCGTCCTTGAAGAACTTCGATCGAAGGTTTTCAGACAGACGGTTATTAACGCGGGGTGGAGCAGCCCGGTAGCTCGTCGGGCTCATAACCCGAAGGCCGCAGGTTCAAATCCTGCCCCCGCAACCAACCTTACGAGAAATGAACAATCATATTGTCAGGGCCCTTAGCTCAGTTGGTTAGAGCGGTCGGCTCATAACCGATTGGTCGGGGGTTCGAGTCCCTCAGGGCCCACCATTGAACACACAACCTGCCGGGGTGGCGGAATAGGCAGACGCACAGGACTTAAAATCCTGCGGTTGGTGACAACCGTACGGGTTCGACCCCCGTTCCCGGCATACGGATTGTGGAAAAAATCGCAAAGCCTTCGTTACGGGCTTTGCGATTTTTTCTATCTAATTTCATTATTTTTCGCTGCGACCGGCATACCGGAGCTCTGCGATTGGCCAAGGTAATCTCAATTGGCTAATCGCGGAGCTTTTTTATTTGAACATTGGCCGCATAGAGGCTGCAAAAAAATCTAATTGCAGGAAATGAAGCCGTTTCATATAGTGAATAAAAGCTTCCTGGCCAGGATTTAGCTTTCATAATTCCGATAAAACCAATGGGACAACTAATATAAAGGAGCCGTGAGAGGAACCATGACCAAATCAACAAACCGGGTTTACTTATCGATCTCTGCCGTGCTGGCGGTTATGCTGCTGCTGTTAACGGCCTGCGGCGGCAACGGGGCAGCCGTCGACAATAACAAGATCGGGGAGGATGCAGCCGACGATGTGCTCGAGTTAAGCATTATGACGATAACGCCCAGCGCCGTTCCCGCTGCGGACGACAACGTCATTAAACGCGCGATTGAAAAAGCGACCCATTCCAAAATGTCTATTCAGTGGGTTTCCAACAATGTTTATACCGACAAGCTTAACTTGACGCTTGCTTCCGGGGATATTCCCGACTTGATCATGATCAACGACCCTTTCAACAGCACTTTTACCAAGATGGTGTCGCAAGGCGCGTTCTGGAATATAACTCCATACGTTAAAGATTACCCGAAATTAGTGAACGGTATCCCCGCGAACGCCTGGGAGACGACCAAAGCGTCCGACGGAAACAATTACGGCATTCCCCGGCCAAGACCGGTAACCGGAGAATCGTTTTTTATTATACGCAAAGATTGGTTGGACAAGCTGGGACTCGAAGTGCCGGATACGACGGACGAATTGTTCGCGGCGATGCAGGCCTTCGTGGAACGGGATCCCGACGGCAACGGAAAAAAAGACACGACGGCGCTCGCCGCTTATATTAGCCCGGACGATCTGGGCTGGGGCGGAAACATCGGACCGGTGCTTGGGGCGATCGAAAGCTCGTTCACCGGCGTAAACGGCCATTGGAAGTGGGATGAAACGCACAACAGCTTGGTGTATACGGCGTTGCTGCCGGAAACGAGAGAATCGCTTCTTTACTTGTCCAAGGCTTATAAAGCCGGCATGATGCCGGAAGATTTGCTGTCGCTCAAGCTGAACCAGGCGCGCGAATTGTTCAAGCGCAATCAGGCGGGCATAATCGTCGACAAGACCGGCACGATGCGCAACATCTATGCCGACGAGCTCAAGAAGGTCGACCCGAACTTCAAGTATACCGATTTTTATCCGCTGACGAATTTGAACGGGTACAATCCGAAAGGATCCGGCTATAACGGGATTCTCGCGATCCCGAAATCGGTGCCGGAAGATAAGATGAAGCGAATCTTGAAGCTGATTGACACTTGGATGAACGAAGAGGTGTTCAACATTCAGCGGTTCGGTCTGGAAGGGATTCATTATAAGGTCGTAGACGGCAAAAAAGTGGTAGACGAAGAGAAACGGAAAGCCGACAATGCCTCGGACTTCAACCATATTGTCAATGTCATTCATTTGCCGGTCGAAAAGGCGGAAGGAACGGAAGAGGAAGTTGCGGCAAGCGAGCTGTTCGAGAAGGTCGAATTGGAGCGCGATAAGACAAGCGTTCCGGACATTGCCGCAGGTCTGCAGTCCGAGACCGGAAAGGCGATATTGCCGGATTTGAACAAAAAAATGCAAGATTTGAAGGCCAAAATCATTATCGGCCGCGAGTCCATAGAAGCGTGGGACGCTTTCGTGAACGAGATTAAGGAAGACGAGCGGTTCAAAGCCATGACGAGCGAAATGACGGCAGCCTACAAGAAACGGACCGGTCAATGAGCATAGCGAAAAGGAGCTGCCGACCATAAACATGACGGAACATCCATTGGGGGTCCAAGCAGTGCGCGGCAGCGGCCGGAGGAGCAAAGCGGGGAGGCTGCTTTCCCGATTTAAGCGAGACCGCGCGTTGTATCTGCTTGCTCTGCCGGGCATCGTTTTCTTTCTTATCTTTAAGTATGTTCCGATGTGGGGAATCATTATCGCTTTTCAGGATTATTCCCCCTTTCAGGGAATTGCGGGGAGCGAGTGGGTGGGGCTTCGGCATTTCGCCGCCTTGTTCTCCAATCCGGATTTTTCGTTGTTGTTCCGCAACACCCTTGCGATCAGCCTTTTGAATTTGCTGTTGTTTTTTCCGTTTCCGATACTGATCGCCATCTGCTTGAACGAGCTGCGGAGCGCCGCGTTTATGAGAGTGATCCAGACGGTCATTTATTTGCCGCATTTCCTGTCATGGGTCATTATCGCAGGGTTGACGTTAGTTTTGTTTGCGAAAGGAAACGGGCTTGTCAACGAGCTGCTTGTACGGATGGGACTGTCCAAAGCCGACTTTCTGACGAATCCGGACGGCTTCTGGCTGATGGTGACGCTGCAGGCGATCTGGAAGGAAGCCGGCTGGGGCACGATCGTATTTCTGGCGGCTATGGCCGGCATCGATCCGAAGCTGTACGAAGCGGCCAGGATCGACGGCGCCGGCCGGCTGCGCCAGATTCGGCATATCACGCTGCCCGCGATCCGGACGGTCATTATCGTGCTCCTTATCCTGCGGCTTGGCGACATTATGGAGGTTGGCTTCGAGCAAATTTTTCTCATGTATAACGGAGCGGTATCGGAAGTGGCCGAAGTATTCGATACCTATGTTTACCGGGTTGGGATCGAGAGGGGAGAATTCAGCTACAGCACCGCCGTCGGCGTATTCAAATCGGTTGTCGGGCTTGCGCTCGTTCTTCTGGCCAACAAGCTGGCGAAACGGATGGGCGGGGAAGGTGTTTTCTAATGGACGGCAATAAAACCCGGTTTGCCATATATGCGAAAGGATGTTGCGTTGTGAGAAGCCATCATTGGCCGGAGCGGCTCGGACAGTCGTTGAACGCGCTGTTTCTTGCGCTGCTTGCGATCGTCATGATTTTTCCCGTTTATTATGTGGTTGTCGTTTCGTTCACGGATCCCGGCGAATATTTAAGAAAGCGTATCGTCCTGTTCCCGGAGAACTGGTCTCTGGAAGCATACCGTTATTTGCTGTCTACTCCCGCGTTTCCGAGATCGCTTGGCAACAGCGCTTTTCTCGCGGTTGCCGGAACGCTGTTAAGCTTGGCCGTTTCCGCATCTCTCAGTTTTGCTTTGTCGCAGAAGCAATTTCAGTTCAGAAGAGCGATTATGCTGCTCATTTTACTGACGATTCTGTTTAATCCGGGCATTATTCCGAACTACTTGCTGGTGCGGGAGCTTGGTCTGATCAACAGCATATGGGCGTTGATCCTGCCGAGTCTTGCGAACGGGTGGACGGTGCTGCTGTTGAAAAACTTCTTCGACTCCCTTCCGGCCGAGCTGGTGGAATCGGCTTCGATCGACGGCTGCGGGGTTTTGCGCACCTGGTTCTCGATCGTTCTTCCGCTCAGTTTGCCGGCGCTTGCCGCTTTCGGCTTGTTTTTCGCCGTCGGATATTGGAACCAGTTCTTCTCGGCGCTGATTTACTTGAACGAAGCGGATAAATGGCCCATACAGGTGCTGCTGCAAAATATGCTGCTTAGCGCCTCCAACGTCGATCTCGTCGCGCCGGGGGAGCAGATCGAGGCACCGCCTACCGAAATGCTGAAGATGGCCGCGATCGTGACGGCGATAGCGCCAATTGCGGTCGTTTATCCTTTCCTGCAAAAGCATTTCGCCAAAGGCGCTTTGGTCGGTTCGGTTAAAGGTTAATCCCGAATGTATCCGTTCCGGAAAGGAGGAAGCAAAGCGATGCGGATCAAATATTGGGCGGGCCGGCATCCGAAAGGGCATTATTTTCTGCGGAGCCTCATACTTATTTTATTTATAGCCTGCGTCCCCGGCCTCGTCACGGGAGGCGCTTTATACGGCTGGGTAACCGTACGTATGGAACGGGTGCTGCAGCAAAGCCATTCGAAGCAAATCGAGCAGCGGGCCGAGGCGGCGGACAAAGAGCTGGACGATCTCGAACTGGCCTTCTCGCAGTGGGCATTTAATCCGACGTTTGACGGCAGGCTGAAGGAGCTGGATTTCGTCTTCAAATATAAACAGGTGCACGAGCTGTACCGCACGCTTCTTATTGTGCGAGACTCCAATTCGCTGATTGGGGACGTGCAGCTGTATCTACGGCAGCCGAAGCCGCTTACGATGGATGCGACGCGTTACGATTATTTGAGCGACCCGGTTAGCGCGGCGCGATACGAGGGGCTGCTGGATCCGATGCAGACGATTTATTGGACAAGAGCCTCGGATAACGGATCTCCAATGCTTGTAACCCAGCTGACAGACGGCGGGGACAGGCCGTTCGGAGCGCTGACGATGAGGCTCGATCCGCAGCGCCTGAACATGTTGCTGCAGACTTTGACGCCGTCCGGCGGCGGCCATACGCTGCTGTTGGACGAAACGGGCGAATGGATATCGCCCCCCGCAGAAGAGCAGCAGGGCTTATATGACGCGCTTCGTCAAGAGGCAGCGGGCAGAGACGGAGCTTCCCTCCCTTTCCGGTTCGAATATAAGGGAGAAACGTATTCGGTTATGACCGGACAGTTCCGCAGGCTGGGCAATGACTGGACTTATGTCTCGGCGGTTCCGCTGACGCAGATCACGGCGCCGCTCTTATCCATGTCCCGCGTGATCGTCGGCATAAATGCCGCTGGCTTGGTTCTTGCGCTTCTGCTGTCCTGGTTTGCTTCATTGCGGCTGTATCGGCCGCTTGGCCGACTGCTGACGATGCTGGCGGGAGAACGCGGGGCGCGGGATTTGCGGCTGGGCGACGACGAGCTGGAGCGAATCGAGCGAAGCTGGACGGGGATGAGCCGCGCGCGGGACGAGCTGCTGAAGGAGCTGGAGAGGCAGCAGCCGCTCGTCCGGTCCAGCTTGCTGCTGCAGCTGGCTCAGGGCCATCTGGTTTCATCTTCGGAGACGGAACTGCGCGAACGGCTGGCGCAAAGCGGGTGGAGGAAGCGGGACTCCGGGTTCATCATTTTGTACGCGCGGGTCCGGCCGAAGCCGCTTCCGGCAGGAACGTACGCGAAGGGGGAGGGCGAGATGACGGCTTTCGCCGCGGCAGAGCTGTTGAAACGGCAGGCGGGCATGCTGCCTTATCCTTCCGAGCTTCTTAACTTTCACGATATGTCCATGGCGCTTCTGCTTAACGTTCCTTGGGATGCGGAAGCGGAATGCTCCGCAAGATCGTTGCTGCTGGAAGCGGGGCAGGCTTGGTGCGAGGCGGCCAGCGCAAAGTACGGGATACGGATTACGGCAGCCGTAAGCGGCTGGGCGCGGGAAGCGATGTCCGTCCCGCAGCTGCTTCGTGAAACAAGATATGCGATCAGGCAAGGATGGCCGCTGCTTCACCGGCAAGTGCTGGACGCTAACGAGCCGGCGTTGGCGCCCGGAAATCCGCTCCGGTATCCGTTTGAGATCGAGCAGGAGCTTATCGCTTCCATGCGCGGCGGCAATGAACAAGCGGCCATGGATTCGCTAAAGCGGTTTATGCTGGAGTGCTCGGGCGAGGAGGCGTCCGGCATACGGCTGCGCGACGCGCTGCCGCAGCTGCTCGGCGGGATCAGGCAGACGCTCATTCAGTTGGAAAGGGAGCCGTCGCGGCTGTTCGGCTACGGGGTATTCGACGAGCTGCTGGCGCTCCAAAGCGCGGAAGAGGTGACGGAATGGTTCGGGGAACGAATCATTAAGCCGTGCATCAAGGAGCTGGCAGGCAGCGATGAAGACCGGCTGCAGTCGGTGCTTCATCTCATGAAAGAGCATGCCGACAGGCATTATGCCGCAGCGATGTCGCTGGAGGAGTTCGCCTATGAGCACGGAGTCCATTCTTATACGTTAAGCCGGGCGTTCAAGCAGCATTTCGGCCAAAATTACGTCGATTACTTAACGGATGTGCGGCTTGGCGAAGCGAAACGGCTTCTGGAGCATACCGATTGTAAAATGACGGTCATTGCCGAACGGGTTGGGTACCAGCCGAGCTATTTCAACCGCATTTTCAAGAAACATACGGGGATTACGCCAAGCCGCTATAGAGAAATAGTCCATCATAGAGGGCTGGAAGAGCTCGGCTTGGGAACCAAATGAACGGTAACTGACAGAGAAGGGGATGAGGGGAATTGGCTTCTTCCTTGCCAAACCTGATTTTTTTTATGACGGACCAGCAGCGCTGGGATTGCATCGGACGGTTCAACGAATCTATTCATACGCCAGCGATCGATCGATTAAGCGCGGAGGGAATTACGTTCAGCCAGGCGACCTGCCAGTCGCCGATGTGCGCGCCGAGCCGCAGCTCCATGATGTTCGGCTATTATCCGTCGCAGCTTGGCGTCCGGACGAATTACGGCGGGCTCTTCGACGAGAGCCGCCTGCCTTCGGAGCCGCTTCCCGAGCTGCTGAGGCAAGCCGGTTATCAGACCGCCGGCTTCGGCAAAACCCATTGGAACCACAGCGATGGCGTAGAGCAGCCGTCAACCCGAGGCTTCGAGGTTCGGGCGATCGGTTTGTCGCGGGAAAGCGGACATTATGAGCACGGCGCGGTAATGATCGGGGACGACGCTCCGGAAGCGCTTGCCGCCTATTACCGGGAAACCGCAAGCTTCGGCGGCGGCGAGGAGAATGCGAACGGCTACAAAGGGCTGACGAGTCAAATCCCGATGGAGCAGCACCGCGACGGCTGGGTCGCCGAGCAAGCTTTGAAGTTTCTGGACGAAGGCACCGACGCGGAACGGCCGCTGTTTTTCTATTTGTCTTTTTTGAAGCCTCATGCGGGGTTTAACGTGCCTAAGCCGTTTGAAGATTTGTACAAGCTCGAGCAAATACCGGATATTCCGCAGCCGCCGTGGCTGGACGAGCCGGATACCCATCTGTTCGCGTCCGATGCGATCCATGAGCAGAGCTTGGCCCATTACCGGGAAAAAAGGGAGGTGTGGGAGCGGATGAGCGCCGAGGAGCGGAAAAGGACCACCCTCCGCTATTGGGCGAACTGCTCTTGGCTGGATCATTATTTCGGCCGGGCGCTGGATAAGCTGGAGAAGCTGGGGAGGCTGGACTATGCGCTTATCGTATTCGTATCCGATCACGGGGAGATGCTGGGGGAGCGGCGTTATCGTTTCACGAAATACAATTTGTACGACAGCAGCGTCAGAGTGCCGCTTATATTGGCCGGATCCGTAATCCCGAAGGAGAAACGCGGCACCATAGACGACCGTCCCGCCGAACTCGCGGATCTCGTGCCCACTCTTGCTAAAGCGGGGGGGTTGCCGGAGAACCCGATGCTTCCCGGCTCAGACCTGCTGGGACCGGCGGTAAAGCGGGGAAGCTTCTGCGAGTTTCACGGCAAAGGCGGAAGCGCGCCGCATTCGGGACCGGCTTATATGTGGCGGACGAAGGAATGGAAGCTCATCTTGTACATCGAAGGAACGATCCGCGAGGCGGCGGCCCGTGTGGGAGAGGCTCGCGGAGAGCTTTATCACCTGACCGAAGACCCGAACGAATGGACGAATCTGTACGGGCAGCCGGCTTACGCCGAAATCCGGGAGAGGCTGAAGACGGAGCTGCTGATGCATTTGGCCTGCAGTTGGGCGAAAGGGCCGTTCTTTTACAGCAGGGACGGAGTAAAGCCGTTATTGTAGCAATCGAATCTTGTCGTAACGACAATTATGGGGGATGAGAGATGACGAAGCAAAAATGGATGGCGGGTGCGCTTGCCGCGCTGCTCATTATTCCTATCGCCGCTTCAGCCGGGAACGGCCAAGCGTCGGCAGCTAACGGGGCCGCTCAAGAGCCGCGGATTGTGGAAGCGCTCGGCCGTGGGCTTGCCGCTTTGAAGACGGAAGAAGGCGGCGTGTTTCTGAGCTGGCGCCTGCTTGGCACGGAGCAAGCGGATGTCACCTTCGATGTATACCGGAAGACGGGGAAGCAAGAGACGAAGCTGAACGATGCCCCGCTGACGCAGGGGACGAATTTTACCGATAAGGAACCGGATCTTAGCCGGACAAATACTTATTATGTGAAAACGTATCATAAAGGGAAGTTGAAAGAGGTAAGCGATAAGGCCGTAGTCGAGGCCGATGCGCCTGTGCGCAATTATTTCAGTATTCCTCTAAAAGACATCACGTCCAATCCCGCGGATTATTTCGTGCAGCATGGCTGGCCGGGCGATCTGGACGGCGACGGCGAATACGAATATGTCGTTACCCGGATCCCCGTGAACAGCGGCAACCGCTTCGTTGAAGCGTACAGCTTGAAGAAAGGATTTTTGTGGCGGATCGACATGGGGCCATACAGCAACACGCCGATCGACGTTTATAACGCCCCGCCGGCAGCCGTCAGCGAATTCGGCGTTCCGGGCCTTGGCGGATGGAGAGATAACGATAACGTTACGGTGTTCGATCTGGACAGCGACGGCAAAGCGGAGGTTCTATTGCGCACGTATGAAGGCGTGCGGTTTGCCGACGGCAAAGCCGTGCCCGCGTCCGACACGCTTACGCAGTACATCTCCGTCGTCGACGGGAAGCGCGGAACGGAAAAAGCCCGTACGGTTATTGAAAACGACTATGCGGAAGACGGTCCGTTGAGCGGCCAATTTGGCATCGCTTACTTGGACGGGGTCCGTCCAAGCCTGATCGCCGCGCTCAAAAACCGCAATAACGACCGCATCTTCCAATACGTTACGCTGGCGTACGACTATAATAACGGGGAGCTGATTCAGCGGTGGAAGCATCTCGGGGCTAGCGGAGAAGTGTTTCATCAGATCCGCGTTGTGGACGTGGACGCCGACGGGAAAGATGAAGTCGCATTCGGGGCTTGGACGCTGGATGACGACGGGGAAGCGTTATACAGCTTTGCGGGCGCCGTGCATGGCGACCGGTTCCATATTACCGATATCGACCCGGACCGGCCGGGGTTGGAGCAATATGCGATTCAACAAGCCGAGAACGGGAATGTGAACCAGTTCCCATGGTTTTACGCCGATGCCGCCACCGGCGAAATAATCCGGACGGGAAAGGTGCCGCAGGACGTATCGCGAGGCACCGCTGCCGATATCGACCCGAGATACCGCGGGTATGAAATGTGGTCGACCGCCGGCGGGATTTACAACGCGGATGGCGAAGAAATAAGCGCCGTTAAGCCCTCGATTAATTTTAAAATATGGTGGGACGGCGACGCGCTTAGCGAGCTTCTTGATATTCGTGCCGTAGATAAGTGGGATTATGCCAATTCGCAAAGCGTCCGGCTGTTTGAAGCCGAAGGCGTCCGGGTGAACTCGCGCAACGCTCCGGTGTTGTACGGCGATCTGCTGGGGGATTGGCGGGAGGAAATATTGTTCGAGAGCAGCGACTTTAAAGAGCTGAGGCTGTATGCGACGACGATTCCGTCCGATGTGCGCCTATACACGCTGCCGCATAATCAGGCTTACCGCAATACGCTGGCTGTCAAAGGATATATGCAGTCGACGCTCGTCGACTACTATCTTGGCGACGGCATGGACACGCCGCCGCAGCCGAATGTCCGAAGGGCCGGAAAACGCTAACCGTTACGGCTTGACCCCGTTCGTCCGGTTGTTCGAATCGATATTCTCCTGTACAATTATTTATTATTGTTTACGAGGATAAGCAGGAATGATTGGGCGAGAGGATGTGCGGCATCATGCAGCAAACGTTGCTTAACGATTGGACTGAAATTTTGCAGAGCGAGATGGAGCAGAGCTACTACAAGGAGATGCTCGAATATCTCGACGGCCGGTATAAAGCAGGGACCGTGTACCCGGAGCGGGAGCGGATTTTCAGCGCTTTGCAATATACGCCGTATGAGCGGACCCGCGTCGTGCTGCTAGGCCAGGATCCGTATCACGGTCCGGGACAGGCGCACGGGCTCAGCTTCTCGGTCCGGCCGGGCGTCAAGCTGCCGCCTTCGCTCCGCAATATTTATAAGGAATTGAACGAAGACCTGGGCTGCCCGATCCCGGATCACGGCTATTTGGCGGATTGGGCGAAGCAGGGCGTACTGCTGCTGAATACGGTGCTGACGGTAGAGGACGGGCAGGCGGGCTCGCATCAGCGGATCGGCTGGGAACGGTTCACGGACCGGATTATCGCGGCGTTAAACGATAGGGAGGAGCCGGTCGTCTTTATATTATGGGGCAAGCATGCCCAGGATAAAGCGTCGCGGATTAACCGGGAGCGCCATTATATTATCGAGTCGGCTCATCCGAGCCCTTTGTCGGCGCATCGAGGATTTTTCGGAAGCAGGCCGTTTTCCCGTACGAACGCTATCCTGCGGCGGATCGGCAAGCCGGAGATCGATTGGACGATTCGCCCTCTTGCCGCGTTGACCAAGGATTGACGCCCGATGACGGCCAACGTTAAAGTGAAAGAATCCGCGAAGGCGGGCGGCAAGTTTGGCAGTCCATAAAAAAGCTTTCTCCGTTTCCCGGCTTGGGATCGGAGAAAGCTTTTTTTGACTTTCGTTTGCGGCAAGCGTTAACGATTTGCGGGCAAAAACTTGCGCGGGCAACCTCGTCTTGTCGCCTCGGATGGTTTATTGCGTCAGGCCGCCGGATTGTACGGCGTCGTCCCCGCCGCCGCTGAAGCCGGGAGAAGCCGTGTCGCCGGAATTGGCGAGCTCCGGTTTAAAGCCGCTGGACACATAAGCGTCGGCATGAACTTCGGTAATGACTTGCGGATACATTTTGTCCGGATCCGGCTGCACCGCTTCGACATGAATCCATGCCTGATCGCCTTCAAAGGAGATCGACGAGATGCGGATGCCGTAGCCCGGATGCGGAGCTTGGGCGGAAACCGTCACTTTGTTGATTTCTTCGTTTACTTTGGTTACTTGAAGCGCAATATCGGATAGCGGCATGGCATTCTCCTCCGGCAAGGTGACGACAGGCGTCAACGATTTCACCTGCTGCATCACGTCGTACAGCCAGCCTGCAGCCTCGCTGCGGGTAATCGGATTCTTGGGATAGAATTTGCCGGATTCGTCGAGCTTCACGACATTCGAAACGAGCAGCTTCTGAACGCTGTCCATATACGCTGGATCCACGTCCTTCTCGTCCGTCAGCATGACGTACATTTCGATAAACGCGAACTCGCCTTTTGCGATCATCGCCTGGAGCAGATTGTGCGCGTACTGCTCGCGGGTCATAACCGCATCGGCTTTGACGTCGCCCGGGATATCGAGGCCGTTGTAATGCGCGGCGATAAAAGCGTCGGCATACCAAGCCTCGTCTTTCAGGTTGGCGAAATAATCGGAAACTTGCGGTTTCCGTACAAAACGCATATTGTCGGTGTTCAGATCAAGTCCTTTCACAATAAGCGAAATGCCTTCCGCGTAGCTCAAATTTCCTTCGGGACGAAACAAATCGTCTTCCATGCCTTTTAGAACGCCTTGATCCCGCAGGGCATTGATTTTGTCTTCGTTGGGATCACCCGCCGTATCGCTGAATGCGAAAACGGATTGGCCCAGCAGCGTGAGCAGCAGGCCGAACATAACGACCATAATGACAGGCCGTGCTTTCATGGCTTTCACCTCTTTGATAAAAATTGTTATGGATGATTTCGGTTGTCCTTTATGACGGAACGCCGTTACGAAAAGTTGCACGGTACGTATCTATTATGAGCCGATTGGGGTACTTGCATAAGTTTGTTAAAATTATTGAGAAAATGTGTTGACAGGTGGGCTCGTTCTTGATATATTATATCTTGTCACCGCGAAATACGATCTGTTAGCTCAGCTGGGAGAGCACCATCTTGACAGGGTGGGGGTCAGTGGTTCGAGCCCACTACAGATCATACGATGCGAAAACCCGCGAAGCCTTGTGCGACGCGGGTTTTTGCTTTTTGATCAAAAGAAATTTCTATCCCACCTCTGCGAGGACCGGAGCTTCGTTTATGTACAGGCCGTCATCACCGCCCGAGTCCGTTTCCGGAACGGGTACAAAAGCTTTTGTACTTTATTTCAATTTGAACATTGACGATTATTCCAAGAGCATCCTATGGGTGTTCTTTTTTTTGTTACGCCGAACCTGGGGATTGCCGGATTTGGCACCGGTGTTGCCTTTTCGTTATCCTGTCTTGATCTTAGGGCTTAAATCCGGCTCGGGACGGCTTTTCGACGATGCCGCAGGCAAATCAAGCTTAAAAAAGCGACCTGCATCACGATCGAATGCAGGTCCAGCGCGTGTTTTATTAGGAGTACGGATATGTAGTATGAAGGAATTGCCTTAAGCAATCCTTAGAAGAAGGTTAGTGCAGCCTAAAATTCAAGACTGCGCCTTAGGCCATTCGCCGTCCGGGACATTCAGGGGCAACGCTGGAGGAATAAAGCCGCTCAAGGTTAAGTATTAAATTCTACAATTAGTTACAGAAATGGTGGTTTCCTTGTACAGTACTTGTATATGTACAAGTACTACATCGCGTATAAATCGGAGCGGATCGGCGAGCCAATGACGAAAGAGGAAGCGTTGAAGCGATATTTTGAATTAAAAGGGAGTTTCAAGGATTTGTGCATATTGATCTATGACGAGAAAGATAACTTGAAGGGGCGCATTCCAAAAAAATAGCCGCCGGACCATGCATGGATATAGGTCGGGGAGCAGTTCCTCAATAACCCTCTCTTATTGGAATATAGATTCGGTTTGAGAGTTTACACAACCTCTTGATTAGATCAACTGGAAGAGTATAGTTTCTTATTAAACTAATCGCTCAGAATTGTAAATCTTCTCCTTAGATCATAATAAAACACGTTTTTTCTGGAATTATGAGTTATCATCAATCCTTTTGTTTGCTTTTAAATTGAAAGACCTCTTGATCTATTTATACAATTTCTATTGTTTATATGATAAAATCACATCGTAACAATCCGTCTTTTTTTACCAAAGTTGAGGGGACAGAAGAAGCTTGTTTTATATCATCGGCGGGATTATCGTATTACTTATTTTGGCTAGACTCGGGGCGAAAGGTGTCGGTTTTTTTCTCTTTCTGGTTGCATTGTTCGTTCTTTGGCGGTTAGGGGTGTTGTCATTTATTTTTAATATGGTCGCCAGGGGGTTCGGGTGGATTTTTGTAAGAGTCGTTATTATGTATGAGCGACTCTTCGGAGATGAGGCCGCGACTGCCATGTCTGTGATCGCCGCAAAAGCGATATGGACATAGATTCGTCACTATAAAAACTTGCGGAAAACAGGTGATGGGATGCAATCGATCCGGATATCGAGAATCGTACGGAAAACGGAAGTCGAAGGGCCTGGTTTGCGTTACGCCATCTGGGTGCAGGGGTGTCCGATCCGGTGCGATGGTTGTTTTAACCCTCATACATGGGATATGAACGGGGGGGAAATTTGGGAGGCGGACCGGCTTATTCGTGATATTGAAGCGACGCTGCGGTCCGCTCCGGAGTTGGAGGGCGTCACCTTTTTGGGAGGAGAGCCGTTCAGCCAAGCCGGCGGGTTAAGCAAGATCGCGAAGCGCGTTAAAGAACTGCAATTATCGGTGGTAACGTTTTCGGGGTACACCTACGAGACGCTTCAGCGATCGGACAATGCAGGTTGGCACCAGTTGCTGAAATATACGGATTTGCTAATTGACGGTCCTTACATAAAAAAACTGCACGACGTTAGCCGGCCGTGGATTGGATCCAAAAACCAACAATATCGGTTTTTAACGCCCCGATATTCTCATCTTCAGGAGCGGCTTGGGTCGATCTCGAACAAGCTTGAAATTCGACTGCATCCCGACGGAACGATTACCGCCAACGGAATGGCGGAACCGGCAGATTTGGAACTATTGTTGCAATTAGGATATGAACGTAAGGAGACGAGGACATGAGCGTAGAAGTCGTATTGATTCCCCTTGCTATCGCCTTAACGAAAGAAATCGCCGAAGGCATTTCCAAACGTTTGGAAAGCAAAGAGCAATCATATATGTTGATCCCGACAAGAATGAAGGATGAGGCGTTGTTGAAGCAAGCGCTTGAGGAATGGAGCTGCACGCTCCGAACAGCGGAATCCGCCGATCATCTCCTATTTGAAAATAGTAACGAGGCGACTTTTCTAGTCCATGATGACGGCCGTTATGTTCTCGTTGTTCCCGAATCGGCTGATCGAAACGCGTTTGAGGAATGGGTGGACAAGGTAGAATCCGCGTATAACCACTATTTACAGCAGAGGGTCTACAACGATTTACTGGAAAAAGCCAAAAACCAAGGGTTGCTGTTGGAGAAGGAAGAAATCCTCGAGGATAACTCCATACAGGTTACATATGTTCTAAAAGGATAAAGCGGAAACGGAAAGGCGGAAGAAGAATGAAAACCTACACAGACAGAGGAAAAACGTGGGAGCTGATCAATAGCTGGTGGGTTCTCTTAACGTTGGTGCCGTTCGGGTTCGTCAGCTTCATTTCTTTTTTCTATATTGGAACCGTCGTAAAAAATCAGCGGTGGAGAATTTGGGGGATTGTTTATTTAGCGGCGGTCATTGCCGTGTTCGCCACTGCCGGGGCGGGCATCGGCGCTGCCATTGCGGTCGCATTATGGGTACTGTCGGCGGTGCACGCCTTTAAAATCCGCCCTGCTTACTTGATCCAATTGGATGTATACAAAGCAAACGAGAGTATTTTGGATAAAGAAAAGATTGCCAAGCTGAGACAGGAGGCTGAACGGAAATTCAAATCCGCCCTGAACGAGCCTATCCAACCGCCGAAACTAACAAAACCGCTCGAACAACGGAGCACAGTACCAACGGTCGATCCCCCCGTTCCGGACAGCTTGTTCGCAGGCAAGCGGATCGATGTCAATATGACTTCCGAAACGGAGCTTGCCGCGATTCCTCAAATCGGGATCATTTTGGCGAAAAAAATCGTGTTGAAACGGCAGGAAACCGGCGGCTTCCGGTCATTTGACGAGTTCGTGACCGTTATGGGACTGAGGGAGCAGGCGGCCGTGAAACTGAGAGAGCAACTCGCGTTTTCTCAACAGGCGCCTCAACGGCAGACGACCTCGTCCGGGAGAAAGATTGACTTTTAAAGGGAAAAAGGAGCTTGCACGATGGCAATCGGTAACCAAAGGAGAACCAAGACGTTACTTGCAAACTTATTGAAGGCGCGGTTCCCTTATTTATATATTCAGACATGGGAAGAAGATCGTGTTTTGTCGTTGATCCGCTCCGTTGCGCAGGATGCGGAGTTGATCAAAACGCCCCGCGAGGTGTTGATTTGGCGGATAACGACCGGCATTCTCGACGGCAACGGCCAGTCGAAGGGAGATTATAAACAACCGTTAAAAGCTCTGGAGTTTATCGAAAAGTACGATAAGCCTTGCGTCGTCGTACTGCAAGATTTTCACGTGTACCTCGGCGGACAAGGACGGCTTCCCGACTTTCAAGTCATTCGCAAGCTGCGGGATATGTTGTCGCATATTAAACAGAGCGCTTATCCGATTAACGTCATTTTCACTTCCCCGTTTATGATCCTTCCGGAGGATTTGCAGAAGGATATTACGATCGTTGATTTCGATCTGCCGACTTTCGATGAAATTATGGCTGTGCTCGATGAAATGATCAGCATAAACGAGCAAAGCGGCAGAATTCAAATATTGCTGACGGGCGAAGAAAAGGAACGGCTCGCGAAAGCTGCGTTGGGTCTAACGTTGTCGGAAGCGGAGAACGCCTTTGCCCGGGCCATGGTCGAGGACGGGAAGCTAGACATCGCAGATGTCGAGGTCATTCTCGAGGAGAAGGAGCAGATCATTAAGAAAACGGGCATTCTCGAGTTTGTTCGGAGCGATCTGCGCTTGGAGGATGTAGGCGGCCTTGAAAATTTAAAACGGTGGCTGACGAAGCGCAACAAATCTTGGCTAGACTCCGCACGGAAATACGGCTTGCCAGCGCCGAAAGGGGTACTGATCACAGGGGTTCCCGGCTGTGGTAAAAGCTTGATCAGCAAATCGATCAGTTCGATGTGGCAGCTTCCTCTGCTGCGTTTGGACATGGGGAAAATTTTCAGCGGAATTGTCGGCAGCAGCGAAGAAAACATGCGCAAAGCGATCAAGACTGCAGAAGCCATCTCCCCCTCCATTCTATGGATCGATGAGATCGAGAAAGGGTTTAGCGGTATCGGAAGCAACGGGGATAGCGGTACTTCTTCACGTATCTTCGGTCAGTTTCTGACTTGGATGCAAGAAAAGACAAGCCCCGTCTTCGTTATCGCAACGGCAAACAACATTTCCAGTCTTCCGCCAGAATTGATGCGTAAAGGGCGGTTCGACGAAATTTTCTTTGTCGATTTGCCGACCAAGCGGGAGAGGAAAGAGATCTTAAGGGTTCATTGCAACAAACGGTTGAAAGACCACGAAGTTGTCGGAGAGTTCCAGCTGACGGATGACGTGCTCGATCATTTGGCTTCAATATGCGAGGGTTTTGTAGGCGCTGAGATCGAACAGCTGGTTATTGACGCTCTTTTTGAAGCGTACGCGGAAAATCGGCCTGTCCGTTTGGAGGATTTCGAAAAGGCGATTACTAATACGGTTCCGCTCTCCGTTACTCAAGCGGAGCAAATTCGCGCCATCCGTCATTGGGCCAACGTGCGTGCGGTTACTGCGACCCCGCGGGAGGATCTCGAAGACTATGTCGGCAGGCAGGGAGATGCGTCGGCATACGCCCCGCCGTCGTTCGATAATAAAGGCGACGACATTCGGTTGAAACGTGGAGGAAGGACCATCGATTTCTAGGAGGTAAACATGATGTCTGAAAAAATTCAAATCCGTATTTTTCCGGACGGTCGCGTTATGGCGGAAACGCTCGGAATAAAAGGAGAAAAATGCACGGACGTTATCCCGCTGCTGGAACAATTGCTGAATGCGGAAGCCGTCGAGGCGGAATACACGGAAGAATTCTATGAGGTCGTTCAGGTGCAGCCGCAGCAGAGCATGAAGAACGATGTCGGTTCGTATTAAATTACCCTTGTTGAAGGCCTATCCACATTTCCGGCAACACGCGCTCCCGACGGTAGAGGCCAAACGTAACCGGTCATCGCTTCGGCCGACTCGGCTCAGCTTTGCTGGAAGATGTAAGCTCCTCGGCTTGGTCCTTTCGTTCTGATCGCGACTTTCGTAGGGAAGCCGCCGCTTAAGCTGCCGATTCGGGCTATACCGTACGGTCTTACCGTAATCGTAACCGTATTGTTCAAGAGCAATACGAAAGGTTTGCAGCTATTGTTGGAAATGGCTAACGTTCCGTTCACTCCTACCGGCACTACAAATAACGGCTTCGTCCCGGAAGTAGGAAAATGAAACGATCCGCTGCGGGAATATTTCGCCATCTTATCCACCTCCTCTATTAATCACTTTATTCGGATTCATAGATTACGTGTGGGTGGCAAACCGGCCTCCATAGGAAAGGGCCGATCCTGTTGCGGACCGGCCCTTTACGACGGGTCAGTGGAAGTCGATGTCGATTCGTTTTTTGTCGCCGGGCCTCGTTTTGGGCATGCGGACTTCCAGCACGCCGTTTTTGTACGAAGCTTTGACGCCTTCGGTCGTAACCGGAGCGGGCAGGCTGATCGAGCGATGGAAGCGTCCGACGTATCTTTCCTGGCGGTGCATATTTTCTTCTTTTACTTCATGGGATCTGTTCATGGTGCCGCTGATGGAAAGGACGTTGTTGTCGATGTCGATGCTTACGTCTTCCTTCTTCTCGAGCCCCGGAATATCGCAGTGGACCACGACCTCGGTTTCCGTCTCGTGCACGTCGACGTTCAAGCTTCCCCAATTGCGGTGCAAGTTAAAGGAATGGAAATCGTTAGGCATGAGCCGGTCGATTTCCTTTCGAATGTTCTCGAAATGACGGAACGGTTCGTACGGGATTAAGCTCATTGATCTCGTTACCTCCATGTTGTCGAGTAGGCTGCTTTTTACGCAAATGTTATATTTTCTAATTCGCGGAGTTTATATGCGTCGGCGCCACGGCGTGCAAATAACGCCAAAAAGGCCCTAAACGGGCCTTTTTGGGGGAGGTACGATAGCGGTGTATATTCTGGTACAGGGAGAGATGGAGTTCCGGTTGTCAGTATCCTTTACCGTAGCCGCCCCAGCCGCAGCCACATACAATAATGACCAGCAGGATGAAGAGGACTAAAATGAACCCAAATGCGTGTCCGCCATAACCGAAACCTGACATTCTCATTGCACCTCCTTGTCGTGGAGTACTCTATACCATATGCATGGCCGAGCTCCGTGGCTTGGGTATGTGCCGGAGAGACAAATGACCATTTCCAGCCGCCTACTTCGGGTGGCTAAACGTGCGGACGAAACGAAGAAGCGCCCCCAAGCCTCTGTTAAAGAGGCGGGGGCGCTTCTTTTTACGACTAACTAAGATTTCGAATCGGTTACTTGAAACATTTCTCTTTCTTCGGCATGACCCATACGATTTCGGCGATTCGTATATAAGCGTTGTGAAGAGGCAGCTCGAGCACGATATGGTCGGGCCTTACTTCAATCAGGATGCCCTCGAGAGGGCCCCATGTCGTTTGCACCAGAACGCAGCAGCCGATCAGGCTTTTTAACGTGTCCACCAAATAAGGTTCGACGTTCGATACGAGCTGCACCGGGGTCGGACCGGCCGAGGCGGGGCTTACTTCCCCTTTCATGCCCGTAAAGGCCGGGCTATACGGTTTATTCGGCCCCAGGCCGGCATGGACCGGAGCTGCCTGGACATGGTATATTTCCGCCGGAGCCGCCTGGATGTACGGCCCTGCGTGCACGGGCAAAAGTTGGGCCGGAACGGTCTGAAGCGGGCTAATTTGCTGATTGGGGCCGGCTAAAGCGGATAAAATTTGCGCCGCGCTTTTTTCCAATGCCTGACTGAACTGCTGGTTGGAGTCGGTGTAACTCGGCAAAATTTGAGCCGGAGCCGCCTGCGCCTGGATCATCTGCTGGTTGGGACCGGTGTAGCTCGGCAAAATTTGAGCCGGAGCCGCCTGCGCTTGGATCATCTGCTGGTTGGGAGAGGTGTAGCTCGGCAAAATCTGGGCCGGGGCCGCCTGCGCCTGGATCATCTGCTGGTTGGGAGAGGTGTAGCTCGGCAAAATTTGGGCCGGGGCCGCCTGCGCCTGGCTTACCTGCTGGTTAGGGGCAGTGTAGCTCGGCAAAATTTGCCCCGGGCTTGCTTGCGTTTGGCTTACCTGCAAATTCGGGCTCGTCTGTAGGTTGATGATCGGCGTTTGGGCCGCTTGCGCTTGAGTTGCCGGTTTGGAAGGAAGAATTTGCGCCGGACTTCCCTGTGCCTGGCTGAATGACTTTGGACTAGCGGCCGACGGCGTTATTTTCGACGGCGCCTGCTGGGCTTGCGCTTGCATTTGGCTTGTCGGTTTTTTGGGGCCAATTTCTCCGCGCTCGTCATAATCTGGATGGTACAAATGATCAGCTCCCTGCATGAATAGGTTTGCTCCCATCATATGCAGCAAGCGCCCGGTAGTTGTAAGAGGAGCCTATCGCAAAAAAAACAGACCCGGGGAATCCGGGTCTGCCGTCGTTTATATTTCGAGAGAAGAGTACAGGCGGTATTATGGCGAGATTCAGTTATTAGCAGCCTTTGCCGTAATCGCCTTTATAGCCGTAGTCGCCTTTATGGCCGCCGAAAAAACCGCAGCCACATATAATGATTACCAACAGAATGAAAAGGACCAATATAAATCCGAAGCTTCCATAACCGCCACCATAACCGTATCCGGACATCTTCACTGCACCTCCTTGTATTTGGAGTACCCTTTACCTTATGCGCTGCGCTTCGGAATAGCTTGGGTGTTTGTTCCCTGTGCATTTGACCATTTGTATTTGACCTTCGCGGACAATTGCCGGGCATCGAAGGTTGACGGGGGAATAAACCTCGATGAAAACGGTTAATTTAATTCATATAATATTAGAACAATCTAAGTTTATTGCGGTTTTTCCATGATTTATTAAACGAATAATGGTTTACAACTTAGAAGTTTTTAATTATCATAGAGTATATTATTAAGCGGGTGAAACGATGGACGAACAAATTTCGGTTGATACACTTATTCAGTCTTTCAAGGAAATCTCGAAGCAATTGGCGGCCCCTAGACTAAAATCGATCGGCGACCATTTAAGACGCCATGAGCTGTCGCTGAACCAATATTCCATCCTGGCGTTCGTCAAGGAGAACCGGCATAGCTCCTCCAGCCAGCTCGCGGCCAAGCTAAACTTGAAGGCCGCCTCCATCACTTATTTGGTGGATTCGCTCGAGAAGCGGGGATTGGTCGAGCGGATGTCGAATCCGGAGGACCGGCGGAGCCACTATATCCGTCTGACGGAAGCCGGCGAAGAGCTTATTCCGATTCCCGAGGACGACGCGCTGCTGGCGCGCCAATTCGAGCAATTGAGCGCCGACGACAAAGATATTTTATATTTGATATTGCGGCTGATGAAAAATAAATTTATATTTTCGGATCGTCGCGACGAAACATAAGCATTTGGGAGTTTGATCATATGAAGAGGTTATTAAAAGTGAAAATCGCGTGGTTTCCCGTTTGGGCAATCGCGCTTCTTATGATGTCCATGATTTGCGTTTATTTGCCTGTATTTAACGGAGCGGCTCAGCGCCTGACCGATTTTCCGCTTGTCGTCGTCAATGAGGACGAGCATTTTGCGCAATCCGCGGCAGGCCGGGCGTTTATGGATCAATTGCCGACAAGCAGCGGAGATCAATCGTTCGAATGGACGGAGAAGCCGAGCAAACAGAAGGCTGTCGATTACTTGAAGGAGAACAAGGCGTATGGCGCCATCGTCATCCCCGAGGACTTCTCCGGCTCAATCGCAAAGGTTCAACAAGCGCTCCAGTCCGGACAGTCGGATGCGGAGCCCGCTCATGTTGAAATTTTGATCAACGAAGGAGCAGGGCAAATTCCGACTTCAGCCGCGACAAGCGTGCTGCAGCAGACGGCGGATGCGTTGTCTGCCGCGATCGTGGAGCAGATGACGGGAAGCTTGTCCGCAAGCGGAGCCCGGCTTTCTCCGGAAGCCGCAGCGCTGCTCGAGAAGCCGGTTGCGGCAACAACCGCAAACGCATTGGGCTTGCCGTCTAACGTAAACAAAGGGATGACGCCGTTTATACTCGTTATGATCTGCTCGATCGGCGGCCTGATGGGCACGCAGATGATTCAAGGCTATACGTCCAAAATAAGTGAACGGATGCGGGAAAAGGGCGTCAAGCTGACGCATTCGGCCGTTATGCTTGCCGAATTCGTTTTAAGCCTCGTTTTAGGTTTCGGCATTGCGTTGCTGGCGCAAATTTTCGTCTTTGGAATATTTGGCGCCTCCCATTCCGCGAACGTATGGAAAATATTCGGATTTACGCTGCTTTCGTCCTGGACGATGCTGTTCCTGTTCAAGACGGTTTCTCTTGTTTTCGGCCGATGGGCGATGCTTCTCATGTTCCCGATCAACATTCTCGGCATCTTTACAAGCGGCGGAGCCTTTGCGATTACGAGCTTACCGGACTTCCACCGGTTCGTGAGCAACTTTATTCCTACCCGCTATTTGGTGGACGGGCTGCGCTCGCTTTTGTATTACAACGGCAATATGGAAGCGGGGCTTGGCCTTTCGCTTATCGTTATTGTTTCTTACCTCGTTTTTTTCTTCGCCGTCTGCGCCATCCGTTACTTCCATACGTACCGGATCGAGCTGGCGGAGGATGAACGGCCCGGCCGTCCAGCGGCCGGCAGCACGGTCGGCAGCACGGCCGCACCGCAGCAGGCCGGCAACGCGGCCGCACCCGTTCAATCGTAACAACGTTACGTCAAGAGGCAGCCAGCCTAAGCGAGCCATTCGCCCGGGCAGGCTGCCGTTTTATTTGGAAAACCACCTAACGATGTAGCCGATAAGGGATAGGACGACGCTGATGACGATGCAGGTGACGATCGGAAAATAAAATTTCACATTGCCCTTCTCGACGGCAATATCTCCCGGCAGCCGCCCGAGCGGGATATATTTGCCGATAACGGCCCACAGCACGCCGATAACTGTTAACGCCGCCCCCGCGATAATCAAATATTTCGCGATATTCATGTGCAGGCTCCTTCCTTGCTTTTTGTTCCTGTCATTACCATTATAACGGATTCCGCCGTCCGGCAGCCTCGCCTCCGCCCAAAAAGCGGCAGGCAGAAAAATCCTGTGGAATAAGAACGCTTGTTCGGCATATAATAATAGCGAACATAAGTTCTGTTCGAATATTGCAAAACGGCCCGTCTTGGAGAAGGACGCGGAGCCGTAAGAAGCTTGCGGAGGGACCCTGTGATGTTCATAAAGCGGATCGATTATGCCGCCGCCGCGGCGAATTCCGTTTGGACCGCGAAGCTGGTGAGCGGCTATGCCGGCTAATAACGCCAATGTCATTATGCTCGCGGATTGTCAATCGTTTTATGCATCGGTGGAGAAAGCGGAGCATCCCGAATATCGGGATAAACCCGTCGTCGTCGCGGGCGACCCGGAACGCCGGTCCGGCATCGTGCTGGCCGCCTGCCCCATAGCGAAAGCCCGCGGCATTACGACCGCCGAGAGGCTCGGCGAGGCGCTGGCCAAGTGCCCCGAGCTCGTCGTGATCAAACCGCGGATGCAAAAATATATCGACGTGTCCATGCAGATTACGGACATTTATTTGAGCTATACCGATCTGGTGGAGCCCTACAGCATCGACGAGCAATTTCTGGACGTGACCGGATCGCTTCATCTGTACGGCGGTCCGGAGGAGCTGGCGCGGATCATTCAGCGCCGCATTCAGGAGGAGACGGGCGTCTACGCGCGGTTCGGCATCGGCGAGAACAAAATTTTGGCCAAGATGGCATGCGACAACTACGCCAAAAAAAGCGACGGCGGCCTTTATATGTTATCGAAGGACAATCTGGCCGAGACGTTGTGGAAGCTTCCGGTCAGCCATATGTTTATGTCCGGCAGCCGGATGACCCGGCATTTTCACGCGATGGGCATGCCGACGATCGGCAGCGTGGCGGAGACGCCGCTTGCGAAGCTGAAGCAGATGATGCGCCGGAAGTTCGGGAAAAACTCCGACATTCAGGCGGAGCTGTATTGGCGGATTGCCCGCGGCATCGACGACAGCCCGGTCGCGCCGGGGACCCATCGGGTCGATCCGAAATCGGTCGGCCATATGATGACGCTGCCCCGCGATTACGGGAAGCTGGAGGAGATTAAAGTCGTGCTGCTGGAGTTGACGGAGCTGGTGTGCCAGCGCTGCCGGGAGCTTGGGTTTATGGGGCATGTCGTAACGGTGGGCTGCATGGGCGCCGATTACGACCGGCCGACGGGCTTCAACCGCCAGATGAAAATGGACGATCCGTCCAACATAACGAACCACGTTTACCGCTGGGCTTGCAAGCTGCTCGAACGGCATTGGGACGGCCTGCCGATCCGCAGAGTCGGCGTAAGCCTGTCGCAGCTGACGTCCGACGCCGAATACCAGCTGTCGCTGTTCGATATGGACCGGGAGAAGTCGATGGCGCTGGAGAAGGCGGTCGACGCTTTGAAGCGCAAATACGGGAACTCCGTTCTGATCAGAGCCGTGTCCAAGACGGCGGCCGGCCAAGCGCTCGACCGCTCGGCGAAGATAGGAGGCCATTACAAATGACGCGAAAAAAACTTGAAGGCAACGGCCTATGGGAATCGAGCCGGATGATGCTGCCCGAGCATAAGGCGGCCATTAACGAAAGGGAACGGGAGTCGAGGCGCAGGCGGAGAATCGAGCTTGACGAAAGCGAGTGGGAACGCATTTCGAATATCGTGGCCGAATCGATGGAGCATCGCAAGCCGATCCGCCTTCGCCTTTACGATCCGTACGAGGAGCGGTTGGCGGAGGGCGTCGTGGAACGGGTGGACGCCTTGCGCGGCCGCCTGCTGCTTGGCGGAGCATGGCTGGCCGTTCGCGATATCGAAGCCGCCTCCCCGGAAGGGGAGGCGTAGCTTCGCCCCAAAAAAAATTGGACAAAGCACTCGTATGGCGACCGGATGAACGCATACCATATAAATAAGCCCCGTATTCATTCGGCACGATGGCCGGCATCGAAAAGAGAAGCATCGCCGGGCGCATGACCGAAGCGGGCTCTCGCCGATACTTTCCGGTACGGTAAGAGATGGACAAGGAGTGATGTTTGATGTTGGAGAAAGTTGAACAGCTCATTGATCCAAGTCTTATGATTGTTGTCGTCGCTTGTTGGGTCATCGGCTATGCGTTAAAGCAAACGCCGCGCGTGCCCGATTGGTCGATTATTTACGCGGTGACGGCCGTTGCGATCGTTTTTGCTTCGCTGATCCTCGGCTTTAACGTGCAAAGCGTGCTGCAAGGCATTTTGTGCGGAGCTTTTGCGGTATACGGGAATCAGCTGGTGAAGCAAACGAACGAAGCGGTCGCCATGCGCAGAAGCAAAAAAGGGAAGTGACCCGCCTGCCCCTATAGGCGGAAAATACGGCCCGGAAACGCTCTTTAGGCGTATAAGCCCAATCGGAAATTATTCCGCTTGGCCGGGAATGCTGCATTTATTTCGAATAAACCGGATTTGATTTTGCAGATGGTTGATTTGCTGTTCCGTTTCCGCAGAAGCTCCGCCCGCCCGCTGCAGCGCATCCAGCTGCTCCAGCAGTTTCGGAAGGTCAACGGACGCTTGGGAGCAATCGTAGCTGCTTTCCAGATTCATGATCGATAATGGCCTCCATTCTTGTAAGCTGGCGATTGAAAAAGTTCCGACGCGCCATCTGTAGTATGGGCATCCGGAGCGCCATTATGCGGGCGGCGGAACGAACCGGACGGGAACGGGCGACTGCGGCGGGCAGCCCCGCTTCGTGACAACCTTGCATAGAAACGGGCTTTTCCGCCCATGTTATAAAGGGTCCGATATTACATGCGGGCATTAAGCCCGCTAATGCGGGGAGCGATGGAAATGGAACAGACAGGCGCAGGTATGGCCGACAACAGAGAACGTTTCGTAGCCGTGCAGAAAAACGGCGACGGCGACATCACTTCGTTCCAGACGTCTTCGGGACGGGTGCTCGATTATACGGCGGCGCTGCAGGAAGTGCAGGCGGGACGGATTGCCGGCGTAAACGCGTTTAAAGGACGCGACGGCGAAACGTACATCCGAGGCGACGCAGACGGGGATCCGACGAACAACCTCGACAATCTGCCTCCATTCTAGCTTGAGGCGACGATCCTTTGTTAAATCGTAAACGGCCGGCGTCTCGCTGCGGCGAGCCGCCGGCCGTTATACAGGTTTAAGGCCTGCCGTCAATTATTGTTGCGGTTGACGCTTTAAGCCGGGCGCATTTGTCTTCTCTGCTGCATACGATGCAATCAGGAACGCAGCAGAGGGGCAGGGAAACGCGATGAGCAAAGGAAAAAGCAGCGCCGCCAAAAAAACGAAAAAGCCGGCAAGCGAGCGAAAGCAATATCATTATAAGCTGGTGCTTTCGGACACATGCGCCGTTTGCAAAACGCCGTGCGCAAGAGGAATGAGCTATTACAACCGCATGCAGGAGCCGGGAGCGATCGGCAAAGGGGTTCCTTGCATTTTGACGAGAACCTATTCGTAAAGGGAAGGGATACGTCTTCATTTCCCGGGCAAGCGCAGCAATAGACAACTTTTGACAGGCTTTCTTCCGCGGCGGGCGGGGAGCGGGCCTTTATTTTTGCCGCGACCGCAACTTTCGGACAGGAATCGAGTATAACCTAACATCCAGAAATAGCCGGATGGAGGGTATGGCGGAAAATGAAATGGAAGAAAGTTGTCATGTGGGCGTCAGTGCTTATGCTCGCGGGGGGCACGGTTATATTTGCGGACGAAGCGGTGCAAAGCGTGCGGGTATACATTAACGGCAGCGAATCCGGAGAGGACGGGGTCGTAATCGACGGCAAAGCGTATTTGCCGCTGCGGGAGGTTGCAGACAGCCTGGGCGCGCAAGTCACGTGGAACAATGCCGGCAAGAAGGCGACCATTATAAAACCTAATGTGCACCTTGTGTTATTCAAGGATAACGCGATTTTCGGCAAGGTGTCCAAAGGGAATAAATATACTTTTAGCGTATTCGCGCAAGTGGATAATTTGAAAACCAGCATATCGGCCATCAAAATCTCGATCGTCGATCCTCGGGGCAAAGAGAAGACGATCCAGTCGCAAACGCAGGAAATTACGAAGGACAATTTCTGGTACAGAACGGAAGATGTGCAATACAGCTTCGATTATGCCGGGAAATATGCGGTCCGTTTCTCTCTGAAGGTCAATCCGGACGATGAATGGACAACGGTATCCGAATTGCTGATTTCGTCGGAATCTTAAGGTGAAGGCGTCTTCCTCGCGGGCTACCGGGAGTTCGAGGCGCCTTTGTCCTTGGGCGAGACGGTGAAGCCGCCTTATGGTTTGACCGGAGATGGCGGTCATGGTACGATACGGAAGAAATGCATCAACTACTGAAATGGGGTAAACAAATGAGCGAGCACGTCCATGACGAAAACTGCAACCATGACCATGAGCATGAGGAGCATGTCTTCGTCGTAACGAACGACGAAGGCGAAGAACGCGAGATGGTGATGGTATATACATTCGAGTCCGAGGACAACGTATACGCCGTATTGCTGGATCGCAACGATATCGAAGCGGACGGCGTTATTTTCCGCATCGAGGAAGAAGACGGGGAAGCGTTCCTTGTCGGCATCGAGGACGATGAAGAATGGGACCGCGTAGCGGCCATCTACGAAGAAATCGCCCGCACCGAAAACGAAAACAACCAAGCGTAAGAAAACATGAAAAAGAGGCCGGACAGGCCTCTTTTTGTTTTGCGGAAAAAAAGCCGGGAGCCTCGATCCGCCAGCGGCGAAAGGCTCCCGGCAATCGTTTGCCGTCAGGAAATGGCCGTTTCTTCCACGATTACTTTTACGAATTCGATGCTCCGGTCTTCCGGACCTTTCACCGGGAGTCCGACTTCGACATGGTCGACGATGTAATCGATGTTCTTCTGCGATATAACCTCGCCCGGCAGCAAAATCGGGATGCCCGGCGGGTACACGTAAATGAACTCCGCGATAATCCGGCCGGCCGACTCCTTGAACGGAATCGTTTCCGTCTCGGCGTAGAAGGCGTCGCGCGGCGTCAGCGACAGCTGCGGGATGTCCGGGATTTTGACGATCAGCTCCCGGGCCTCGGCGCCTTCGTGGAACCGTTCGGACAAGTCGCGAAGGGCGGCCAGCAGCTTCTCGACGGATTCTTCGTTGTCGCCGGCCGTGATCAGGCACAAAATATTGTACATGTCGCTAAGCTCGATTTCGACGTTGTGATGCTCGCGCAGCCAGTTCTCCACGTCGTAGCCGGTAATGCCCAGATGGCGCACATGGACGGTCACTTTGGTCGGGTCGTAATCGTAGGTGGCTTCGTCCCCGAGCAGCTCTTCGCCAAAGCAGTAAAGACCGGGAATTTGGTTGATTTGCTCCCGGGCGTAGGTCGCCAGCTTAATGGCGCGCTCCGCCATTTCGTGCCCGTTGATGGCCAGATTGCGGCGGGACGTATCGAGCGAGCCGAGCAGCAGGTACGACGTCGAAGTCGTCGTCAGCATGCTTATAATCGTTTGGACGCGGTAAGGGTTGACGTAGCCTTTGCGCACGTTCAGAATGGAGCTTTGCGTCATGGAGCCGCCCAGCTTGTGGACGCTGGTCGCCGCCATATCCGCGCCGGCTTGCATCGCCGACATCGGCAGCTTCTCGTGAAAATGAATGAGCACGCCGTGGGCTTCGTCGACAAGCACCGGAATGTCGTACGAGTGGACGAGATCGACGATTTCTTTCAAATTGGCGCAAATGCCGAAGTAAGTCGGATTGATGACGAGCACGGCTTTGGCGTCCGGATGGCGTTCCAGCGCCCTGCGGACCGAGCGGGTCGTAATGCCGTGGTCGATGCCCAGATTGGCGTCGCGCGCGGGCGAAATAAAGACCGGACGAGCGCCGGCGAAGATGATCGCCGACATGACCGACTTATGGACGTTGCGCGGAACGATAATTTTATCGCCGGGCGAGCAGACGGACAAAATCATCGTCATGATCGCGCCGCTTGTGCCTTGTACCGAAAAATACGTGTAATCCGCGCCAAAAGCGTCGGCGGCAAGCTTCTGGGCTTCTTCGATGACGCCTGTCGGCTGATGAAGGTCGTCCAGCGGAGCTATATTGATAAGGTCGATCGACAACGCGTTGTCGCCGATAAATTCGCGAAATTCCGGATCGGTGCCGAAACCTTTTTTATGTCCCGGTATGTGAAACTGGACCGGATTATGCGCCGCATGGTTGCGGAGCGCGGTGAACAGCGGGGTTTTGTTGTGATCCATCGCTTTTCATCCCTGCCTTTTCTACTGATGTGAGAGCTGTAAACAAACTAGGATGAGTATAGCAAAACCGTCTCGGAATGCAAGGAGCAATTTTGCGGTACGGGCCGAGTTCGACGAATGTTCAATTGTTAATATGGCACTTCGGAACGAATATGGTACGATAGCGGAAGGAGGTTGAAACGGAAAATGAAGGATCAACGATTGGCTATCGTCATGGCTGTGCTTGCGACCACCTTTTTGGGCTTTGGGATTATTATTCCGGTTATGCCGGAAATGATAAGCGGCGCCGACCCCGCCGGAGCGGAACGCCATACGGGCTATATGCTGGCCATTTATTCCGCGATATCGTTCGTATTGTCCCCGTTCTGGGGCGGCTTGTCGGACCGGGCGGGCAGGCGTCCGATCATTCTGACCGGCGTTGCCGGTTTTGCCGTCAGCTTCCTGTTGTTCGGTCTGTCGAACGGCAGCCTGATTATGATGTACGCTTCGCGCGTGCTTGGCGGCTTATTCTCCGGCGCGGTGACGTCCGTCATCGTCGCCTACGTGGCGGACATTACGCCGCCCGACAAAAGGACGAAGGGGATGGCGCTCGTCGGCATGTCGATCGGGCTCGGCTTTACGTTAGGACCCGGCTTTGGCGGGCTCCTCAGCTTAATCGCCCTCGAAGCTCCGTTCTTTGCGGCAGCGGCGCTGGCCCTCCTTACGCTTGCGCTGGCGGCGTGGAAGCTGAACGAATCGCTTGCTCCGGAACGGCGCCGGGCCGGCCGGGGCGGACGTAGGCCTTCGCGGTGGACCGCTTTCTCGGGTCCGCTCAAATATTTGTACGTGCTTGCGTTTTTCGTTACGTTTACGCTGGCGGGCTTGGAGGCGACGCTGCAGTTTTTCGGAATGGAGCGGTTCGGTGTGACGCCGCTCGAGGTCGGCATTTTGTTTTTCGTTTGCGGTGCGGTCGGGGCGCTCATTCAAGGCGGCTTCGTGCGGCGTAAAGTGAAGAAGGGCGAGGAGCCGAAATATATCGGGCTCGGCCTGATCCTGTCGGCTGCCGGATTCCTGCTGCTGCTCTGGGCGAACTCGCTGTGGTGGGCTGTACTGTCCCTTGCCGTGTTCGGCGCCGGCAATTCGCTTATTAAACCGTGCGTTTCGTCGCTTATTACGCAAAAAACGACCGTCAGCCAAGGGATCGCCTCCGGGCTCAGCTCGTCGATGGACAGTCTGGGACGGATTGCGGGGCCGCTGCTCGGCACTTTCCTGTTTACGGTCGATCTGCGGCTGCCGTATTTGCTCGGCGGACTGCTATGCCTGGCCGCAACGCTGCTGCTGGTCAGATTCAAGCGGCTGGACGGCCGAATCGCCGTATTGCAAGCGGAATGAGACAAAGGCCATGAACCGAGCCGATGGGGCGCGATTCATGGCCTTTAGCCGTTCGCCGCGGAAAGGGCGGCAGTCGGCTAGATCTGCGAGATCGCCATGCGGTAAAGCGGCATAAGACTTTCGAACGTCAGCTCCGCGTACCGCAGCAAAGCGGGGCCGTCCTGCACCAGCTTGTTGCCGGCTTCGATATGTTTGCCGATCAGCAACTCGGCTTTTTTGACGTCGCGGAAGCGAACGAGCGTCTCCCGCCATTGCGCCTTGTCCATCGAGGCGACCGGAACGGCCGCTTTTTGCATATGATCCGCCGACAGGACGTAATCTTGCGGCACGGCGTCCACAAGCTTGTCCAGGTCGTTTAAATAGGCGGACGCAATGGCCGATTTGTTCGGAAGCTCGTAAATAAGGGCGAACCAAAGAAACAGATGGTCGTCGAACAGACCCAACTGAAAATGCGGGTGCGCCTTATAACCCCGCTTGTTATGGCAAATCGCGAGCCACGTATCCTTGGGCGGATTGACGGTTCGGCGCGCGTGTTTCGAAATATGGAGAAACATTTCGCGTCCGGCGGAAGGGGAAAGGCGGGCGGCCAGCTCTTCGCCGATCAGCTTGAATTTCGGTTGAATCCGGTTCTGGATGGCTTCCATTCTACCTTCCAGCCCTTCGATATGAAACGTTTCGAAGTCCGCCTTGCGGAAGCCTTCGAATGTCGAAGGCGCTTCGCTCGTATTGTGCATCGTCATCGCTTAAAGTCACTCCTTTGTTTGTCCTGGGGCGGAATTGTCCGGTTGGAGCGGAGTCTGCAAATGATAGTCCCGCCGCTCGTTGCGGACTAAAATCTGGCTTCATTATAGCATACCGGAAACGCCGGTTTATGAAGAACGGGTGAAAATGGAGGGACAGGCGCGGATTTTATTTTTTTATGCGCAATAAGCGCTTGGGGCGTTAAAATTAGTCAATAATCCAAGTTGCCATTACATAGGATGGAGTATAAGATAGGAATAAGCAATGAATTGTCAGAACATTCAGCTAACTAATCGAATCGATTAAGCAAGGGAGGGATTGCCGTGAACAAAAGCTACGAAGTCGAGTACTGCAATTTGGAGCTGCGATTTGACCGCCGGCAAATCCAAAATCTCATCCGCGATCTTATTCAGGAAGGATACTCCTTGTATTGGAGCGAGACGGAGTACCAGTTTCTTATTTCGATAAGAACGGGACGCAAGCTGGTCAAACTCCGGTTTCAGCGCATGAAAAATCGTTACAAAATCGTGGGCGATTATATCATTAAGGACGAAAAGCTGTCGGAGCTGATCGAAAAGCTGATAAATGACACACGTGGACATGCGGTGGTCAAACGGATCAAGGACCGCCAGATCGTCATTGAGAACATAATGTTCGGCGAAATTATTAGACTTGTGGAGGTGTCCGGCATGGAACATCGGATTGTTTACCAGAAGAAACCGGTCGTTACGATCGAGGAAATGATCAAGGCGTACCAGTCGAAGCGGGCGGAGGAACGCGTGCCGGTACTCCGTTACGAGCTCGATTACGAGCTGTCCGTATTGCACGAGGCGTTGCAGAACGGCTTGCAGGAGGAGGTTGCGGCTTCCAAGGAAAGGCTCGTAGCGCTGCGCGCCGAGATGCTGCAGCTGGAGATGTGAAGTAAACGGATGGATGGAATAGAGACGGGAATAGAGGAGCTGCCGGGATAGAGCGCCCCTGATCGATGCAGGACATGGGGGCGTTTCACGATCGCGGGCAGCTCCTTGTTTGCTTCTCTTTTCTCGCCGAAACGCCTCGTCCGGATGTCAGGGACGACTCATTCGTTTCAGCTTCGGTTGCCGCAATATAAGACAAACTTTGCGAACGGGTCAATATTATTGATAGGGAATCGGCGCACAATCGGTCTTTCGCATGTTTTCATTTGTTTGAAAAAACAGTAAAATGGGATTTGACTAAAAATTTGAATAAAAAGGTGGAAGGACCAGATGGCAAAACAGCAAATCGGTGTCGTAGGCCTGGCAGTCATGGGCAAAAACTTGGCCCTTAATATTGAAAGCAGAGGTTTCACCGTATCGGTGTACAACCGTTCGCGGGAGAAGACGGACGATTTGATAAAGGAAGCGGCCGGCAAAAACCTGTTCCCTACATACAGCGTGGAGGAATTCGTACAATCGCTCGAAACGCCGCGCAAAATATTGATCATGGTGCAAGCGGGCGCCGGCACGGACGCAACGATCGAATCGCTCGTTCCTCACCTTGAGGAAGGGGACATTATTATAGACGGCGGCAACGCTTACTTCCCAGACACGCAGCGCCGCAGCAAAGAGCTGGAAGCGAAGGGACTCCGCTTTATCGGCACGGGCGTATCGGGCGGCGAAGAAGGCGCGCTGAAGGGGCCTGCCATTATGCCTGGCGGCCAGGAATCCGCCTACAAGCTGGTCGAGCCGATTCTGACCGCCATTGCCGCGAAAGTCGGCGACGATCCTTGCTGCACGTACATCGGTCCGGACGGCGCGGGCCATTATGTCAAGATGGTGCACAACGGCATCGAATACGGCGACATGCAGCTGATTTGCGAAGCTTACGATTTGCTGCAATCGGTAGCGGGCTGCACGACCGAAGAGCTGCACGAAATTTTTACGGAGTGGAACAAGGGCGAGCTGGACAGCTATCTGATCGAAATTACGGCGGATATTTTCTCGAAATACGATCCGGAAACCGGCAAGCCGATGGTCGACGTCATTCTCGATTCCGCCGGCCAGAAAGGCACGGGCAAATGGACAAGCCAAAGCTCGCTTGATCTCGGCGTTCCGCTTTCCATCATTACCGAATCCGTATTTACGCGGTTCCTGTCCGCGATGAAGGAAGAGCGCGTCGCGGCAAGCAAAGTGCTGAGCGGTCCGGAGAGAAAGCCGTTCCAGGGCGATAAGGCGGCGTTCATTGAGTCGGTCCGCAAAGCGCTGTTCGCCAGCAAAATTGCTTCCTACGCGCAAGGCTTCGCGCAAATGCGCGCGGCGTCGGACGAATACGGCTGGAATTTGCGTTACGGGGACATCGCCATGATTTTCCGCGGCGGGTGCATTATTCGCGCAGGCTTCCTGCAAAACATTAAGGACGCTTACGACCGCGATCCGAATTTGCGCAATCTTCTGCTGGATCCTTACTTCAAAAATATTGTGGAGTCGTACCAAGGCGCTTGGCGCGAAGTCGTCGCTGCAGCCGTAGCGAACGGCGTTCCGGTGCCGGCGTTCTCGAGCGCGCTTGCGTATTACGACAGCTACCGGACGGAACGTCTGCCGGCCAACCTGCTGCAGGCGCAGCGCGACTACTTCGGCGCCCATACGTTCAAGCGCGTCGACAAGGAAGGCACGTTCCATCACAACTGGCTGTCCTAATCGGCTGCAGTTATCCGATTCGGCCGCTCCCGGGGGGCCAAGCTTCGGCGGAAGCGATGCATGAACGTCTGCCGGCTAAGCTTGTCCGCGGCGCTTAGTTGCCGCTTTCCGGCCAAAGGCCGAAAGCCGCTTCCCGCAGCCAGCTGCGCATGCGGTCGGCCTCCTGCTCGGAGCAATGTCGCCTGTGGACGAGCGACATCGCCGCTTCGGCGAAAGCATGAAAATTTTGAATCAAGCGTGGCTGTGCAAGACCTAGCAAGGAGGGGTCTTTGTCGGCCACCTTTTTTTTGATATACTCCAGCATCCAGACGACATCCTCCCGGCAAAGCGGGTGATTCGGATCCATAATAACGCTGATCCGTTTGTCGTTCGGGTGGGAGCCGGCGTGTTCCGATCCGTTCACGGCGCATCACTCCTTAATTCTCATTCGAATAACGTTACTGCTTTTTATCATCCATACGGCAGATGCAACTTTTTTATACCCGGAGACAAAGAAAACATGATATGATAGTTTGTAAACGGCTAAAACAAATTTAAGGGCTTAAAGCGTTAAAGCGGAAAGGCTTGAAAAGGAAAAGCAGGTGCATAAGTTTGGAGACGGGAACGAACAAAATCGTGCTGGTCGGTTTTATGGGAACGGGCAAATCGACGGTAAGCCGCCTGCTGGCCGATGAGCTCGGCTGGCTCCGGATCGACACGGACGATGAAATCGTGGAGAGAGAGGGCCGTCCGATCGCCGCGATTTTCGCGGAAGCGGGCGAAGAGAGCTTTCGCCGGATCGAAAGCGAAGTGATCGAATCGGTCATGAACGCTCCCGGGCCTGCCGTCGTTGCGACGGGAGGCGGAGCGCCGCTGGCGGAGCGTAACCGCCAAGCGATGCTGGCACGCGGTTACGTTGTGGCGCTGAAGGCCGACGCTTCGCACATTATCGCCCGCGTGCAAGCGGATCCGGCAAGGCCGCTGCTGGCCGGCGACGCGGAAAATCGCGTTCCTCTGCTGCTCGAACAGCGCAGATCGGTTTACGATTTCGCCCACTCAATCATCGATACGACGAGCATGACGGCCGAAGAAGTAGCGGCCGCCATTATGGAAGGCTGGAAACGGCGGTTATGAAGCTGGCGATGGCTGTTGCGATAGGGGGCGCTTTGGGCGCCGCGGCGCGATACGGGACCGGCTTCGCCTTCGGGCCGGCTTCGGCCGGCAGTTGGCCTTACGCTACGCTGCTGTGCAATATGCTCGGAAGCTTCCTGCTTGGATTGCTGAGCGGTCAAGCGGCGGTTAAGCCGATCGGCGCCTTCTGGAAGGAAGGAATCGGGACGGGAGTGCTGGGGGGATTCACGACGTTTTCCGCTTTTAGCGTCGAGACGGTGGAAATGCTGCGGGAAGGCCATATCTTCTCCGCGGCGACCTATGCCGGCTTCAGCATGGCTGGCGGCATTCTCTTCGCCGCGGCCGGAATGCATATGACCAAGCGGCGGGCGGAAAGGAAGCGCGACGTATGATCGCGCTGCTTGCCGCCGTTGTCGCCGGCGGAGCGGGAGGCTCCGTCGCCCGCTACGGGTTAGGGCTTCTGGCTGCGAAATACGGAAAGCCCGCCCATTACGCCACCTTGTTCATCAACTGCCTCGGATCGCTTCTGCTGGGGCTGCTCGCCGGAGCCGCGTTAGACGAGCGTCATGCGGCTTGGTATGCGCTGGCCGGAACGGGCTTTCTGGGCGGGTTCACGACCTTTTCGACCTTGAACGCGCAGCTGGTCGCGATGCTTGAGCAGAGACGCTATCGGGCTGCCTTCTACTATATGGCATGCACGTACGGAATCGGCCTGCCGCTTGCCGCGGCCGGCTACTCGCTTGCGCGAGCTTATCATTTCTAATAACAAAGATTAGACAGACGAAGGAGACTGGATCGCATGGACGTAATCGTTACTCCAACGCCGAAGCTCGGAGGCGAAATTCAAGCATTATCTTCCAAAAACTATACGACCCGATATTTGCTGGTTGCCGCTTTGGCGGAAGGCACCAGCACGATTTATTATCCCGCGCACAGCGAGGACAGCGATGCGATGCGCCGCTGCATCCGCGATCTTGGCGCCGTTGTGGAAGAGGACGACGAGAAAATCGTCATCACCGGCTTCGGGCGCAACCCTCGCCCCGTAGATCAGCTCGACGTCGGCAATGCCGGCGCCGTGCTCCGTTTTCTGATGGCGATTGCATCGTTGTGCCCGGATGTGACGTTCATTAACCGCTACCCGGATTCGCTCGGCAAGCGGCCGCACGACGATTTGATCGACGCGCTTGAACAGCTTGGCGTATCCGTCACCCACCGTGAAGGCAAGCTGCCGATCACGATCAAAGGCGGACAGCCGCGCGGAGGCAAAATTAAAGTATCCGGCAACGTCAGCTCGCAATATTTGAGCGCGCTTCTGTTCCTGACGCCGCTGCTGGCGGAAGACAGCGAAATCGAAGTGCTGCATGACTTGAAGTCCAAAGTCGTCGTCGGCCAAACGCTGGAGGTTCTCGCGCAAGCCGGCATCAAGATCGAAGCGAGCGACGATCTGATGTTCTACCGCGTTCCGGGCGGACAAAGCTATGAAGCGAAGAAATACGTTGTTCAGGGCGATTATCCCGGCTCCGCCGCCATTCTGGCAGCCGCAGCCGTGACCGAGTCCGACGTGACCGTTCATCGTCTGGAGGAGAACAGCAAGCAAGGGGAAAAAGCGGTGGTTGACGTGCTGCGCATGATGGACGTGCCGCTGACGCACCGGGACGGGATCGTTCGCGTTCAAGGCAACGGCAAGCTGAAGGGCATTGAGTTCGACGGCGACAAGGCGACCGACGCCGTGCTGGCGATGGTGGCCGCCGCCGTATTTGCGGAAGGCACGTCGAGGTTTTACAACGTGGAAAATCTCCGTTACAAGGAATGCGACCGGATTACCGATTATTTGGCCGAGCTTCGCAAAGCGGGAGCAAACGTCGAAGAACGCCAAAGCGAAATTATCGTTCACGGCCGTCCGGAAGGCGTCGAAGGCGGAGTGGAAATTAACGCCCATTACGATCATCGCGTCATTATGGCTTTAACGGTCGTCGGGCTGCGGGCGAAAGCGCCGATCCGGATCCGGGACGCGCACCATGTCGCCAAGTCCTATCCGAACTACTTCGATCATTTGAAGGCGCTGGGCGCGAAAGTCGAATGGGTGCGGGAGTAGCGTCTGCAAGAAACTTACAGCCATAAATACGCGAGTCTGCTGCAAAAATAAAAGAGGCTTAAGGAGCGCGGTAGCGTTCCTTAAGCGGCATTCCTATATCCCGACTTGCGGCTGCGGGATCGAATATGAATGACCAACGAAGCGGGCGGCCGGGAGGCGGCTCGCTTTTCGTTTTTGACAAAACGGGGGCTAACGCTTACCATTTGGATTGGAAGATATGAGTTTGCAAGATTATAGCGACTTAAGTCGGAAGTTTTTTACATACGAACCGGAGGTGCGCAATGAATTTCATGGGTAGCTTGCAGCAGCTCGGAAGGGCTTACATGCTGCCGATGATTGTATTGCCGGCCGCTGCGATATTTTCATTTCTGAGCCAGTTTCCTTGGGATTATTTCGGCTTGGGGCAAATGTCCGTATACTTGGCGGCGGCAAGCCAGTCTATATTCGCTTATTTGCCGTACATCTTTGCGGTAGGCATTGCGCTTGGCATTACCGGCAACGCTTTGGCGTCCGGCATTTCGGCTCTGGTCGGCCTGATTATTTATGCGGGAGTTACGGAAGCCGCCAACCCGCTTATCGAACCGACCGTGCTGATCGGCGCCGTCATCGGCATGATCGCCGGCTTCGGCTACGAGCGGTTCAAAAACTTGCGGCTCCCCGAATATATTCAATTTTTCGGCGGCCCGCGCTTCGTTCCGTTGTTCGTAAGCGCCGTTGCTTTGCTGTTATCCATGGCGATGATCCGGCTGGCGCCGCAAATCGAATGGCTTCTGGTCGAGCTTGGCAAAGTCGTCGATTCCAGCGGAGGCTTCGGCGTCTTCCTGTTCGGATTCGTCATGCGGATCTTGGTCGTATTCGGTCTTCATCATCTGGTCAGCCACGTTTTCTGGTTCCAGATCGGCGGGTACCGCCTCGACGACGGCACGATGGCCTTTGGCGATTTGCCGCGTTTTTTTGCCGGCGATCCGACGGCCGGCGGCTATATGGCCGGCTTGTATCCGATCATGATGTTCGCTTTGCCGGCGATCGCGCTTGCCATTATCCAAGAAGCCCGCGAAGATTTAAAGCCGAAAATAAGAAAGACGTTCATAACGGCGGCGTTGTCCTCCTTCCTGACCGGCGTCACGGAGCCGGTCGAGTTTGCGTTTTTGTTCGTCGCGCCGTATTTGTATGTCGTACACGCTTTATTGTCCGGCCTTATTATGTGGGTAACGTACGAGCTTGGCGTCCGATATGGCTTCTCGTTTTCGGGAGGCGCCATAGACTTTATATTGAACGGACATTTGGCGACGCGCGGCTGGCTTGTCATTCCGATCGGCATCGTCACGTTTTTTCTGTATTACTTTTTGTTCCGGTGGGCGATTCAGCGGTTCCGCATTCCGACGCCGGGACGGGAGGAAGGCTCCCAGCTCGACGATTGGGCCGGAGACATCCCGTACCGCGCTCCTCTCGTGCTGCAGGCGATCGGCGGCAAAGAAAACGTCGTTCATATGGAAGCTTGCATTACGAGACTGCGGCTTAGAGTCGCGAACGACAAGCTGATCGATGCGAACGCGCTCCGCAACCTCGGGGCGGCCGGCGTAATCCGCCTTGGGGGAGGCCATGTTCAGGTCGTCTTCGGCACCTATTCTGAATTGATCCGGGAAGCGATGGCCAAGTCGATCCAGCGCGATCAGAAGCAGGTGTCCTTCCATTCCCCGGTGCAGGGCCGCATGATTCCGCTTGCGGACGTGCCGGATCCGATTTTCGCCGGCGAGATGGTCGGCGGAGGGGTTGCTTTTGTGCCCGAGAGAGGGGAGCTCGTTTCGCCCGTCAAAGGAACCGTCGTCCATATTTACCCGACGAAACATGCGATCGGCATTCGTACGGCCGAGGGGCTTGACGTGCTGCTGCATATCGGCATCGATTCGTCTAAGCTCGGCGATAAAGGATGCTTTCAGACGTATGTGGAGAAGGACGACCAGGTGGAGCCGGGCAGTCTTCTTATCCGTTTCGATCTGCAGCAGCTGCGAAGAGAAAGCAAATCTGTCGCCACGCCGATGGTCATTACGAATTCGTCGGATTATGTCGAGTCCTGGCGCTACGCCCCGTTTAAAACGGTCAAAAAAGGCCAGGCGTCCGTCATGTCGGTTGTGCTTAAAGAGAGAAATGGTGGAGGGGTAAAACCATGATACAAGCTGTAGGGGCGTCTGCCGGAATTGCGATCGGCAAATGTTTTGTGCTTCCGAATTGGGAATGGGAGCTTCCGGAGCAACGCATCGACGTGGCGGACTTCGCCCGCGAATTCGAGCGTGTGTACGAAGGCATCCGGACCTCAAAGCAGGAGATCCAGTTGATCAAAGCGGAGCTGGAGGAGGTTGTGGGCGCGGAGGAATCGAACATTTTCGATGCCCATCTGGCCATTCTGGACGATCCGGTGTTCATGAACGAAATCCAAGGGATCATTCAGCGCCAGTACAAAGGGGCCGAAGCCGCGGTCAAGGAAGCGATCGATCATTTCGTTACGATGTTCGACCTGCTGGACGACGATTATATGAAAGGGCGGGCCATGGACATCAAGGACGTCGGCAACCGGCTTCTTAAGCATCTGCTCGGAGCGCCGGAAATTACGCTTCCGCAGGATACGCAGCCTTTCATTCTGATTGCCCGGGAATTGTCTCCGTCGCAGGCCGCACACTTGAACCCGAAGCATGTGCTCGGCATCGTCACTTTGGGCGGGAGCGTGACGTCCCATTCGGCCATTATGGCCCGGGCGCTCGGGATTCCGCTAATCGTCGGAGTGGAAGGTAAGCTGGAAACTCCGATTCAGACCGGCGACATGGTCGTGATGGACGGCGGCGAAGGGAAACTGTTCGTCGATCCGGACGAAGAGACGATTCGATTTTACAGCGATCTTCAGCGGAAGCAGGCGGAAGCGAAAGGAGAGCTTTCGCGCATCGCGGGCGTGAAGCCGGAGACGCCAGACGGCAAAGTTTTAAACCTGCGGGCGAACATCAGCTCCTTCAAGGAGCTGGAAATCGCGCTCGAAAGCGGGGCGCAGGGAGTAGGGCTGTTCCGCACGGAGTTTTTGTACATGGACCGGAACCGGTTTCCGAAGGAAGAAGAGCAGTTCGAGGTATACAAAAGCGTAGCCGAGAAGCTGAACGGCGAGCCTCTCACGATTCGCACGCTCGATATCGGGGGCGACAAGCATCTCGATTACTTCGAGCTGCCGGAGGAAGACAATCCGTTTCTCGGATATCGGGCGATCCGGATCTCGCTGGAGCGGACCGATTTGTTCAAGACGCAGCTTCGGGCTATTCTTCGCGCCAGCCGTTACGGCAAAGTCAAAATCATGTATCCGCTCGTGTCGTCCGTCGACGAGGTGCGGTCCGCGAACGCGGTTCTTGCGCAAGCGAAACGGGAGCTCCAGGAGGAAGGCATTCCGTTCGACGAACAGATCAAGATCGGCATCATGATCGAAGTGCCCGCCGCGGTCATGATCGCGGATTTGCTGGCGCAGGAGGTCGATTTTTTCAGCATCGGCACCAACGATCTCGTCCAGTTTACGCTGGCGGTCGACCGGATGAACGAAAGCATCTCGCATTTATACGAACCGTATCATCCGTCGATTGTAAGGATGCTGAAGACGACGGTGGAAGCGGCCAAAAGAAACGGCACGACGGTCGGCGTCTGCGGCGAGCTCGCCGGCGATCCGAAAGCATTGCCGATATGGCTTGGACTGGACGTCGATGAAATCAGCATGTCCTCCCATTCCATCCTGCAGGTAAAGGAAAGGCTGCTGCGAACGAGCCAGCATGGCAGCCGGAAGCTGGTGCCGCAGCTGCTGGATTGCCGTACGGCTTCCGAAATGATCGCCGCATTGGCCGAATTCAAGGACGAGATTGACGAATTGCCGAAAAGATAAGTTTAGTTGGCATCCGAAACGGGCTTGTCTTTCGGAGCGAAACGGCATGATCGGTAAAGAGACGCTTTTCAAAAGCCGTTTCTGCCTGAAGGAGGATTATATGAATCAAACCGATACGGCGGCGGGACGCGCGCCCCGCGTGCGTCTCGCGCTGAGATGGGCTCCGGCTGTCATATGGATGGCCGTTATTTTTGCCATGTCCTCGCGGTCGGGAGACGACATGAACTCGCTCCTGCCTTTTTTTCAGAAATGGTTTCCGGCGATGAGCGATTTCAACTGGGGGCATTTCGTCGCTTATTTCGTTCTTGCCGCTGCATTTGATTTCGGTATCGGACCTAAAGCCAGCAAGCTTGGCATGAAGCTTCTGATCGTTGTGCTGTGCGGCTTGTACGGTGTGACGGACGAATACCATCAATCGTTTGTCGGCGGCCGCATGTCGGACTGGCACGATATCCGCAACGACATGATCGGGGCGACGGTCTGGGTCGTAATTGCCGCGATTCCGCCGTTCGCCGCGTTATGGCGCAAGCTGGGCATGCTGGCAGCAACAGGGCGGCCGAACAGCCGATAGTAAAAATTACATGATGAA
The DNA here is from genome assembly GCF_042685365.1 of Paenibacillus thailandensis. Classification (NCBI taxonomy): domain Bacteria; kingdom Bacillati; phylum Bacillota; class Bacilli; order Caryophanales; family Paenibacillaceae; genus Paenibacillus; species Paenibacillus thailandensis. The sequence continues at coordinate 231,549 of NZ_JBHUMY010000012.1, read as the reverse complement.
GCAAGAAGGGTTTCCGCGAAAAAGGTCGAATTATTTATCCCGACTCATGATGCGAATGAGCCGAAGATACGGCCCGAAAGGCCGTTGCAAGAAGGAGAGGACGATTTTGCGGAAAACCTGTTCCTGCGGTAATCTGATGGTTATGAAGCTGCGTACCGTTATATATTCGGGCAAAGTGGAAATAGATAATGTACCGGTTTTTTCTTGTAGCGAATGTTCGAGAAGCGAAGTCATTCCGGAAGTGAAGCCGGATCTGACCGGGCTAATCTCGCAATTGGGAGCTGAGCCCACGAAGCAAATTTTATTGTTTAACGAATGCAACGAATGGGCAGATTTGTTAGTAGAGGCTGGCGCGGGAAAGAAGCTGCCGGAGGATGTCGAGGTCAAACGTCTGGCGGAAGAGCGGGTCAATATGCTGCTGGATCTTTATTTGCTGGCGCAAACGTTGAACGACGAAGCCTGGATTAACGAAATTAGCAGAAGGCTTGAACAGCTTAGCCGAAAAGCGTTGCTTACATAACGGCGTGGACGCGGGCCGAAACGGCTCGAAGCCCTCGCCTTATGGACGAAACGTTCGGAATTCATATATTTCAAGCGCGAGATGCGGGCTTATGAAAGCTTTTCTGCCAAAAATCCGCCGTCTTTCGGCGTAAAGTCGGTCTCGGACGGTTCGGATGCTTTCTGACGCGCACATAAATTAACGCCGTTTTAAGCTCAAACCTGCGCTAACATTGATTAAAGTAATATTTTGTCGTATGATTACTTTAATATGCGGCGTGCGAAACATTAAAATTTGAGGATAATGGAGAGAAGATCCGTGACGGTAACCATTTATGATGTAGCAAGGGAAGCAGGAGTATCGATGGCTACGGTATCTCGGGTTGTCAACAACAATCCGAACGTAAAGCCGGCGACACGCAAGAAAGTATATGAAGCGATTGAAAGGCTGGGCTATCGGCCCAATGCTGTGGCGAGAGGCCTGGCAAGCAAAAAAACGACCACGGTCGGCGTAGTCATTCCCGATATCTCGAACTCGATATTCGCGGAAGTCGCGCGGGGCATTGAAGATATAGCGAATATGTACCATTACAACATCATTTTGTGCAACGCGGACAAGAAAAAAGAGAAAGAAATTCGCGTCATCAACACTTTGCTTGAAAAGCAGGTGGACGGGCTGCTGTTTATGGGCGGCGTTGTAACGGAAGAGCATGAGCAAGCGTTCAAAACGGCGAACGTGCCGATCGTGCTTTGCGCAACGACGGACGAAAAAGGTCAAATCCCGTCGGTTGACATCAATCACGAGTCGGCTGCGTACGATGCGGTCAATAAGCTGATCGCGAGCGGTCACAAGCGCATCGCCATGATTAGCGGAACGCTGCAGGATCCGGCGCTTGGTTACGCCCGGTTCCAAGGCTACAAGCGCGCTTTGGAAGAAGCCGGCCTTCCTTATGAGGACGAGCTGGTGCGGGTCGGCAACTATCGCTACGAATCCGGCGTCGAAGCGATGAAATATTTTATCGAGCTGGCCAATCGCCCGACGGCCGTCTTTGCCGCTACGGACGAAATGGCGATCGGGGCGATTCATTGCATTCAGGATTCGGGACTGCATGTTCCGGAAGATATATCCGTTATTAGCGTGGATAACAGCCGCATGGCGTCTATGGTTCGTCCGCAGCTTACGGCCGTCGCACAGCCGATGTATGACATCGGAGCGGTGTCGATGCGTTTGTTGACCAAACTTATGAAAAAAGAAAACGTCGACCACGGGACGGTCGTATTGCCGCACGAAATTGTGGAACGCCAGTCGGTTAGAGGAGTTTCGAAATAATGGCTTATCGTAAAATCGGCATCATCGGTGCCATGGTTGAAGAAATCGAGCTGCTCCATAAGCATGTCTCGGTAACAAGCGAGATCACGGGAGCGGGCATTACGTTTTATGAAGGGACGCTGCACGGCAAGCCCGTTATTTTCTGCAAATCCGGCGTAGGCAAGGTGAATGCGGCAGTGTGCACGCAGCTGCTCGTTCATCTGGGCGTCGATTGCATCTTGTTTACGGGCGTGGCCGGAGCGGTTGACCCGCAGCTGAACATCGGCGACATCGTCGTTTCGTCCAGCTGCATGCAGCATGATATGGACGTAACCCCGCTTGGTTACGAGCGGGGCGTTATTCCTTATCAGGAGCGCTCCGAGTTTATGGCGGACGAGCGTCTGGTTAAGCTGGCCGCCGAGGCGGGCGGGCGCTTGTTTGCCGGCCGTACGGTCATCGGCAAGGTGTTGTCCGGCGATCAGTTCATCGCCAGCCGCGAGCTTGTTCGGACGCTGCACGAGTCGATGGGCGGCGCGTGCGCCGAAATGGAAGGCGCAGCGGTAGCGCAAGTATGCGACATGAACCAGGTGCCGTATGTCGTCATTCGGTCCATGTCGGACAAGGCGGACGGCTCCGCGCATGTCAATTTTGCGGAGTTTACCGTTCAGGCGGCGAACAATTCATATGCTATGATCGATGATATTATCCAGCACATTTAACGAAGCGCAGCCGCTCCGGAGGCAGAAGTCTCCGGAGCGGTTTTTGTATATACTAGCTTTGTTTTGTCCGCAGGACAAGCGGGGACAGCTCGAGCGGAGCATGGCAGAAGCGGGAGCGGCAGTCAGCAACTATCCGTCAGGATAAATCGGTTCGAGCACCGAAAGATGGTCGAAGACGGCCGTGCGGCAGTGACGCCGATTGGGGGTGTCCACAGGGGGGAGCCCCTTGGATCCCCTTCCTCAGGAGGGGCTCGGGGGAAGTATCGATTACAGATCCTGAACCGCGATTTTGCTCGTTTCGCGGTTTTTGCGCTCGATTTCATCGCGGCGCGGAATCGGCGGAACGCCGCGCAAGTCGTCCAGCCATAACGAAGGCAGCTCCGCGGGACTTGAATCCTTCCATTGCTCGATCCAACTTGCGGGAAGCTTGAGCGACGGAGATGCTCCTCCGGCTACGGATGCCGCTTCCTGTTCGAGCTTCCGGGAGATGTCATGGCCGGTCATGGCGAGCCATACAAGCGACCAAGCGCGCGGCACAACGCGCCATATATCGTAACCTCCGCCTCCAAGCGCCACCCAGCGGCCTTCGGCATATTGATGGGCCAATTGATGGATAATGACGGGAATTTCCTGATAAATGCGCATGCTGCAATGCAGGTGGGAAAGCGGGTCAAACGCGTGAGCGTCGCAGCCGTGCTGACTGACGATGATATCCGGTTTAAACGCCGCCGCCACTTTGCCGACAGTGGACCGGAAGCTGTCCAGCCAGGAGTCGTCCTCCGTATAAGGCTCCAGAGGCAGGTTGAAGCAAGCGCCGTACCCGCTGTCGACGCCTTTTTCATACACAAAGCCGGTCCCGGGGAACAAATATTTGCCGGTTTCGTGGATCGAATACGTGCATATGCCCGGATCGGCATAAAATACCCATTGAACGCCGTCTCCGTGATGGACGTCCGTGTCGATATACAGCACCCGCGCGCCGTAGCGCTGCTTTAAATATTGAATCGCGACGGCGGTGTCGTTGTATACGCAAAATCCGGACGCGCGGTCCGGAAAACCGTGATGCAAGCCGCCGCCGATATGGCAGGCGTGAAGGGCGCGTCCTTCCATGACCGCTTCGGCGGCTGCGACGGAGCCGGAGACGATGGCGGAAGCCGCTTCGTGCATGCCTTCGAAATACGGGGTATCTTCGGTGCCGAGCCCGTATTTGCCGGCATCGGCGACGGCGCTTCGATCGGGAGAAGCCTCGCTCAGCCGTTTCACCGCGTCGATAAAGTCGTCCCGGTGAACAAGGCGAAGCAGCGCTTCCGTATCGCAAGAAAGGGAGGGGGCGATCCGCTGATCTTCGCGGAGCGCCCCCGCTTTGTGCAATAAATCGGTTGTCAGCGTCAGCCGGATCGGATCAAACGGATGGCCGGCAGCCAGTTTATAGCGGGACGAAGCCGGATGATGAATGAAAAGAGCGTCGCTTAATCGCATATTGCTTTCAATTCCTCTCTATCAGTACATAAACCGCTGGCGGAACCGGACGCGGTCAAACGCTTCCACAGACGAAAGCGGCACATCCTTGCCTATACGAACCATCAGGCAATTGGCGGGATGAGAGCATATTTCCGGATCGTCCGTGGCAAACCATACCATGCCTACGGACTTCATAAGCTGCTCCATCATTTTTCGATAGTCCCAGACGCTAAGCTTCGTTCCTTCCAGATCCCAATGCCAATAATATTCGGTTGTATACACGATCGCGTTGTCCAGCTGACCGTCCTCGAACGCCAGTTGGATCATTCGCTTGCCCAAGCCAAAGGAGCGGTAGTCATCCGCGACTTCTACGGCGCCAAGCTCGATTAAATCGTCCATGCCGCCTTCCGACCATCTCTCCAGCTCATCGGGATAATGGAACGTAACATACCCGACGATCAGATCGGCATCACGGGCCGCGATAATGCGTCCTTCAGGCAAGGAAGCGATTTCAATTAACGCTTCGTGTTGGTCTTTCGGCCGGCGAAAAGCGTCCAGATCGGCGTGCATTCGAAGCTTCTTCAGCTTCTCCGGCGGCACGGGGCCTTCGACGACAAGCTCTCGCCCGTCCGGAAGCATAATCGACAGCTTCTTGTACATTTTGCGGTGTTCCAAAGGCCATAGTCCCCTTTCCCACGTATGCTGTCTTTATGCTATCGGCAACAATCTCTATTTAGGTTATAACAAACATTGCGCCCGATGAAAAGCATAGCCCCCGCAAACATAGGTATGTTATAATGTGCTATATGGCAATGAAGCGAGCGATTTCATTCGTCTCGTGAGCATCCGATGCCGCTGCATTGCCTGGCCGGTTTTAAAATAACGGATTGTAAGCGCATACTGTTGTCGAAATTGTCAGAAATTGATGGGAGAGTGATATGATGATCAACTTGCATCAAGAACGGATTCCGGCTGTAGCTGAGCATCCTAACATGAGAAGCTATGAGGAAGCCGTCCAATCGTTTGATTGGAGCGAAGTGGAGAAATCGTTTAGCTGGCATTCGACAGGGAAAGTGAATGTGGCGCATGAAGCCATAGACCGTCATGTCGAGCAAGGGCTTGGGGAGAAGATTGCGCTTTATTACAGCGACAGCGCGAGAGACGAATCTTATACGTACGGGCAAATGCGCGCGCAGTCGAACCGGTTTGCCAACGTGCTGAGGAAGCTGGGCATCGGCAAGGGAGAGCGCGTATTTATCTTTATGCCGAGAACGCCGGAGCTTTACTTTAGCGTTTTAGGCGTTTTGAAGGTCGGTGCCGTCGTAGGACCTTTGTTCGAAGCGTTTATGGAGACTGCCGTCAAAGACAGACTGCAGGACAGCGGTGCCGTCGCCATCGTGACGACTTCGGCGCTGCTGGAGCGGATTCGCCGGGAGGAGCTCCCGGAGCTGAAGCATATTATCGTGTACGGCGACGATGTCGCAGCGGGAGAAGGAATCGTCGATTTCAAGGCCGAAATGGCGCAAGCTTCGGATGAAGCGGAAGTCGAATGGCTGGACCGCGAGGACGGGCTTATCTTGCATTATACGTCCGGTTCGACGGGCAAGCCCAAGGGCGTCTATCACGTGCAAAACGCGATGATCCAGCATTATTATACCGGTAAAGTCGTGCTCGACCTGAAGCCGGACGATATCTACTGGTGCACCGCCGATCCGGGCTGGGTAACCGGGACGTCTTACGGCATATTCGCGCCGTGGTTGAACGGCGTCACGATCGTCGTCCGCGGCGGTCGATTCAGCCCAAGCGACTGGTACGGCACGATTCAGAAATACGGCGTAACGGTATGGTACAGCGCGCCTACGGCTTTTCGGATGCTGATGGGAGCGGGGGACGATGTCGTCGGCCAGTTCGATCTAAGCAGCTTAAGGCATGTGCTCAGCGTAGGAGAACCTCTTAATCCCGAAGTCGTCCGCTGGGGGCTTAAAGTATACAATCAGCGTATTCACGATACTTGGTGGATGACGGAAACCGGCGGTCAGCTGATCTGCAACTATCCGTCGATGGAAATTAAGCCGGGCTCTATGGGCAAGCCTCTTCCCGGCGTGCGTGCGGCAATTATCGATGACAACGGCAACGAAGTGCCGCCGTACCGGATGGGCAATCTTGCCGTTCGGACACCATGGCCCTCGATGATGAGGAAAATTTGGAACAATCCGGCCAAATACGAGGAATATTTCCGATTGAACGGTTGGTACGTGTCGGGCGATTCCGCCTATATGGACGAAGACGGCTACTTCTGGTTCCAGGGCCGGATCGACGACGTCATCAACACATCGGGCGAGCGGGTCGGCCCATTCGAGGTCGAGAGCAAGCTAGTCGAGCATCCGGCTGTCGCGGAAGCGGGCGTCATCGGCAAGCCCGATCCGATGCGCGGGGAAATCATCAAGGCGTTTATCGCGCTGCGCGAAGGCTACGAGCCTTCGGAGGAGCTAAAGCAGGATATCGCCCGCTTCGTCAAGGTTGGATTGTCCGCGCACGCGGCGCCGCGCGAAATCGAGTTTAAGGATAAGCTTCCGAAGACTCGCAGCGGCAAAATTATGCGGCGCGTCCTAAAGGCATGGGAGCTGAATCTTCCGACGGGCGATCTGTCGACGATCGAGGACTAATCGGGTTTATAACATAAAATAGATTAAAAAACGGCATCGTCCTGTTAAAAGGTCGATGCCGTTTCCCGTATTAATAGATATAAGGCTATGGCACATACTTTTTATTGAAGCGCCGCGTTTGCGGAAGGCGAGGATTCGCCTGCACGGCTTTTGGCGGTGACATACACGTCTCCGCCGCGCGGCGCTTGTATGTTCACGCTTGGCTCCGAGACGGAAGCGATGAGTCTGAAATCGCCATCCGGTCCCCGGAAATAGACATTGTATTCGATCACCTGCTCGGCAGCCGGGCTGGCGCTCCAGCTGACCGTATAATTCGCGCCGTTAGCCGTTACGCTAAGGCCGGTTGGTGCGGAAGGCACCGATTCGCCGTTACCGCCGCTCGAATCGCCGCTGCCGCCGTTTTCGATGCCGCTGCCCGGCGGCGCGGACGGAATCGTGAACAAGCCGGCCGATACGGTTGCGCTTGGCGAGGATTCTTTGCCCGCGACATCAACCGCCGTAACATAGAAGCGATAGGCTGTCAAACCGGAGATCGGCAGCGTTGCCTCGTAAGCTTCTCCAGTCCGAATGGAACTGCCGGCTTTTTGGAACGATCCGCCGTTTACGGATTGGTAAATCCGGTAACCGACGACGTCGGCAGAACCGCTGGCGTTAAACGTCAGCCTGACCGAATCTCCGCTATCGGTAAGCTGGACATTCGCCGGGGGCGACGGGGCATTCCCGTCGTCTTTCCGGGGATCCTGCTTCGACGGCGCGGATTTGTCCGCGTCGCGCGGCAAGTAATAGGACATGCTCCGGCGGCTGCTGGCAGGAAGCTTGCTTTGCGCGGCCGCGATTTCATCCATCAGCGCGTCCAATGGCTTCTCTCTTTTGATGAAAATTTGTTCCATCAACATGTCCGAAGGGGTGGACGGATTCGGAATGTAATTCACCCCGTTATACGCAATGACGGACATTTTGACAAGCGACTCGTCCGTTTTGGTCGGCACGAATTTTTTGTTGAACCAGTCCGTCACAAGCATGCCGGCTTCCTTCGCCAACTGGCTCGGAAGAAGGCCGCTCGAGCTGGAGACGGTTGCTTTCACGATGCCGTCGGGCTTCGCGAAATCTTTGGTCGCGAACAGCTCCGGCCGTTTGTCGGTCGCTTCGTTCATAATCGTCGCCCATAGCTTGCGTGCCCTTCTCTTGCCGTCTTCCGACAACGAGTAGATTTGTTTCTCGTAGCCGGACCATACCCCCAGCGTAATGTCCGGGGTGAAACCAAGAAACCATACGTCGCCGTAGCTTTGGGTCGTGCCGGTTTTGCCCGCGATCGGAATGTCGCCGTATTGCTTGAACTCGGACGTTAGTGCGTGGGCGGTACCCGCGCTGCTGGAAATAACGGTCTTCAGCATATCCGTCATCAGAAATGCCGTTTGCTGCGTAAATACCTGCTTTGGCGCCGCTTCATGCTGGTATACGACGTTTCCTTCCGAATCGGTAATTTTCTCGATCATGTACGCATCGTTGAAAACGCCGTTGTTCGGAATCGAACCGAACGCATTGGTCAGCTCCTCGACCGTCACGCCTTTGCTGAGGCCGCCGATAACGCCGGTTTGCGCGTAATTGTCCTCGGGCTGCAGCGTCGTGATGCCAAGGCTCTGCACAAATTTCCACGCCGTCGGTATCGTAACCTTCTCGTTGAAAATTTTAAGCGCCGGCAGGTTGAGAGAACGGTTAAGCGCTTCGCGCGCCGTTACAAGACCCCGGTAATTGTTGTTCGAGTTTTTCGGGATATGAAACCCTTTCTCCCCGTCCTTGAGCACCATCGGCGCATCGTCCACGATGCTGGCGGGCTGAACGAGTCCCATATTGATCCCCGGCAAATACGCGGCAAGCACCTTCATGGCCGAACCCGGCTGTCTCGTCATTTGGGTCGCGAAGTTCATCTGCTCCTCATAGAAGTCACGGCCTTCCATCATGCCGAGAATCGCGCCGGTCTTATGGTCGATCATCACAGCCGCCGCCTGCTCCATTCCTTTCTCCTCGCTGTCCGGGGAGAAGTTGTCCGGATTGGACGCGGTATCCCGCATAATTTTGTAGATGACCGGATCGATCGTCGTATAGACATGATAGCCGCCGCGAAGCAGCTCTTCTTTGGCTTCCGCCATCAACTCCGCGTTTTCCTCTTTGTTAAGATCGGCTGCCGTAAGCGACTTATCCCGCTGCAGCGCAAGCACTTGCGTCGCCTGGCGCTCGGCCTCCAGCATGAGGTACGGGTACGTGTTATACGCTTTTTCCGCCGGCTTGGCCAGCGTCGATTTCAGGTCAAAAGCTTTGGCTTCGTCGTATTCGGCCTGCGTAATGCGTCCCGTCTCCAGCATCCGCGACAGCACGGTTCCTTGGCGTTCGACGGCGAGCTTGAAGCCTTCTTCGTCGAATTCGCCTTTGCCCGTAAACGCCGTGTAGGCGGAAGGGCGCTGCGGCAAGCCGGCCAAATAAGCCGCCTGGGCGATATTCAGTTGATCCAAGTCCTCGATGCCGAATATGCCTTTGGCCGCCGCCTTGATGCCGTACAAGTTGTAGCCCGTCGACCCGTTGCCGAAAGGCACCTTGTTCAAGTAAGCGGTCAATATTTCGTTTTTCGTCAAATAACGCTCCATGCGCAAGGATAAAAAGATTTCCTTGACCTTGCGGGAATCGGTTTTGTCGAGGCTAAGAAATACGCGTCTCGCAAGCTGCTGCGTCAGCGTACTGCCGCCCGTCTGGACATCTTCGTTCAGCAGCTTCTGCTTGACCGCGCGCCCCAAACCGTTGATGTCGACGCCGGGATGCTCGTAGAAGTTGTTGTCCTCCGTGGCAAGCACCGCGTCGACAACGACTTGCGGAATGTCCTCGTATTGGACGGGAAGCCTGTCCTCTTCCGTCCGAAGCTGCCCGATGAGAGAACCGTCGTTGAAATATAAATACCCGGTGATGGAATTCTCGCTTATTTTCTGTTCGATGACCGCTCTCTCCCGCACCGGCTCGTCTTTTACGAGAGCGGCCACGTAACCGGTGACGGCCCCTCCGACTAACAAACCGATGAAGACGGCGAAATAGACAAGCCATTTCGCAGTAATGAGCGTAACAATTCCGAACGTTCGCCATTTGCTTCCCGAACGGGGCGGGGCCGGCTTGCGATCTTCCTGCATATATATAACTCCTCCTCTAAATAACAGATCTATTATAGCAATAAATCAAGTTCAGGAACAGGCATAGGATGGTTTAGCGGGTTTTGCCATGGTCGGCGCCATTCGAATTCGATTATTGCAGAGCGAAACTATTTCCCGTCGAATTGCGTATTGATTTACAAGAACGCATACATCTTTTGGTTATGGAGAAAGGAGGAGGAAATGGAGGGGCTATTTTGGGGATGTCTTGCCGGCGGCATTTTGTTCGCGGTCGTTACCGTTATTTTGGGCGATTTAATCAGCAATGCGCTTGACGGGGCGCTCGATTTTCTGTCGCTGGACGGCTTTCCGTGGCTCGATCCGATGACGATTGTCGGGACGATCACGATATTCGGCGGAGCCGGCTTGCTGCTGACGGAATATACGGGCTTGAGCGGCGGAACGGCGGCTTTGCTGGCGCTGTTGGTCGGACTAGTCGCGGGGGGAGGAGTTTATTTTCTATATGTGAGGCCGATGAGGAACAGCGAAAATTCGACGGCTTATTCCGTCAACGATTTCACGGGAGCGCTTGCCGAGGTCATTACCCCGATACCGGCCAAAGGCTACGGGGAAGTATTGGTCCGGGCGGGAGCCGGAGTTACGAACCAGATTGCCGGCAGCTTTGACGGCCGCCCCATACCGGGAGGTTCCCGGGTGGTCGTCGTGGAAGTGCGGGACCGCACGCTGTATGTATCGGAAATGGAACAATTGTAAGCCGAACGAACAGAAGAGAGGAGCTTGATCGTGGTGGAAAATTATCTCGTTATTCCGGCAATCGTAGTCGGCGTATTGGTCGTATTAGGGCTGGCCTTCTGGGCTCGCTACAAAACGGTAAGCCCGGATGAAGCGATGATCGTAACCGGCTCGTTTCTCGGCAGCAAAAATGTTACCGTCGACGAAACGGGAAGAAAAATAAAGATCGTCCGCGGGGGCGGCGCCTTCATCCTCCCGATTTTTCAAAAATCCGAATTTCTGTCGCTGCTCTCCCACAAGCTTGACGTATCGACGCCCGAGGTCTACACGGAACAGGGCGTTCCCGTCATGGCGGACGGGGTTGCCATCATTAAAATCGGAGGCGTCGTCGAGGATGTGGCGACGGCAGCCGAGCAGTTCATGGGCAAGCCGGTCGAAGCGCTCAAGAGCGAGGCGCAAGAGGTGCTGGAGGGGCATTTGCGGGCCATTCTCGGGACGATGACGGTGGAAGAAGTATACCGGAACCGCGACAAGTTCGCGCAGGAGGTTCAAGGCGTCGCGGCGAAGGATTTAAAGAAAATGGGGCTGCAGATCGTTTCCTTCACCATTAAGGATCTTCGCGACAAGCACGGCTATCTGGATGCGCTGGGCAAGCCGAGAATCGCGGCGGTGAAGCGGGACGCCGACATTGCGGAAGCGGAAGCGATCCGCGACTCGCGCATTCAGAAGGCCCGCGCCGAGGAGGAAGGACAGAAGGCGGAGCTGCTGCGCGATACGAACATAGCCGAAGCGGCGAAGGAGAAAGAGATGAAGATCGCTTCTTTCAAAAAGGAGCAGGATATGGCGCGCGCGGAAGCCGATCAGGCTTATTCGATCCAGGAGGCCCGCGCGAAGCAAAGCGTCGTCGAGGAGCAGATGCGCGTCGAAATCGTGCGCAAGGAGCGGGAGATCGATCTGGAAGCGAAAGAAATACTTCGCCGCGAGAAGCAATATGACGCCGAAGTGAAGAAAAAGGCAGATGCCGACCGGTATGCCGTCATTCAGGCGGCGGAGGCGGAGAAGGAGAAGCGGCTGCGGGAAGCCGATGCCCTTCAATACCGCATCGAAGCCGAGGCGAAAGCGCTCGCCGAGCAGAAGAAGCTTGAAGGCTTCGCCATCGCGGAAGCGGAGAAGGCGAAAGGTACGGCCGAAGCGGAGGTCATCCGGCTGCGCGGCTTGGCGGAAGCCGAAGCGAAGGAGAAGCTGGCCCAAGCGTTCGAGAAATTCGGCGAAGCGGCCGTGCTCGACATTATCGTAAAGATGCTTCCGGAGCTCGCGGGCAAGGTTGCGGAGCCGATAAGCTCAATCGACAAGCTTACGGTCGTGGATACCGGCAGCGGCGAAGGCGCCGCACGCGTCAGCAATTACGTGACCTCGTTAATGGCGACGGCTCCCGAAATGCTGAAAAGCGTATCGGGGCTTGACGTCAACGCTTTGGTGCGGGGGCTGACCTCGAAAGCATTGCCTCCGGCGGCGCAGCAAGGAGCGGCTGCCGAAGTCGCGGTCTCCTCGGCCGGCAAAGCCGCAAGCGAATAACGCGAGCGGGATACAAAGAACGGCAAACAAAAAACCGATAGGCTTTGCGGGCCCATCGGTTTTTTGTTCGAGATTAGCGGCTGTAGAACTCGACGATTTGCTTCTCGTCGATATCTTGGGACAGCTCGGCGCGCTCAGGCAGGCGGACATACTTGCCTTCCATAGCGGCTTCGTTGAATTCCAGGTAGTTCGGAAGGTGGTGAAGACCTTCGCGAGCTTCTTTGATCGATTTCAGGCCGCGGCTGCGTTCGCGCAGACCGATCACGTCGCCGACCGAAACCGTGTAGGAAGCGATATCGACTTTTTTGCCGTTTACCGTAACGTGGCCATGGGAAACCAGCTGACGTGCGCCTGCACGGGAGTTGGCAAAGCCAAGGCGGTAAACGAGGTTGTCCAGGCGGCTTTCAAGCAGGATCATGAAGTTTTCGCCGGCGATACCTTTCAGTTTCGTCGCTTTGTCGAACAGGTTGCGGAATTGCTTTTCGCTCAGACCGTACATCAGGCGAAGTTTTTGCTTCTCTTGCAATTGAACGCCGTAACCGCTCAGCTTTCTGCGCTGGTTAGGGCCGTGTTGACCCGGAGGGAACGGGCGTTTTGCAAGTTCTTTGCCGGTACCGCTCAAGGAAATGCCAAGGCGGCGGCTCAGTTTGAATTTAGGTCCTGTATAACGTGCCATGTGTCGAATTAACTCCTTCATCAAAGTAAATTATTTTGAGAATGGGGTTATGTTTCGCTGATTGCGTCCTAGCGGCGGTGTGCCGCTCCGAATGGCAAGTTCAGCCGCTGGCCTTCGGCGGAGCGCATATCATGAGGGTGACACAAAACGGTTTGCCCATGCATTCATCTACTGATAATATAGGATATAGCGGCCTCATGTCAAGTAGGAACGCCCTGCTGGAGAGGCTTTTGCTAGAGCGCTGCCGCGACGGGCTGAACGATGGCGCCGTATTGCCGAGGTCCCGCCTCGAAAGAGTTCCTAAGACCTATAATGACCGCTGCCATATAGTGCAAATTTCTCAAAAATAAAGTATGATACAAATATTATCACGATTTAAGCGCAAGAAGCGGTTGCTGGCTCCTGGATATAGATGGGAAGGGCTGGGTGTTGCATATGACGAGGAACGAAGAATGCGGCGGCATTCCGATTGTCCCTGCCGATAAGGATCGTTCGATACAATCCGGGCTAGGTTCAATCCGGGATGAAGCCGCGCCCGATGCGGACTTGCCGGTTATCCGGCCGCTGCTTCAGGAAAGCTTTGCCGAATGGCGAAAGGAAACGGAATCCTTTTTTCGGCGAATCAGCGTTTTGCTTTTCGACGAGTCCGGCGCGCTCGTTTGCTCGGAAGGATCCCTTGCCGCGGATCCGCGTTCGCTGGAATCCGTCCGCGATTGCGCCGCCCGGCTGCCTTTCCGCCAGCCCGTGGAGCCGGTACGCCGCGAATGGGAAAGCTGCGCCGCATACTTGACGCCCGTCCCCGGACGGTCGGACGCCCCTCTTGCCGTACTGGCCTTTGCGGCCGAGAACGACGCGGCGCTCCCGGACGAGTCCGCGATGGAGATGAGCGCGATGGCGTGGAAGCAATGTTACTATAGATTATTGGAGCGCCGTGAAATCAACGGGCTGATCGCCGGCCAGAAGCGGGCGTTTAAGGAAGCGGAACGGAACGAAGCGTTATTTCAGGCCGCCAAGCGGCTGTACGATCAGTTCGAGGTGCCCGCCGTGCTCTCGGAATTGCTGGCCAGCATGGACAAGCTGTATCCCGGCTCCAAGGCGCATCTTTATTTGTCCCAGGATTACAGGCATGAAGATGCGCGCGTGAAGCCTTTAATGCTCAAGCATACTTCTCACGACCTCGTCGCCAAAGCGTTCCTGGAAGGAACGAACGCCGTCGAGACGCAGCTCGACGGTTCGGTGGACATCGCGGTGCCGATGACCGGCAAGCAGGCGATTTACGGCGTTTTGTGCGCTTCGTTCAGAGCCGAGGACTGGGACGAAACGGTACTGTCGGCTTTTTCGCTGCTTGCGGAATTGGCGGGTACGGCTTTCGAGAACGCGAAGCTGTACGAGCAGTCGAATACGCTGATCGACGAGCTCCGATTAATTAACGAGCTCGCCAAGCGGCTCAGCCAGTCGCTGCGCCTGAAGCAGATTTTTCAATTTATAACGGCGGAAATGCTAAGCATTTTCGAAGCGGATTATTGCAGCGTGCTTCAGCTCGATCCCGATACGAAGCAATTTACGGTGATGAGCAGCAACATTCCGGGCGCGGACACCGACCGGTATTTGTTCGATTACGGTTTTTGCGGCATTATGTTCCGCACGAAGGAGCCGCTTATTATCTCCGATTACTGGCAAACCCGTGTCGTAAGCTCGAAGCTCATGGAAAATACGGGAGCCAGGTCGCTCATCGCTTCGCCGATCCTGGTGGAGAACGAAGTTGTCGGCGCGATACTCATCATGCACAAAAACCCGAACTACTTCTCCTACGACAATTACAAGCTATTGCAAGTCATCTGCACGCACATTGCGTTAGCCGTCACGAACGCCTCTCTCCATGCCGAAGTACGAAGAATGGTTATTACGGATCATTTGACCGGCCTCCATACGCGCCATTATTTGAACGAGCAAATTCAAAGGCGCCAGCGCAAAGACCGGTTAGGCTCGCTTGTTCTGGTCGATATCGATTATTTCAAGCAAATTAACGATACGTTCGGCCATCTAACCGGGGATCGCATTCTCGTTCAAGTGAGCGATATTGTTAAAGCTTCCATCCGGCAAGACGATATTGCCGCAAGATGGGGAGGCGAGGAGCTTGCCATTTATTTGCCCGGCATCCGCTGGGATCAGGCTTATCGAATCGCCGAGAGGATCCGTAAGAAAGTGAAAGAAGAGACCGATCCGGAGGTGACGGTTTCCTGCGGCGTATCGGAGTGGACGCACGACAGCGAGAAAATAAGCGTCGAATCGTTGTTCAACCGGGCGGATATAGCTTTATACGAAGCGAAAAATAACGGCAAGGACTGCATTTACGTGAGATAAGCTTGACTTAGGCGGCGAAGGCCGCTTTTTTTGTTGTTTCATCTCTTGTTTCTTCCCCGGCCCGATGGCGTGCCGCAGCCGAATAAGGACTGCCGGGCGCTGGGAACGATATGGCTGAACCGTTATGAGGAGGTGGATTGGAATGGCTCGGTTGACCAGATTGGCCGCCGTAAGCGTCATATTGGCGTCAATCGCCATGGGAACGGGGTGCGGCGCGGCCCGTACCCCCGACGAATGGCTGTCGATGACGATTTCCGGGCTTGAAGGCACGGATCAATACGTATATGAAGGGCAGTCGGTCACGTCGCTGTCGAACGGGGTGACGTACAGCCCCAAAGCGATCAAAGGGGTCATCGTGGACCATAAAGAGCTGGCGACGCAAACGAATGCAGGCGTCCGGTCCGTCAGTCCTAGCGACATGCTGCTTTCGCTGCAAAAGGTGAACAAAACGGTCAGCTTCGGCCCGGAGCAGGCGGGCCGAAACCGGCTAAGCCTGAAGGTCGCGGTCGCCGAAGAGGACGCCAAAAAGCTGTGGTCGGGCTATATTCGGAACGAATTCGAGCAGCTTGCGCTCAATACGCCGGACAATGACGTCCCGTACAAAGCGGAATGGGAGCAAGAGCTCGAGCGTTCAAGGAAAGAGCTGGAAAGCCGTCTCGCGACGCTATCGGCGCAAACCGACTATGAAATTATCGTGGACCGCAGCCGCATGCTGCCGATCGAGCTGCATGAAACGTCGGTCCTTGCCTATGCCAAAAAAGGCGGAGAAACGGAGGAGAAGCGGGATACCGTCATTACGTTCAGCTCCTTCGGCAATGCCGATTCAGAGCCGTAACCGACCCGATCAAAATAAAAACAACCCGATACATGCCGGATTGGCCGTATCGGGTTGTTTGTCATTTCAAATTTTCCGGATTGAGCCCTTCCAGCTCCGGCATGACGAATCGTCCGTCCTTGCGGATCAGCCGGTCGTCGAACCAAATTTCGCCGCCGCCGTATTCCGGCCGTTGAATGAGCACCATATCCCAATGAATGCCGGAAGAATTGCCGTTATAGGCTTCGTCGTAACATTGCCCCGGCGTAAAATGGATCGATCCGTCGATTTTTTCGTCGAACAAAATATCCTTCATCGGATGCTGGACGAACGGATTGACGCCGATCGCGAATTCGCCGATGTAACGGGCGCCTTCGTCGGTGTTGAATATGTTCGTGATTCGCTCGTTGTCGTTCGCCGTCGCCTCGACGATTTTGCCGTTCTCGAAGCGAAGCTTCACATTTTCGAAAACAAAACCGTTATAAGGGCTTGGCGTATTGTAGCTGATCGTGCCGTTTACGCTGTCGCGGACGGGCGCCGTGTAGACTTCGCCGTCGGGAATGTTACGTCTGCCGGAGCATTTCACGGCCGGAATATCCTTAATCGAGAACGTCAAGTCCGTTCCCGGGCTTACGAGACGGACTTTGTCCGTTTTGTTCATCAGCTCGACAAGCGCGTCCATAGCCCGGTCCATTCTCGCATAGTCCATCGTGCACACGTCGAAATAGAACTTCTCGAACGCATCCGTGCTTGTAGACGCAAGCTGCGCCATGGAAGGGGACGGGTAACGGAGCACGACCCATTTCGTTTTTTTGACGCGGATGGTGGAATGGACATGATGATTGTAAATCGTGTTGTAAAGCTTCATTTTGTCATCGGGCACGTCCGACAGCTCGTAAATGTTTTGTCCGCCGCGAACGCCGATGTAAGCTTGCATTTGCTCCATTTGATGCGCGTCGAATTCAGCCCATGTCCGGATCTGTTCTTCGGTGGCGTTCATCAGCAATTGACGGATGACTTGATGGTCGCGTATATTGACAAACGGACGTCCGCCCGCCTTATGTACTTGATCCACCAGCGCCTTGACAAGCGGGTTATCGATGCCGAAAGCTTCGATAAGAACATTTTCTCCCGGTTGTACTTGTGTGGAGTAGGTTACCAATACTTCTGCCAGTCGTTCCAAGCGAGGATCCAGCATGTGTTGCACACCCTTTACATATAATGATATAGACTCTATTATTATATGCTAAATCGGACAAATAAACGAATCGTTGCGAAAAAGATAAATAATTCAAACAAAAGAAAACAATCAAATGACTCAAAAAAATTCCGAAAATTTCTTGTTTATGAAATTGAAGCGTTTTGCCTCTTGAAGGAAAGGGTATTTCAAGGTATGATGGTGTCAAAGGTAAGCTTTACTAAAATAACTGGAGGGATCTCCCATGTCCAACAACGCAGCTATCGTAGAAATTTCCCAAGCGGCAAGCCAATTTCGCTCTTCCATCGTCTTGCAAGCCGACAATAAATATATCGATGTCAAAAGCATTTTAGGACTGTTCACCACTTTGGTCGGAGGTCACTCCTACGAGCTTCACGTGCACGGTCCGGATGCGGAAGAAGCGAAGAAAACGATGGCCGAAGTATTCGCCAAACATAATTTGAACGTAACGATTATTTCCGAGTAATTGCGGAAGCGACGAGAACCAAGCACCCTTCGCGAGAAGAGGTGCTTTTCGTTTTGTACATGGGCGGGGACGAAGATTCGTTTCTGCTTGTGTATTGCGAACATTTCGTCTAATATAAAGATATAGAAGACGGCGGATAGGCGCACATAGGGGGGAAATCGATGTCTTCACCGGAAATCGCGGTACACATGTTTGACAAGGCGCTCAGACTCCTAACGGATGACGCGAATAAAATAGAAAAGCTTATTGAGGTGCAAATGCAAAATTTGACCACCCGTCAATGTCCGCTGTACGAAGAAGTACTTGACACTCAAATCTACGGATTTTCGCGGGAAGTGGATTTCGCGATTCGCGCCGGTCTTATCGACGAGAAGAGCGGCAAGGATATGATCAGCAAGCTTGAGCGCAACCTTGCCACCTTATACGAAGCATTAAATCAAAAAGAGTAGCCTCCTACAGGAGACTACTCTTTTTTTGTTTGAATAACGCGGTTATACGAGGAAGAAAGCGACTCCCAGTATGACGTATACCATCAAAAGAAGAAATCCTTCATACCAGTTCGTTCTTCCGTCGCGGGAGACCGAAGATGCGATAAAGACGGAAACGCCGATTGCCGTAAGCTCGATCGGGGTGAACACGATGTCCATCGTATTTCCCATCAAAGCGCTGACGAATATAAGCACCGGCGCGACGAACAACGCGATTTGAAGACTGGAACCGATCGCGATTTCGACCGCAGCCCCGATTTTGTTCTTCATGGCCAGCATGATCGCCGCGCTGTGCTCTGCGGCATTACCCACAATCGCAACGACGAATGCGCCCACGAACAGTTCGGACAAGCCGAATTGCTCGGAGAACGTATCGAGCGTATGTACGAGCCATTCGCTGACGAAAGCGACCATTACCGTCGCGAGAATCAGAAAGACGATCGATTTGCCTTTGGACCATAACGGTTCTTCGTCGTGATCGGCTTTCATCTCTTTGTCCGCAAGCATTTCTTTATGCGTAATCATGGAGAAAACAAGCCACAGCAAATACGAAACGATGAGAATGCCCGCTACGATCAAGCTGAGCGTCCGGTCCTGGGTTACGGTGAAATGCTCCGCTCCTACGAAGACTGCCGGAACAAACAAGGCGATAACGGCCATGATCATAAGCGTGGAGTTATGCTCGCCAAGACGGGCATTAAACGTTTGCTCCTTGAATTTCAAACCGCCGGCGAACAGGCTAAGCCCGAGCACGAGCAGCAAATTTCCGATAATCGAGCCGGTAATGCTCGCTTTTACTGTTTCAAACAAGCCTTCTTTAATCAGGAAAAAAGCAATGATAAGCTCCGCCGCATTGCCGAAAGTCGCGTTCAGGAAGCCGCCGACCCTCTCGCCCGCATAATGCGCAACGCTTTCGGTCGCTTTGCCGAGAAAGCCTGCGACGAAGATAACGGCAATCGCCGACAATACGAACTGAAGCGTCATGTTCCAATGCGCGTAATGGCCGACGGCGCTCAGAAGGAACATGACAATGAGCCCCACGTAAAACAAATTTTTTCTCACTGACTGACACCTCTTTGTCAAATTTACCCGATACGTATTACAATATATAGGAAAAAGTTCGACAAGTAAACTTTACAATAACTGCGACCTGGATTTTAAGCCTATAGCCTTAATTTATGGGAATCGTCCCGGGGGTCATCTTGCTTTCCGTTGTTCGCATCCGTTAAAATAGATGAAGATGGTAATAAGAGGAGTGAGAACGATGACCGAGGACCTTCAATCAGGTATTATTCGAATTTCTGACGACGTAGTTTCGACAATTGCAGGACTTGCCGCTCTTGAGACGCCGGGCATAGCCGCAATGTCCGGCGGGATATCCGAAGGGCTTGCCAAACGGCTTAGCGGGAGAAATGTCCAGAAAGGGGTCTCGGTTGAAGTCGGCCAATTGGAAGCGGCTATCGATCTTCGAATCATTGTACATTACGGGATTCCGATTCAGGAAGTGTGCCGCCAGCTGCAGTTGAACGTGCGCGAAGCGGTTGAGAATATGACGGGATTGAATGTAGTGGAAGTGAACGTAAAAGTCGAAGGCGTTGCCTTCAAAGAGGAAGAAGCGCCGGAAGAAAGTCCCAGGCTCAAATAAGAAATAAAAAAACGGTACCGACATCGCAAGCGTTCGGTACCGTTTTTCCGTTTTATTTCACAACCTTCATATGAGGCCGCTTCTCCTTCTCGGCCGTCCGGTTGTATTCCCTCGAGATGCTAAGCAGCACGCCCATGCACATTAAGCATACGAGCAGCGAGGAACCGCCGTAGCTTATAAAAGGCAGCGTAACCCCGGTAATCGGGATCGTTCCCGTCACCCCGCCAACGTTAATGAACGCCTGAATCGCAAACAAAGCGACAATGCCGACCCCTACGACGGTTCCGTAAATATCGGGGCAGCGAAGCGCGACGATGAGCGCCCGCCATAAGAACAGCAGGTAGAACAACAGGAAGAAAGCGGCGCCGATAAAGCCGAGCTCTTCCGCGATCACCGAAAAGATAAAGTCGTTGTACGGATAAGGCAAATAATGCAGCTTCTGTACGCTCTCGCCGAATCCCGCTCCCAAAATGCCGCCGTGACCAAGCGCCTGTAAAGAGGAAACGAGGTGAAAGGCCGACTCTTGCTGGTTGGCCGGGTCCAGCGGGTCCATATAAGCGGTAAACCGGTCGATCCGGTAAGCCCAGCCGTCCGGGTCCGCAGCCATCCAGATCGAAACGCCGACGATCACCAGGGCGAGAATAAATCCTCCTGCGACCGTAATATGCCGCAAATTGGCTCCTCCCGCCAAAATCATGACCGAAGCGCAGGCCGCGAGCACGAAGCAAGAGCCGATGTCCGGCTGCAGCAAAATCAGGAAGCATACGAAGCCCACGATCACGATAACCGGGACAAGCCCTTTTTTGAAATCGCGGAATTTCTCGCCTTTCTTGGCAATTAGAGCACCGATATAAAGAATGATGGCCAGCTTGGCCGGCTCCGTCGGCTGAATGCCGAGCGAACCGATCTGAAACCAGCTTCGCGCGCCGTTGACCGGATCGGTAAATGGGACGATCAGCAGCATGATGACGACCGGCGTAAAAAACAGCAAAAAGCTTTTCTTATAGAATGTATACCGCACATTCATCATAAACAGCATAAAAACTATGCCAATGAATGCCCAGACCACCTGCCGCTTCGTGAAATAAAGCGCGTCGTTGTTGAACTTCTCGTTCACGACTGCTATGTTGGAGCTCGCGCTGAACACCATAACGAGCCCGAAGCCAACGAGCAGAAGCGTCATGATCAGGAGCAAAAAATCAGGTCTCCCGCGGCTTGTGTTCTGTGTCGTATTCATCCTTCGCTATCGAACCTACTCCAACATCTGCTTCAATTGTTTAAGACGGTCATTGGCTTTATCCAGCACGTTTTGCGGCACGGGAGACTCGTATTCCAGGCCGTGCGGGAACGTAGCCCGTCCAAGGTATACGGCCTCGATGGCCAGAACGGCATGCGGCGATTCAAGACGGCCTTCGACTGCGCGCGTATTCATCCGCAAATAATAGTCGTTTCCGGTTGACGCGTCTTCGAGCT
The DNA here is from genome assembly GCF_042685365.1 of Paenibacillus thailandensis. Taxonomy (NCBI): domain Bacteria; kingdom Bacillati; phylum Bacillota; class Bacilli; order Caryophanales; family Paenibacillaceae; genus Paenibacillus; species Paenibacillus thailandensis. Next base: position 210,292 of record NZ_JBHUMY010000012.1, on the reverse strand, counting down.
TCAAATCGTATGTAGCACGGTAATATTCCCACTGTCCGCGGAAAAATCCGAGCTTCTCCGCGGACTCGTCCAAATGGGCGAGATCGCTTTGCATGCCTTCAAGACCGCTGTTTTGAATAATCATGTTGACCCTCCTTTAATAATGGCGAAGACTTCTTACCACAATGGTTTTTCATTATTTCCGTTACGGTTCGTAAAGTAATCCGGCGGCTGCGCCGGCCGGTTCAGGTGCGTCATAAGGCTAGGTGTACATTCTTTTTTCATGATAGTATTTTTCCCCAGCAAGCGCAAGACTTACTCCGGTCGGACGGAATGGCGGCAGAGCAAGACGAACGCGCAACAATCGGCTTTCGTAACGCCGTCCGGTTCTGGTAAACTATTGAGACAACAGATATAGGCGAAGGAGCGGATAGAATGAGTGGAACAAACGGCGAACGGCGCGAGGAACTGAAGCGCCTTTATCCGGATATGGTAAAGTGGCGAAGACATTTGCACCGCCATCCGGAGCTGTCCTACCAAGAATCGGAAACGTCTCGATTCGTCGCGGAACGGCTCGAGGCCATCCGCTGCGAAGTTCGGAAGGTCGAAGGCGGATTCGGCCTGATCGCAAGCATCAAGGGCGACCGGCCCGGCCCTGTCGTTGCGCTTCGGGCCGATATGGACGCGCTGCCCATTCAAGACGAAAAAAGTTGCGAGTACAAGTCGACGGTGCCGGGCGTCATGCACGCATGCGGCCATGACGGGCATACGGCGACACTGCTTGCCGTTGCGTCTTATTATCAGAAGCATAAGGGGCAATTGGCCGGAGAGCGCCGATTGCTGTTCCAGCCGGCGGAAGAGACCACTCCGGGCGGCGCGGTCGGCATGATAGAGGACGGCGCGCTTGAAGGCGCGGACGCGATATACGGCGTTCATCTGTGGACGCCGCTGCCTTACGGGCTGGTCTCGTCCAAAGCCGGGCCATTCATGGCGGCGGCCGACGAATTTACGATAGAGCTTGCCGGACGGGGCGGGCACGGCGGCATGCCGCATGAGACCGTCGATACGATCGTGATCGGGGCCCAGCTTGTTCAATCGCTGCAGTCCATCGTAAGCCGCAGCGTAAATCCGCTTCATTCGGCCGTCGTAACCGTCGGATCCTTCCATGCCGGAACGGCGAACAACGTTATCGCGGAAACATGCGAGCTGAAAGGAACGGTACGAACGTTCGACGAACAAACGAGAAAGCTGATTCACGAGAGGATCGCCGGCATCATTCGGCATACGTGCGAAATGCACGGGGCGCGGCATACGTTCGATCTGAGGATCGGGTATCCGCCGGTCGTAAACGACGAGCGTGAAGCGGCGCGCTTTTTTGAAGTGGCGGCGTCGCTATTCGGACAAGAGGGCGTTATTCCTTCCGATGCCATCATGGTAGCGGAAGACTTCTCGTATTATTTGGAGAAGGTGCCCGGCTGCTTTATGTTCGTAGGCGCGGGCAACGATCAACTTGGGGCGACCTATGCCCACCATCATCCGAAATTCGATTTCGACGAGCGCGCGATGGAGAAAGCGGCCGATCTGCTGATCGGCATGGCCGAGCATTATGCGGCGAACGGCAAGTAAGCCCGGGGGAGCGGATGCTCGGCTAGAATAATAAACGGTCCGGCGGGGAACAGCTAAAAAGGCAGGTCGACAAGCTTTCGTTTGGCTTGAAATATAAGGATTGTAAACTTGATCTTCCTATCGCCTTATAGATCTCGCCGAAACGACGTGTCCTTTGACAAGGACGAGAAATCGTTATCGCTTGCCTGACGAGATGCCTAACAATTCAGCAATGGAGGCTCCGCACTTATGGATCAGAAAAAAATAATCAAAAACGTGATGACCAAGGATTGCGTCACGGCCACGTTACAGGACAATATCTACGAGCTTGCCGTGTTGATGAAAAAACACGACACCGGCTTTATTCCGATCGTCGACGGCAAACGCCTTATCGGCGTCGTAACCGACCGCGACCTTGTCGTCAGAGGGTATGCGGAGAAGCATTCGGGTTCCACTTCTGTGGAGCACGTCATGACGACCGAAATCGAGACGCTTCCTTCCGACGCGACGGCGGACGAAGCGGTGGAATTAATGGCGGCGCGCCAAATTCGCCGTCTTCCGATCGTCGACAACGGCGAGCTTGTCGGCATCGTTACGCTTGGCGACTTGGCCGTACGCGAAGTGCTGATGACGGAAGCGGGACATGCGCTGAGCGGCATTTCGGAGCATGAGCACCGGGAACCGCAATACGCTCATTAACGGTTTGAATCGCCATAAGAAGCCTTGCCCCGGGAAGAGGGGCAAGGCTTCTTTGCGATAGCCAGAAATATTTTCGGGTAATGGGACAAGGCGCTCGGGGCATACTTGCATATATATGGCTACGGGAGTGAGTCCACATGTATGCGGATAAACCGCTAATTGTCCAGTCCGATATGACGTTGCTGCTCGATACGGAGCATCCGGAGGCGGATGCCGTGCGGCAAACGCTCGTTGTCTTCGCCGAATTGTTGAAACGTCCGGGAACGATGCATACGTACCGGATGACCCCACTGACGCTGTGGAACGCAGCGGCGGCCGGCTGGACCGCGCAGCAGGTCGTCGGGCTGCTGGCCGATTATGCGAGGTTCGGTCTTCCGTCGGCGGCCGAGACCGCCGTCCGGCGGCTGATCGGCCGTTACGGAAAGCTGAAGCTGCTAATCGGGCCGGAAGGGCTGGAGCTGCAAGGCGAATTGCTGCAAGAGATAGCGGACAAGCCGGGCGTAAAAGAGCTGCTGGGCCGGGAATTGGGTTCTGACCGGCGACTCGTTCCGCCGGTTCATCGCGGCCGGCTGAAGCAGGAGCTGACCAAGTCCGGTTATCCGGTTATCGATCTTGCCGGCTACCATGACGGCGAAGCGCTTCAAGTGCAGCTGCGGAACGAGACGCGTTCCGGACAACCTTTCTCGCTAAGGGATTACCAATCCGCTGCCGTTGAAGCGTTTTACCGCGAAGGCTCGGTGCAAGGAGGCAGCGGCGTTGTGGTGCTGCCATGCGGCGCGGGCAAAACCGTTGTAGGCATTGCCGCCCTTGCAAGGGCAAACAGCGCTGCCTTGATATTGACCTCAAACGCCACGTCCGTGAAGCAATGGAAAAAAGAGCTGCTGGAGAGGACGTCGCTTGACGAGGAGCACGTCGGCGAATATACGGGAGCTTTAAAGCAGGTCCGTCCCGTTACGATCGCGACTTATCATATTATGACGCACCGCTCGTCGCGGACTGGCGGCGGTTATCCCCATATGAAACTGTTTTCGGAACGGGATTGGGGTTTGATTATTTATGACGAGGTTCACCTTCTGCCCGCGCCCGTATTCCGGATGACGGCCGACCTGCAAGCGACGCGCAGGCTGGGCCTTACGGCAACGCTTGTCCGGGAGGACGGCTGCGAGGAAGACGTGTTTTCGCTTATCGGCCCCAAGCTGTACGAGCTTGTATGGAAAACCGCGGAAGCGCAGGGCTATATCGCGAGAGTATCGTGCGCGGAAATTCGGGTGCCGCTGCCTTCCCGGGAGCTGCAGCATTACCGCGAGGCGGCGGAGAAAGCCAAGCAGCGGGCGGCCGCGGAAAATCCGGAAAAGCTGGCCGTTGTGCAGCGATTGCTGCGGCGGCATGCAGGCAAGCAAACGTTAATTATCGGCCAATATTTGGAGCAGCTTCATGAACTGGCGAGCCGTCTCGACATTCCGCTCATCACGGGCGAGCTTCCGCAGCGCGACCGCGAGCGGCTTTACGATCGGTTTAAAAAAGGAGAGGTCCCGGTGCTGGCCGTTTCCAAAGTGGCCAATTTCGCGGTCGATTTGCCCGACGCGGCCGTTGCCATTCAAATATCGGGCAGCTACGGCTCCCGGCAGGAGGAAGCGCAGCGGATCGGAAGGCTTCTGCGTCCCAAGGAAGGAGCCAACGAAGCCTGGTTCTATACGGTCGTCTCCGAAGGGACGAAGGAAGAAGCATTCGCCCGGAAGCGGCAGATGTTTATGGTGGAGCAAGGATACCGCTACGAAACTTTTCATGCGGCGGCTTTGGCGTTGGCCAAAGAGGAGAACGGAGGCTCAAACGACGATGTATACCGATGAAATTGCCGGCTTGTGGCCCGACGAGGTCGAAGCATTTTTGGAAAGTCCGGTATGGGCGTCCGCTTTACGCCAAGGGTTGAGCTGGCAGCAAGCGATGACGGAGCCCGAAGCGTTGAAAGAAGCGGCGGAGCGGCTTTCGCCGTACGGGCGCGTGATGCTGAAGCTGCTTGTAAGGCACGGCGGCTTGTCGGCCGTCGAAGAAGATAGGCTGCTTAAAGCCGGGATGACGGAAGGAAAGCTGTCCGGCTTGGAAGCGAAGGCGGGCATACGGGAGCTGCAATCGGCAGGATTGCTGCTTGCCGTCGCCAAGCTGTGGGGGGATCGGCTTGTTTTTGCGCCCAAAGACAGCTACCCGCAGCTTGCCCTTCTGCTTCTGCCGCCGGAAGGAAAGCCGTCGCCTATACCGTTCGACGGGCATTTAGAGCTGCTTCGCCCGGTTTGTCGGCCGCTTGGAAGACAGCTGCTGTCTGCCTTCGCCGAGCTTGCGCGCAGCGGAACCGGGTTGACCGGGAAAGGCCTGCTGCCCAAGAAGCACATTCAGAAGCTTGTGAGCGTTACGAATTTATCGGAACGTACGCTGCAAGGTTTAGGCGCAAAGCCGTCCGCGGAAGGGCGGCAATATCCGCTGCCTGTTGCGCTGCTGCTTCATGCGGGGCTGCAATTCGGCCTTCTTTGCCGGACGGGGAAAGCGCTCGAATGGAACGAGAGTCGGCTGGCCGATTGGCTTGAGCTACACGTGGAGGTCAGGGAGGCGTCGTTGTATGAGTGGATCTGCGATGTACTGCTGGGAAACAAGGCGGAAGCCGCTCTGACCGCTGCGCTGATCGGCAGTCTTCAGCCGGGGGAATGGTTTGCGATAGACGATATTCGCCGATGGATTCTATGCGGAATGGGCGGATCGTGTGCTTGGTCCGGCGATAGCGATTCGGCAGGCCTAACGGATAAAATGGAAGCGTGGCTTCAGCTTATGAACGAATGCGGCTGGGCCGAGCTTGGCGAAGCGGGCGGCCTGCAGCTGTTTCGATGGACGAGGCCGGTGAGCAGGCCGATGCATTCGGCCGATGGAGACGGGCAAGACGGCGCGGCGGGGGACGGCTTTGTCCCGCCGCCGGAGCAAGGTCTCGTTCAGGCGAACGGCGACATTATCGTTTATCCGGACTGCCGGTTTACCGTCCGGTGGGAATTGGAAGCGGCAGCGGAGCTCGTCTCGGACGATAGCGTCACGCTGTACCGGATGACTGCGGAATCGGTTCGCCGCGCAGTCGGGAGCGGGAGGAGCGGCGAGAACCTTGCCGAGCTGCTGAGCTATATTTCCGGCCGTAAACCGCTTCCGTCCGAACTCCTCGATTGGTTGCGGCAGACGGTCCGGCATGCAAGCCGGATCCAGTTAAGGGAAGCTGCCGTCCTCTGCTGCGCCGATGAGCAAACGGCCGACGAGCTTGAGGCTTATCCGCTCTTGCGGCCCTATCTGGGCGAAAGAGTCGGCGGACGCCATTTCCTCGTAAGCGGAAACGATCTTGAGCCTCTACGGGCCCGGCTTAAGGAAGCGGGGCTGCCTTTATTGTCCGCAGCGAACCAGTCGTCAGAAGCCGGAGGAAGCGCCGGAGCTCCGGTTGTTTCATTAAGCGGGGAGCAAGCAGAACCGCGCGGTTCCCGGCTCCGCTTGCCGTCCGATCCCCGGGGCGGCCCGGAGATGCTGGAGCATCCAGGTCCGCTGTCCGGACATAAGCTGGTCCGGGCTCCCCGCGGCGAGAAGCGGACGCCGCTTCTTCCGGAAACGGCGGAAGTGCCGCTCATGTGGCTCAAGCAGCTGCGGGCTTATCATGACTCGACCCGCAAAGAGATGCTCGAGCGCGCCGTCGCTTGGCAAACGCCCGTTCAGATCCGCATGGAACGGGGGCTCCGCGCATTTGTGCCGGAGAAGCTGGAGACGGCGCCGGACGGTTGGGCGGTTGTCGGGTTGCTGCGGGAAGAAGAATCCGTGCAATCCGTCCGTCTTACGCCGGACATGTGGAACGAAATGAAGCTTCTCGTCCCGGAATCGTAAGGGCAATCCGTTAGGCCGCGAAGCGAAATGTATTGGCTTTGTCTGACGGTTGTGATAGTGTAGAAGTAAGCGAACAAGAAAGAAGGTGGCGAAAGGATGCCTACTGCCGCAAGGCAAATCACGGCTTGGCCGGACGAGGAGACTGCAGCACCGCTCGATATGGCATCGTTGTTGCTGTGCGCTTACGAGCTTGGTGATTCCATAAATCAATCGGCGGAGGTTGCCGAATATTTATATTGGAAACAAAGAGTGGAGAACGACGAGGAGGTCAAGGCGGTGCAGCGGCGCTTCGCCAAAGCGAAAGAGCTGTTTGAGGAAACGCGGCGTTTCGGCCGCTATCATCCGAATTTCCATTCGGCCAAAAAAGAAGTGAAGGAGATCGAGAAGGAGCTTGACGCGTTCGAATGCGTCAGCAAGTTCAAAGCCGCGGAGCTTGCGGTCGATACGATGCTTCACGACGTTGCTCTGCTGATCGCCGGGTCGGTATCGGAATCGATCAAGGTGCCGGGGAACGAACAATCGTTGGGAGGCTGCGGAAGCGGCGGTTCTTGCAGCTGCGGAAGCGGAGGCTGCGGTTAGGATCAATTCATGGACGGGGGGAGCGGCATGTTGCCGGAGCGCACGGGATACATTATATGGGTAAGCGATTTAAAGGCGGCCAGGTCGCTGGAGAAGTACGGCACAGTCCATTACATGTCCCGCAGAATGCATTACGTAGTCATGTATATGAACGCGGATCGGTCGGAGGAAACCGTTCGTCTGATCGGCAAGCTTCCGTACGTGCGCAAGATCGAGCGTTCCTACCGGAACGAGATCAAAACCGAATATAGCAAGGATACCGAAGATAAAACGCGCGCGTACAGCATATAAGGAATGAACAGGCAAAACTGCCCGTTCCGGGAAAATACCCGGGGCGGGCTTTTTTTGTCAATCGCAATTTTTACTTTTAATTCCAAATTTCCCGCTGCATTAATTTATTGTTGAAAAATCATGGAGGCGTGATAAAATGGAAATCAATAGGTTGATTGGACTAGTTCTTTTGGAGGAGAGTCGGCCGCATGAAGGACAAGACGACGAACAGGTGGAGTACATACGAATCGTTTTATGTGGAACTAGCCGATAAGAAAGTCGCCGATATCATTATTACGAACCATGCGAAAAGCCGGTGGGCCGATCGCGTGGAAAGCGAAAAAACCGGATACGGAGACATCGCCGAATTTTTGTGGGACTGCTTGAAGCAAGGAAGAATAAAGTCGTATTACCGGAACGAGCAGGACGTTTATCTAATCGACGACGATCTGGTGTTTGTGGCCGAATTTGCGAATTCGTTGACGGAGACGGACATCGTCGGCAATCCGCTTCAGAAGATGATCGTCGTAACGTTTCTCGGCCGAATGTCGGAGACGATCGAGCTGAGAGACCTCAAATCGTATTATTCCTGGCTAAGGCATTCCCGAAGAATGACGCTCGTTAAGAACAGCAGAAGAAGATGAACATCGTTCAGTTAAGCATCCCGTCCGATAACGATTTTAGAGGATGTTTGATCCCTATAATATAGACTTTACATTTAACGGAAACGGATCGTTATTTTAACCTTGGACAAGACGAACGTTTCCGCTTTCGATTAGCGTATTTCGCTCTGGGCGGAGTACGCTAATTTTACAATGGCCCTTCGTCGAAGAACTTTTTCTCCCTTCCATTCCCTTCTATCTCATCCCAGTCCCCGGGACGTTATTGTTCTTAAACAAAACCGGCAAACTATAGTATAATAATCGCATCATATTACGATAGGCAGGTTAAACATGGCGCTCAATTTTCATCAGTTGCATATATTTTACACCGTAGCCGAACGCGGCAGCTTCTCAGCCGCCGCGCAAGCGCTTCATATGACGCAGCCCGCGGTCACGATGCAGGTGCAGTCGCTTGAAGATTATTTCGGCACGAAGCTGCTGCTGCGCTCCACGAAGCGGATCGAGCTGACGGAAGCCGGTCGGACGCTGATGCCTTACGCCCAGAAGAGCATTGAGCTAATCCGCGACACGGATCAAGCGATGGCTTCTTATACGAAGCAATTGAAAGGGAAGCTGCAGCTCGGCTCGAGTCTGACGATCGGGGAGTATATATTGCCGCGTCTGCTTGGCCCGTTCGGACAGGAATATCCCCATATCGCGATCAGCATGAAAGTGATGAACACGACGCAAATTATCGAGGAAATATTAAACCATCAGCTGAACTTCGGATTGATCGAAGCGCCGGTCAGCCACCCTGACATGCACATCGAGCCGGTCATGAAGGATGAGCTGGTCCTGATCGCGCCGACCAACCATCCGCTTGCCGGCAAATCGGACGTTACGTTCGAGCAGGCAATGGAGTACCCGTTCGTCTTGCGCGAGCAAGGGTCGGGAACCCGGCTTGTCATGGAAGAGCAGCTTCGGCTGCAGTCCATCGACCCTGCGCAGATGAAAATCGTCATGGAGCTCGGCAGCACGGGCGCGGTGAAGTCGGCGGTGGAGGCGGGCTTCGGTTTGTCGGTTATTTCGTCCTCTTCGATCAAGCACGAGGTCGCGTTAGGCTTGATTCGCGTCATCCCGCTTTCCAACATCGTGTTTAAGCGGTACTTCTATTCGATTTATTTAAAATCGTCTTTGCTGCCGATATCGGCCGTCAGCTTTTTGTCGTTTTTGAGAGAGAGGGATTTGGAGCAATGGCTGTAAAACAGGCCGATCTGCATACGCATACAACGGCCTCCGACGGTCGAACCGGGCCGTCCGACAACGTCCGGCTCGCTTACGAAGCGGGTCTTGCGGCCGTCGCGATCACCGATCACGACACGATGGCCGGCGTAGACGAAGCGATCGAGGAGGGGGCCCGCCTGGGCGTTGCGGTCGTGCCCGGGGTGGAGATAAGCACTTCATGGGACGGGAAGGACATTCACATGCTGGCGTATGGTCCGGACCGCGATGACGAGCGGTGGATCCAGCGGCTGGAATCGCTTCGCCGCGTTCGGGAACGCCGCAACGCCATCATTGTCGACAAGCTGAATAAGCTTGGCATCGGCGTAAAGTTATTCGAGGTCGAGCGGATCGCCGCCGAAAGCAGAGACGAACGCAAAGCCGGCCAATCGACGGTCGGACGGCCGCATTTTGCGGAGCTGCTTGTGCGCAAAGGGATCGCAGCCGGCATACGGGAAGCTTTTGACGAGTGGCTGGGGGAGGGCCGGCCGGCATACGCCGCGCTTCCCCGCATTTCGCCGTTCGAGGCGCTGGATTGGATTCGGGAAGCGGGAGGGATTAGCGTAATCGCGCATCCGGGCCTGTACGGCAACGACGAGCTTGTATCGGAGCTTGTCCGCGCCGGCATGGACGGCATCGAGGCGTATCATCCCGACCACGGTCCCGAAGACCGGCGTCGTTATGAGGAGATGGCGGCGCGGGCCGGCGTTCTGGCAACGGGGGGATCGGACTTCCACGGTTCCGCCCACAGGGCCGCTCTAGGCAGCGTCACGGCGGACGCGGAGGTCGCCGCCCGGCTTATGCAACGGCGCTGACCGGCGATGCACTTCAGGTCCGCACTCGTCTATAAACATAGCAAAAAGGCCAAGCGATTTGCGCAAATCGCTTGGCCTTTTTGTATACGTGCCGGGCCGCTTCTGACCGGCATGCGTTTATTTCTGCGTTACGACCGCGTGCCTTCGATGTCGTTGTCCGCTTTTTCAAAGCATAGGTTTACCGTTCTGCCGTTGGAACGGGTACGGTGCAGGACACCCGCTTTCACCGTGTACAGCTCGCCTGCTTTCAACGATACGGTGCGGTCTTCGAAATCGATGTGCAGCTCGCCCTCCAGGACAACAAAGCATTCGTCGCCTTCCTCGTGTTTATGCCAATGGAAGTCGCCGTCGATTGCGGCCATTCGAATGACATGATCATTCACTTCGGCTATCGCTTCGTTCGCATAAGGAGTCATGCGAGCGGCAGCCTCGAACAGGTTGATTTTTTCTTGATTGGCGGCCATGATGATGGTTTTCCTCTCCAGGATTGGATTTACACGACTTTCACCGGCATCGCTTTAATCCGCTGCTCGTCCGGCGTAATATAAAGCGTCTTCTGATTGTCGTAAATGACGAAACCGGGCTTCGCGCCGCTAGGCTTGCGGACATGTCTCACCAGCGTGAAGTCGACGGGCACCTGGCTCGATTCGCGAGCTTTGCTGTAATACGAAGCCAGCATGGCGGCTTCCTCGAGCGTGGCATCGCCGTATTCGCCGCCGCGGATGACGACGTGCGAGCCCGGAATGTCCTTCGTATGGAGCCAAGTGTCGGAAGGGGAGGCAAGCCGGTTCGTCAAATAGTCGTTTTGCGTATTGTTTTTGCCGACGTAAATTTGCACGCCTTCCGACGACGTATAGCAGGTTAGCGAAGGACGGGCCTGCTTTTTGCGCTTCGGTCCTTTTCTCCCGCGGTCGCGCAAATATCCTTCCGCCACGAGCTCTTCGCGAATTTCCTCGAGATCCGCCAGCGCCGCATGCTCGAGCTGCTCTTGCACCGCTTCGAAATAAGCGATTTCCGCTTTGGCATTTTCCATCTGTTCGTGGATATAAGCGATGCTGCCTTTTTGCTTGGCGTATTTGCGGAAATAGCGCTGGGCGTTGTCCGACGGGCTAAGCTGCGGGTCGAGCGCAATCGTCACTTCGGCCTGGTTATCGTCGTAAAAGTTGACGAGCGTAACCGAGCTGTCTCCCCGGTTGATCTGATGCATATAGGCGGTGAGCAGCTCGCCCAGCACGCGGAACCTGTCCGAATCCTGCGCTTCGCGCAGCGATTCCTCCAGCTTATCCAGCTTCTTTTCGTTTTTGGCGATTTCGTTTTGCGCGAACCGGAGCAGGTCGCCGGCCCGCTGCTTCACCGCGTCGCGCACCGCTTTATCGCCGAAGTAGGCCTCCAGGCATTCGCTTACGGAGCCATAGGAGGAAACGTCGGCGTCCTGCTCCAGATGGGTCAGCCGCACCACGGAAAAATACGATTTGCCGTTCGGCAGCGTGACGACCGTAGGCTCAAACCGCCCTTGCTTGGAGGCTGACATGACGCCGTCGAAGCTTTCCCACAGCGAAGGCCAATCGGTATCCGCCGGATCTGAAGCGCTCGCGCCCGCCCGGAAGGCGATCTCTTTGGCCAGAAGCGGGCTGACGCCGCTGAAGGCGGCAACCAGCGCCTGCTCCGGCGGCATTGCTTTGCCTTTGGCCGCGACCTTCATCGCCGTTTCCATTAACGGCCTGGAGTCGGCTTCAAAAGGGTCGACCTTATGCTGCTCGGGCGGAGGCGTATAAGCGCTGCCGGGCATGACGATCCGATAGCTGCTGATCGAAGGCGTCACATGGTGGATGCCGTCGTGTATCGTTCCGGAATCCGTGTCCATCAAAATAATGTTGCTGTGTCTGCCCATAATTTCGACCACAATCGTTTTGGTCGTCATGTCGCCAAGCTCGTCGCGGTGGCGAACGGCGATATGCACGATTCGTTCCCGCCCGATCTGCTCGACCGACTCGATGACGGCTCCTTCGCAATATTTGCGCATGAGCATGCAGAACATCGGGGCTTCCAACGGGTTGACGTATGTTTGCTCCGTCCAATGAAGACGGGGATAGGTCGGATTGGCCGACAGCAGCAGCTTGCCGTTTACTCCGTTGCCGCGGATGCTGAACACAAGGTCGTGCTCGGCAGGCTGATGAATTTTATGTATCCGTGCTCCGACGCATCTTTGCAGATCGCGGACGATGCCGTAGGTTACGATTCCGTCTAAAGACATTATGTATGTTCTCCTTCAATAGTAATCTGCTTTCTATCATGCCATAGTTGAAGCAAAAACTTAAGCCCTCCGGCTGGGATATTTTCCGGGTTGTCCGAATACATTTAGGCAATGGGATCCATCCGCTTGTCCATCGCGGACGGCAAAGCGATAACGGGAGGGAATCGGGCAATGAATGGATTGAAGTGGCATCAGCTAGGAACAAGCGAGCTGCAGCAGATGTTGAACAGTTCGTTTGAAGACGGCTTAAACGAGAAGGAGGCGGAGATCCGGCTGCAGCGGGACGGGCTGAACGAGCTGTCCGAAGGAAAACGCGTCTCGCCGATTGTGCTGTTTCTTAATCAGTTCAAAGATTTCATGGTGCTGGTGCTGATCGGCGCGACGCTCATCTCCGGCCTGCTGGGCGAATATTTGGATGCTATTACGATCGTGGCCATTCTTATCATTAACGCCGTGCTTGGGTTTGTTCAGGAATACCGGGCCGAAAGCTCGCTCCGGGCATTAAAGGAGCTGTCCGCGCCGTCAGCCAAGGTGCTTCGCGAGGGCAAGCTGACTTCGATTCCGGCGAAGGAACTCGTCGTGGGGGACATCGTCTTGGTCGAAAGCGGCGATCGCATACCGGCCGATCTAAGGCTCGTACAAGCCAACAGCTGCTACGCCGAAGAATCGGCGCTCACCGGCGAATCGGTTCCGGTCGGCAAGCATGCGGACGTGATTCGGGAAGAGGATCTTCCGCTGGGCGACCAGCGCAATATCGCGTTTATGGGCACGATGCTGACGAGAGGCACGGCAAGAGGGGTCGTCATCCGGACGGGGATGAATACCGAGATGGGCAAAATCGCGGGTCTGATCGAGCAGACGGAAGCGATGGAAACGCCGCTGCAGCATCGTCTTGAGCAGCTGGGCAAAATTTTGATCATGGTGGCCATCGGGCTAACCGTCTTGGTCGTCGTTGCGGGCATTCTGCACGGCCAACCGGCTTACGGCATGTTCCTCGCGGGCGTCAGCCTGGCCGTCGCCGCCATCCCCGAAGGGTTGCCCGCGATCGTGACGATCGCGCTGGCGCTTGGCGTCCAGCGGATGATCAAGCGGAAGGCGATCGTCCGCAAGCTCCCGTCCGTCGAAACGTTGGGGTGCGCGACCGTCATCTGCTCCGACAAGACGGGAACGCTGACGCAGAACAAAATGACGGTGACGAAAGTGTGGCTCGGCGGCCGTGAGATATCGATTAGCGGAGAAGGCTACGAGCCGGCCGGCAGCGCCTTCGAGAACGGAGAGGAAGTCGATACGAGACATGACAGCAGCTTCCGCCGCTTGCTCCAGATTGCGGCACTATGCAATAACGCCGTACTGTCGAAGGCCGAGCAGCCGGAGAGCAAGCGCAAGCGGGGCAAGGAGAAGCAGCAGGAAGAATGGGAAATGAAAGGCGACCCGACCGAAGGCGCGCTTGTCGTTCTGTCGGCCAAGCTGGGCGTGTCCGCCGGATCGCTGGAAGGGCTGTACAAGCGGGAGAAGGAATTTCCGTTCGACTCCGAGCGGAAGCGCATGTCGGTCGTCGTCTCCCATCAGGGAGGACGGATCGTTTACACCAAAGGCGCTTCCGACGTTCTGATGGATCTTTGCACGTATGTGCTATGGGACGGAAAGGTCGTTCCGTTCACGTCGACGCTGAAGAAAAAATGCTCCGAAGCAGCCGAAAGCATGGCGGAGGCTTCGCTGAGGGTGCTCGGGCTTGCCTATCGCGATCTAAAGCCGAACGAGGCTTGCGAAAGCGACAGCGAAGCGGAAAACCAGCTTATCTTCGTAGGGCTTACCGGGATGATCGACCCGCCGCGCAAAGAAGTGCGCGACGCGATCGCCACTTGCCGCCGGGCAGGCATCAAGACGGTCATGATTACGGGCGACCATCAGCGCACGGCCGAAGCGATCGCCGCCCAGCTCGGCATTATGCCGCGCGGCGGCATTGCGGTGAACGGGCGGGAGCTGGAAGCGATGAGCGACGAGCAGCTGGACCGGCTTGCCGACAATATTTACGTCTATGCGAGGGTTTCGCCCGAACATAAGCTTAGAATCGTCAAGGCGCTGCAGCGGAACGGCCATGTGGTGGCGATGACAGGGGACGGCGTCAACGACGCCCCCGCGATCAAGGCGGCCGACATCGGCATCGCGATGGGCATTACCGGCACCGACGTCTCCAAGGAAGCGTCCTCGCTCGTGCTCGCCGACGACAACTTTGCTTCCATCGTAGCCGCCATCGAGGAAGGCAGGGGCATCTATGAAAACATCCGCAAATTTATCCGGTATTTGCTGGCGTCCAACGTCGGCGAAATTCTCGTCATGTTCCTCGCGATGATGGCCGGCTTGCCGCTGCCGCTCGTGCCGATTCAAATTTTGTGGGTCAACCTTGTAACGGACGGCTTGCCGGCCATGGCGCTCGGGGTCGACCAGTCGGAGAAAGACCTGATGCAGCAGAAGCCGCGTCCCGCGAAGGAAAACATTTTCGCCAGAAGGCTGGGCTGGAAAATTATAAGCCGGGGCATTCTGATCGGCATTTGTACATTAGCGGCGTTCTGGATTACCCTTCAGGCCGCGCCGGACAGCCAGGAGCAGCTCGTAAAGGCGCAGACCGTCGCGTTCGCGACGCTTGTGCTGGCCCAGCTCATTCACGTATTCGATTGCAGAAGCTCGAGATCGATTTTCCACCGCAACCCGCTGCAGAACAAGTATCTCGTGCTGGCCGTCTTGTCTTCGCTTGTGTTAATGATCGGCGTCATGTATATCGAGGCGCTGCAGCCGATATTCAAGACGGTTCCGATCGGCTTCCGGGAATGGTGCCTCGTCTTCGTCGCCGCGGGCATTCCGACTTTCGTCATGGGCATCGGCAGCGTCATGAGCACGAACAAGCCGAACAAAAAATCGAACAAGCTGACGCCCGTGGGCAAGCCTTCCGTCCGTTAAGGCGGCTCGGAAGCCCGGGGCGAACCGCCCGCTCGCAAGCCGTGAACCCTAAGAGGGCGCGGCCGGAGCGGGCGGTTTTTTGTCTGCGGCGGCTTGGAAATTCGGGGCCGCGGCGCGGTCGTTACCGGGGAAACATTGCAAACATTCATGTAAATTATGAATAGCGTTTCTTGTCTTATTGCGTTATGCTATAAGGACATTGAGAGCTATATCCAGCATAGCTATACAAAAAGGAGTGCCGATAGATGAATTTTACGAAGATGCATGGTTTGGGAAACGATTTTATCGTGGTAGCGGGAGAGAAGGAGCTTCCGGCCAATGCCGCGGAGCTTGCGGTTCAATTGTGCAACCGGTTTTTCGGCATCGGCGCCGACGGCCTGGTTTATATTCTTCCTTCCGAAGTGGCGGATTTCCGGATGCGCATCATTAACTCCGACGGTTCGGAAGCGGAGCAATGCGGCAATGCGATCCGCTGCGTGGCCAAATACGTTTACGATAAAGGCTTGACGGACCGCACGACGATTACGATCGAGACGCTTGGCGCAGGCGCGCAGGAAGTGCAGCTGCAGACGGAAGGCGGCAAGGTGCAAACGGTGCGCGTCGACATGGGCGAGCCGGTGCTGAACGGGCTCCAGGTGCCGACGACGATCGACGCCGAGCAAGTGGTCTCGCATCCGATCGAAGTGGACGGCAAGACGTTTGAATTTACGGCCGTATCGATGGGCAACCCCCATTGCGTCATTTATGTGGACGACGCCGTCAATTTCGATCTGGAAACATGGGGGCCGAAACTTGAAACCCATCCGTTGTTCCCTCGTAAAATAAATGTTGAGTTCGTAACCGTGAAGTCCCGCAACCATACGGACATGCGGGTTTGGGAGCGCGGCGCGGGGCCGACTTTGGCTTGCGGCACGGGAGCTTGCGCGACGGTCGTATCGTCCGTACTTAACGGGTTGACGGACCGCACCGCTACCGTTTCGCTGAAAGGCGGCGATCTGCTGATCGAATGGAATGAATCGGACAACCATGTGTACATGACGGGACCTGCTGCGGAAGTGTACAGCGGCACATTGTCGTAAACCATTTTTTCTCTTCATTTCGCATTTTCTCTTGTTCATGCGGGCGAAATCCTATAGAATAAGGCAAGGAAATGATTAGGGGCGTCATTTATCCGGCTATGGACGAATGGCGCTTCGAAGCAAGGGTCTTTACTCCAGCATTGGCGGACTGGAACGTATGCTCCAGGCCTTTTTCGTCAACAATAGTACAATGGCTCTCTAGTCAATTCCATATTTCATAGCGGCAACACCCATATACTAATAGATCATGTTTATCCGAACCGCAAGATGTGCGCGGATACGGTACTGGACGGTATACCGTGGAAAGGGCGTCCGCATGCGGACTGCGGCATACGTTTCTGCTTAGGAAAGTTGCGCGAGGAAGACCGGAGGGGGATCCTTACTTGGCTATTAAACTTATTAATATCGGATTTGGAAACATCGTTTCCGCCAACCGCATTATTTCGATCGTAAGCCCGGAATCGGCGCCGATCAAACGAATTATTCAGGAAGCGAGAGACCGGCACATGCTTATCGATGCGACTTACGGAAGGCGGACGCGCGCTGTAATCATTACCGACAGCGATCATGTCATTCTATCCGCAGTGCAGCCGGAGACGGTTGCCCACCGTCTGTCGACGAAAGACGACGATAACGACGAATAGTACGAGGAGCATTATGAATAAGGGATTGTTATTGGTATTATCCGGTCCTTCGGGAGTCGGCAAAGGAACGGTTTGCTCCGTTCTGCGCAAGAAGCTGCCGGAACTTGTCTATTCCGTTTCGGCGACGACGCGCGCTCCGAGACAAGGAGAAGTGAACGGCGTCAACTACTTTTTCAAGTCCAGAGAGCAGTTCGAGGATATGATTGCCCGCGACGCGCTGCTGGAGCATGCGGAGTACGTAGGCAACTACTACGGCACGCCGCGTGAGTTCGTAGAGCGTACCATCGCGGAAGGAAAGGACATCATTCTGGAGATTGAAGTGCAGGGTGCCCTGAAGGTGAAGGAGAAATTTCCCGAAGGGGTATTCATCTTTTTGCTGCCTCCGTCGCTTGATGAACTGAAACAACGGATTACGGGCCGGGGAACCGAATCCCAGGACATTATCAATCATCGCATGTCCGTAGCGGTGGAAGAGATGAATTTGATCCAGCATTACGATTATGCGGTCGTCAACGACGAGATCGATCTGACGTGCAAACGCATCGAAAGCATCATTATCGCCGAGCATTGCCGCAAAGACCGTTTCCTGGAGGAATTGTCCCATCTCAATGCCGCAACGATCGAAAAAGCTTGAGTGAGGTGTAGGTTTATATGTTATATCCTTCGATAGACGAACTGGTTAAAAAAGTCGACAGCAAATATTCGCTTGTCGTTGCCGCTTCCCGCCGTGCGCGGATGCTGCGCGAAGGCGCGAAATCGGATCTTCGCAATCCGAGATCGCATAAATTCGTAGGCGTGGCGCTTGAGGAAATTTACGGCGACTATATCCAAGTCGATAATAAGCGCGAAGACTAATTGACGAAAGGCCGTTTCCAAGCCATCCCGGGATGAGCTTTGGAGACGGCCTTTTTTTGCGCGCAATTTCAGCGATACTCCTTATAAAACCGAAGCAATGCGTTCGGATTCTGCTTATTGAAGCCGTCCGCGGAATTCATTATACTTTATAGAGAATGGAGGTCGGTAAATATGGCAAATACGTTTGCCGGAATGAGAAGCCGCTCATGCAAAGCCTGATATTGGGGCGATACTTTGCATGGGCCGATAGCTGATCGTTAGCGTCAACATCGCCCAAGAAAACATATCGTTTCTAATAGTGGGCTTTGCACCTTTTATTTAAATAAAAATAAGGGGCTGGAAAGCGATGAATAAACCATTTATTAGAAACCATCAGTACAATTTGATCCGAAAGCAGGTTAAGCTGCTGCAGCAAACGTGCGCTACCGTATCCGATCCGAAGGTCGTCGAGTCGGTCAGAGGCGGCGTTCAGACGAAGCTGAGCGAAGCGTTTCCGGAAGGCGGAGCTTTCCCGAGAGAAATGCTGGACGCGGTAACGTCGTTAAGCACGGAAGAACAATTCCGGCAATATCTGCAATCGTTGGAGCCGTACTTGGATCCGTTTCCCCAGGTGACGGCCAAGCAGCTCGGCAAGCTGTTTCCGAAAGTGAAGAAACTGAAAACGCCCGAGCTAGCCGGCGTCGATTACCGTTACGTCACGTATATAAGCTGGATCGATATCGCGTTGAATAAAATGTTTCTCGTCTACCATATGAACGGCCAGTTTGTCGGGATTCAGGGGAACTTTACGCCGGTCAACAAAGGGGTTTGCTTTTTGTGCAACCGGCACGAGCAGGTCGCGTTGTTCTCCGCAATTACCAAATGGAAGCCGGCTGACGCTTCGCCCGACTACTATAAGGCGATCGGCAACTATATGTGCATGGACAGCGAGGTTTGTAACCGAAACATTACGGATGTCGCCGCATTGGAGAAGTTTATACAAGCGGTTACCGTCAAGACGCATTAAAATATCGAAAACGCAAAACATTAGAGCCCGCCTTTACGGCGGGCTTTTCGTTTGAAGCCGGCGCATCGGTTTCGAAGTTTCGCCAAAGTCGCCGCCCTTGCGGAAACAACCCGCTCAGCCGGCTGTTCCAAAGCTCGACGGCTGTGATAAAATAAGGTAAACATGGGAATATTGGAGGAACAGCAATGGGGATGAACGGCTTCGGGCCGTCTTTTGGGCCGCCGCCTATTTTTACGTTTTTTTTCTTTTTGATCGCTGCCGTAATAGCCGGAACGTTTTTGTTTATCGTTGTGCGGGGCTTAAGAACATGGTCGTCCAACAACGCTGCCGAACCGGAGACCAGAAGCTGCAAGGTAGCCGCCAAACGGACCGAGGTATGGGGCGGTTCGGGCGATTCGAGCGCAAATACGAGCTATTTTATTACGTTCGAATTTCATGACGGCTCGCGCAAGGAGCTGCCGGTCCGCGGCGCGGATTACGGGATGATCGCCGAAGGCGATTACGGCATCGTTACGTTCCAAGGAACGCGATTCAAGCATTTTGACCGGGGAATTCCGCAATAATCCGCAAAGATCACTGATATCAGAGAAACCAAACAAACCGCAGAAATTTTTTTCTGCGGTTTTTTGTTTATTTTTGTTTTGACGTATATTCAAACGAAAACAAATCTGATAAACTACAGATAAGCAAAAATAAACAATCATAAACGGAGGAATTATTCATGGTACAAAGCTTGTGGGATCATTCGAAAGCATCGCAGCTGCAAGGCGGGCTTGACGAGCTCGTTTACCGTTCGAATATAATCGGCGCAGATCGCCGCGTCTGCAACTGGGGCGGGGGCAACACCTCCAGCAAGACGATCGTCAAAGATTTTCGCGGGCGCGATGTCGAAGTGATGTACGTCAAAGGCAGCGGCTCCGACCTGGCCACGATGAAAGCGGGCAATTTTACGGGACTGCGCATGGACGACATTCGGCCGCTTTTTGAAAACGAATCCATGACGGACGAGGACATGGTCGCTTATTTGGCCAACTGCATGATCGATCCGAAGCATCCGCGCGCCTCCATCGAAACGCTGCTCCATGCGTTCCTGCCGTTCAAGCATGTCGACCACACCCATCCGGATTCCATCATCAGCTTGTGCTGCGCGGGCAACGGCAAGGAGCTGGCGAAGGAAATTTTCGGCGACCGCTTCGTTTGGGTGCCTTATATCCGCCCGGGCTTTACGTTGTCCAAAATGATCGCGCAAGGCGTTCTGAACAACCCGAAAGCCGAGCTTGTACTGATGGAAAAACACGGGCTCGTGACGTGGGGAGAAACAAGCGAGGCATGCTACGCGAAAACGATCGAGATCATTACGGAAGCGGAACGCTTTATCGAAGCGCGCGTCAATGAAGCGAAAGTATTCGGCGGCGCCAAATACGAAGCTCTCGCACCGGAAGAACGGAAAGCGATTGCGGCGGCCGTTATGCCGACAATCCGCGGCGCGGTAAGCGACGAGAAAAAAATGATCTTGACGTTCGACGACGGCGAAGACGTGCTGCAATTCGTCGGCGGCCGCGATTCCGCGGAGCTGTCCCAGATCGGCGCCGCTTGCCCGGACCATCTCGTGCATACGAAAGTGGTGCCGCTGTTCGTCAATTGGAAGCCAGACGCAAACGACGCCGAAGGGCTGAAGGCGATTTTGAAGGAGTCGATCGCGGCTTACAAGGAGCAGTACAAAGCGTATTTCGAGCGCAACAAAAACGAAGGCGACGTCATGTTCGAAGCCGCTCCGCGCGTTATTCTCATCCCGGGCGTAGGCATGATCAACACGGGCAAAAGCTGGTCGAACTCGAAGGTGAGCGGGGCGCTCTATCACCGGGCCATTGCGGTTATGCGCGGCGCGACGGCGCTCGGCAATTTCGTATCGCTCAGCGAAAACGAATCCTACAACGTCGAATATTGGCCGCTTGAGCTGTACAAATTGTCGCTCGCTCCGGCGGAAGCGGAATTTTCCCGCCAAGTGGCGCTTATTACCGGCGGCGCCGGCGGCATCGGCAGCGAAACGGCGCGCCGTCTCGTTTCGGAAGGGGCGCATGTCGTGCTGGCCGACCTGAATTTTGAAGGAGCCCAGAAGGTGGCCGACGAAATTAACGCCAAATATGGCGAGACAAAAGCAGTTGCCGTTAAAATGGACGTAACGAACGAAGAGATGGTGCAGGAAGCGTACCGCGAAGCGGCCCTTGTATACGGCGGCGTCGACATTATCGTCAATAACGCGGGGCTTGCCACTTCGAGCAAGTTCGAAGAGACGTCGCTGAAGGAATGGAACCTGAACATGAACGTGCTCGGCACGGGCTACTTCCTCGTGGCGAGAGAAGCTTACAAGATGATGCTCGAGCAGGGCATCGGCGGAAACATGGTGTTCATCGGGTCCAAAAACTCGGTATACGCCGGCAAAAGCGTTACCGCCTACAGCTCGGCGAAGGCGATGGAAGCGCATCTTGCCCGCTGCATCGCAGCCGAAGGCGGCGAACACGGCATTCGCGTCAACACGATTTTGCCGGACGCCATTCTGCAGGGCTCCGCGATCTGGAACAGCAACTGGCGCAACGAACGCGCCGCGGCTTACGGCATCGAGCCGGATCAACTGGAAGAATATTACCGCAAACGGACGACGCTGCTCGTTAATATTTATCCGAAGGATATCGCGGAAGGCGTGGCGTTCTTCGCATCGTCCCGCTCGGCGAAGACGACGGGCTGCATGCTGACGATCGACGGCGGCGTGCCTGCTGCCTTCACGCGTTAAGAAGAGGAGGAACGGCGAATATGTATAAAGCTTGGGGAGAGAAAAACTGGTTTATTCCGGACGGCTACATTCCGGAAACAAGCTCCGGCTCGCTGCTTAGCCACGAATCGGTCTGCGTGCTGAACGCTTCTTCGGAAGAGGCGCTGCTTAAATTTACGATCTTCTTCGAAGACCGCGACCCGATGGAGGACATTCTCGTCGTTATCCCCGGCAGAAGGACGAAGCATATTCGCACAAGCTCGCTGATGAAGGACGGAGCGCCGATACCGGTCGGCGTTCCGTACGCCATCGCCGTGCAAAGCGATGTGCCCGTAATCGTTCAGTACAGCCGCTTGGATTCGACGCAAGCCGAAAACGCTTTAATGTCGACGATGGCTTTTCCCGTAAAAGGTTAAAATCATAAGAGAGAGGATGACTTAAGCCGATGACGGACCGCGCTTACGTTTTATTCGAGGAACAGCAGCAGGCAAGAGGAATCAACCTGGATCAAGTGAAGCAACAATTGAAAGCGCTAAAAATCGAAACGCCTTCGTGGGGCTACGGCGATTCCGGAACCCGCTTCAAAACGTTTCAAAAGGTCGGCGTGCCGCGCGACCCGTTCGAGAAGTTCGAGGACGCGGCGCAAGTGCACAAGTATACCGGCATCGCCCCTTCCGTCGCGATTCATATTCCTTGGGATAAGGTTGACGATTACGGGAAGCTGAGAGCGCATGCCGAGAATCTCGGCCTGAAGATCGGGGCCGTCAATCCGAACTTGTTCCAAGAGGACGAATATATGCTCGGCAGCGTAACGAACGCCGACGCGGCCGTCCGCCGCAAAGCGACCGACCATTTGCTCGAATGCGTGGACATCGCCAAGGAAACGGGCTCCCGCGATCTTAGCCTTTGGTTCGCCGACGGCACCAACTATCCGGGGCAAGGCGATATTCGGAAACGGAAAGCTTGGCTGTACGAGGCGCTTGCCGAAATGTACAAAGCGCTTAATCCGGACATGCGCATGCTGATCGAATACAAAACGTTCGAGCCGGCTTTCTATCATACCGACCTCGCGGATTGGGGCATGGCTTACAATATGGCGCTGAAGCTGGGCCCGCAAGCCGAAGTGCTGGTCGACACGGGGCATCATGCCCAAGGCATCAACGTCGAGCATATCGTGGCGTATTTGATCGACGAGAAGCGCCTCGGCGGCTTCCATTTCAACAACCGCAAATACGCGGACGACGACCTGATCGTCGGCACGATCAATCCTTACGAGCTGTTCCTTATTTTCTATCAAATCTTGAACGCGGCGGGCGATGCGGACGCATCGATTCGCAGCCATGTCGGCAATATCGCGTACATGATCGACCAATCGCATAATATCGAGGCGAAAATTCCGGCCATGATCCGGTCCGTATTGAACGTGCAGACGCAATATGCCAAAGCGCTGCTTATCAATCACGCCGAGGTGCAGGACGCTCAGGAGCGCGGGGACGTGCTGGGCGCCGAAGACGCGGTCCGCCGGGCGTTCGAGTTCGACGTGACGCCGCTGCTGCATGCCGTCCGCGAAGAGCAAGGGTTGCCGGCCGATCCGATGAAAGCTTATCTCGAAAGCAGTTACGGACGCGACATTCTGGCAAGAGGCAAGGGCGGTGCCAGCTGGTGACGATTCTCGCGTACGATCTTGGAGCGAGCAGCGGCAGAGCCGTTCTCGGCCGGCTTAAGGACAACCGGATGGAAGTGGAGGAAATTCACCGTTTTCCGAACGATCCGGTCAAGATCGGCGAACGTTTGCACTGGGATCTATTGAGACTGTTCCATGAAATGAAGCAAGGCTTGCTGAAAGCGAGGCTTGCGGGCGAAACGCCCGCAAGCCTCGGCATCGATACGTGGGCCGTCGACTTCGGGCTCCTCGGCCGGACCGGGGAGCTGCTCGGCAATCCGTACCATTACCGGGATTGGCATACGGAAGGCGAGATGGAACGCGTGCTGGCCGAGCTGACGCCGGAATACTTGTTCGGCCGCACCGGCATTCAATTTCTGACCTTCAACACGATATTTCAGCTGACGGCGATGAAGCGCGCGGGCAATCCCGTTCTCGAGCAAGCGGATAAGTTCTTGATGATTCCCGATCTTCTCCGTTATTATTTAACGGGCGAAGCTTTTAACGAATTTTCCAATGCGACGACGACCCAGCTCTACAACCCGCTGCTTGGCGGTTGGGATGCGGAGCTGCTCGGCAAGCTCGGCTTGCCGGCGTCGATGTTCGGGACCGTCGTCGATCCCGGAACGCCGGCCGGGCAATTGCGCTCTTCGATCGGCACGGAGCTGGGCGTTCCGTCCATTCCCGTCGTCGCGGTCGCGGAGCATGACACGGGCTCGGCTGTAGCCGCCGTTCCGGCGCTTGACCGATCCTTCGCTTATTTAAGCTGCGGCACTTGGTCGCTGATGGGGACGGAGGTCGACAAGCCCGTCATCAATGAGCTGGCCCAAAAGCTGAATTTTACGAACGAAGGCGGCGTCGGCAAGACGTACCGCCTGCTCAAAAACATTATGGGCCTCTGGATTTTGCAGGAGGCGAAACGGGAATTGGACCGGGCCGGGCAGGAGTATTCCTTCCCGCAGCTCGTCAAGCTTGCGGAAGACGCGCCGCCGTTTGCGGCGCTGATCGACCCGGACGACGTCCTGTTCCTTCATGCGGGGGATATGGTGTCCCGCATTCGGCAATATTGCCGCCGTACCGGCCAGCAGCCGCCGGAAGGCGTGGGCGCCGTGGTCCGCTGCATTTTGGAAAGTCTAGCGCTTAAATACCGGTACGTATTCGAGTTGACCGAACAGCTGTCGGGACAAAGCTTCGGCGGCTTGCACATGGTCGGGGGCGGCATCCAAAACGCGCTGCTGTGCCAATGGTCGGCAAACGCCATCGGCAAGCCGGTATGGGCCGGTCCGACCGAAGGAAGCGCGATCGGCAACTTGGCGGTGCAGTGGATCGCAAGCGGCGAGCTTGCGAGCATAGGAGAAGCGCGCCGGGTGATCCGCGATTCGTTCCCGGTTACGGTTTACGAGCCGCAAGACGGCCCGGCATGGGAAGAAGCGTACGGCCGGTTCCGCCGGCTGGCGGGGCTGGAATAACGGAGACCTTGCCGGCGGCCGGCGGTCGCATACAAGAGAGAAAACAATTAGGAGTGAAACGGCTATGCTGGTTGCCGAACGTTATGAAAAAATAGTACAGCTGGTCAACGAGAGGGGCAGCATTCGGGTTTCCGAGCTAAGCGAGCTGTGCCAAGTGACGGAGGAGACGATCCGGCGCGACCTGGACCGCCTCGAACAGGCCGGCCGGCTGCGCCGTTCCCACGGCGGAGCGGTCAGCGTGAAAGACCAGCAGCAGCCGGAAACTCCATTCGCGGAGCGGGAAATCGCCCATGCGGAAGAGAAAAAAAGAATCGCGGCCGAGGCGATCAAGCTCATTCAGCCGAAAGACCGGATTGCGCTTGACGCCAGCTCTACGGCCTGGTATATGGCGGCCAATCTGCCCGATATCCCGCTGACCGTGCTGACGAATTCCATTAAGGTGGCCGTCGAGCTGAGCGGCAAGGAGAAGATCGAAGTCATTTCGACCGGCGGCTTGCTGTCGTCGCGTTCGATGTCTTACGTCGGTCCGCTCGCGGAACGTTCGCTTGACGCTTATTATGTCAACAAGCTGTTCCTGTCGTGCAAAGGGGTTCATTTGGAACGGGGAATCAGCGAATCGAACGAGCTGCAAGGCAGAATCAAGCAAAAAATGATCGATATCGCCGGGCAAGTGATATTGCTGGCGGATTCCAGCAAGTTCGGCACGCAGGATTTCACCCATGTGGCCGAGCTGCAGGAAGTGGACGCGATCATTACGGATAAACATGTGGATCCCGGGACGATCGGCCGTTTGACCGAAATGAATATTGCGGTCACGGCCGTGTAGCGGAATATTCAACAGGTTCCGGCTTCGCGCTTGACTGCGATAATCGCGGGCCTTACCGACAAGTTCCGCCTTTCAAGCTCCGGCTTGCAAGGCAAAGCGATTATGAAGCGGCATCGTCACCGGAACAGGGAAGACGAAGCCGCTTTACGCTTCAAGAAGGTCCGTACAACTTGAAGAAGAAGGTGCGCCTGATGAAAGTGTCATTATTTATTACTTGTCTCAGCGACGCAATTTATCCAAGCGTCGGCGAAGCGATGGTCAAATTGCTCGCCCGCTACGGCGTGGAGCTCCATTTTCCGACGGTTCAGACCTGCTGCGGCCAGCCGGCCTTCAACAGCGGGTATTGGGACGAAGCGCGCAAGTCGGCCATGACGATTCTCGACGCGTTCGAGGACAGCGAATTCGTCATTTCCCCTTCGGGCTCCTGCACGGGCATGCTCCATCACTATCCGAAGCTGTTCGAGAACGATCCCGCGAACAGGGAGAGAGCGGAGAAGCTGCAGAGCAAGGCCTACGAATTTACCCAGTTTCTTGTTCAGGTGCTGGGCGTTACCGACGTGGGGGCGACGTTTCCGCATAAAGTGACGTACCATCCTTCCTGCCACGGCAGCAGGCTGCTTGGCGTCAAAGCCGAGCCGATGGAGCTGATGAAGCACGTGCGGGGGCTGGAATTGGTGCCGCTGCCGTATGCCGAGGACTGCTGCGGCTTCGGCGGCACGTTTGCGGTGAAGATGTCCGATATTTCCGGCGCGATGGTGACCGAGAAGGCCGACCATGTGCTGGAGACGGAAGCCGAGGTGCTCGTCGGCCTCGATATGGGGTGCTTGATGAACATCGGCGGCAATCTTCGTTACCGGAACAAGCCGGTCAAAGTGATGCATCTGGCCGAGCTTCTGTACGAAGGGGTGAAACACGCATGAGCGGAACAACGACTTCGGGTTCGACCGTCAAGGAAAGGGCCGGCCTTGCGCTCAACAACGACTTTTTGCGCAAAGCGGTCCGGTTCACGACGGAAAGGCTGCGCAACGGCAAAAAAACCGCCTCCGAGGAGCACGGCCATTGGGAGGAGTGGCGGGAGAGAGGACGTCAAATCCGTCTTCATACGATCGCCCATTTGGACTATTATTTGAATATGTTTGTGGACAATGCGAGAGCGAACGGCGTTCATGTCCATTTTGCCGATACCGGGGCGGAAGCGGTCGAGATCGCGCTGGAAATCGCGCGGCGCAAAAGCGCCAAAAGCGTCGTAAAATCGAAGTCCATGGTATCCGAGGAGCTTCATTTGAACGAAGCGCTGGAGCGGATCGGCGTCGAAGCGGTGGAAACCGATCTGGGCGAATACATTATCCAGCTGGCTGGAGAAGCGCCTTCGCATATCGTTATACCGGCCATCCACAAAAACCGTCACCAGATCGCCGAGCTGCTGTCGAAGGAAGCGGGCGAGACGCTGCCGCCGGATACGACGGCGCTGGCCGGCTTCGTCCGCCGGAAGCTGAGAGAGAAGTTTCTCGAAGCGGATATCGGCATGACCGGCTGCAACTTCGCCATCGCGGAGACGGGCTCGATGGTATTGTTCGAGAACGAAGGCAACGCCCGGATGGTGACCACCGTGCCGAAAACGCAAATTACGCTGATGGGGATGGAGCGCATCATCCCGTCCTTTGAAGATTTGGAAGTTATGGCTACGCTCCTGCCGCGATCGGCAACGGGACAGAAGCTGACGATGTACATGTCGGCGATTACCGGACCGCGCCGCGGACTGGACGCGGACGGCCCGGAAGAGATGCATATCATTATCGTCGACAACGGCCGTTCGCTGCAGCTCGGCGACCCCGAATTCCAGGAGCTGCTGAACTGCATCCGCTGCGGAGCCTGCTTGAACGCCTGCCCGGTGTACCGCCATATCGGCGGACACTCCTACGGCGGCACGTACAGCGGCCCGATCGGAGCGGTGCTGACGCCGGCGCTAAAGTCCAACGTCGCCGAATGGGACGATATCGCGAACGCCTCCAGCTTGTGCGGCGCTTGCTACGAAGCGTGCCCGGTCAAAATCCCGCTGCACGACATGCTGGTCTACTTGCGCAGAAGAAAGCAGGAAAGCGGGTACAACGACAAGCTGGAGACGGTCGGCATGAAAGGTTTCGCCGCGGTGACCGGCAGCTCGAAGCTGTTCAAAAGCGCCGTAAAGGCCGGACAGATCGGGCAGAAGCTCGTCGTTCGGAACGGCGGCATTCCGCTGAAGGTCGGCCCGCTTAAAGGCTGGAACAGCTACCGGATATTCCCGAGCTTGCCGAAGCGGTCTTTCCGGGACCAATGGACGCAGATGGAGCAAGAAATCCGCGGCGGAATGAAGCCGATGGACCCGGCGATGAAAGCCCGGATGGAAGCGATCGTGAGAAGCCGGACGGAGAAGGGGGACGAGCGGCATGGTTGACGAGCATCGACAGTGGCTGGAGGCGATGGAGGCGAAGTCCCGGGCCAAACAGCAGCAATTTATGGACGGCATTGCGGCGAAGCTGAAGCGTCCGCGCCTCGCGAGCAAGCCGGAGCAGCCGTTCCGCGGCGCGCCCGACTATTGGCGCGGGTTCGAATGGTCCGAGGAAGAGCGAATCGAACGGTTCTCCCATAACTTTACGAGCGTCGGAGGCCATGTCGCGAGAGTCTCGGACATGAACGAAGCAAAGGCGTTTATTGCCGGGAAAGCGGAGGAAATGGGCGCGAAGTACATCGTCAGGCAGCAGGAGGCGGAGCTTGAGGCGCTTGGGCTGGAAGAAGCGCTTCCGGACGCCGTCATGTCCGTATGGAACAGCGATCCCGAGGAGCATTGGAAGGCGCGCGCGGCGGAAGCGG
Source organism: Paenibacillus thailandensis (assembly GCF_042685365.1). NCBI lineage: Bacteria > Bacillati > Bacillota > Bacilli > Caryophanales > Paenibacillaceae > Paenibacillus > Paenibacillus thailandensis. The sequence continues at coordinate 182,191 of NZ_JBHUMY010000012.1, read as the reverse complement.
ATTTCGGCATCGTGATGGCCGATCATGCCGTCGCTTATACGGGGTCCGTGACCGTATTGTCGTCCAAGGACAAAGGGCGGTCGGTCAGCTTGCTGCCGACGGTTCTTATGATCGTCCTTCCCTCGGACCGAATTAAGACGAGGCTTGGCGAGGTGCTGATCGAACTTGACCGGGCAGGAAGGGCAAACTTGCCCGCTGGCGTTCATTTTATTTCCGGCCCGAGCCGGTCGTCCGATATCGAAAACGATTTGACGATCGGCGTGCACGGCCCGGGCATCGTTTATGCGATTATTGTAGGCTGAAAAACAATAAGGCGTGCCCGCCCCATCGAAATGAATGGGGCGGGCACGCCTTTGTGCGAATTAAGAATAAGTCATTGAGAATGAGTGCTGTCCTTGGCCATGGACGAGGATAGCCGTTTCTGCTTGATGCGATAGACGCATTTGCTGCCGCCCTCCGTCAAGCATTCCGTCCGCTGAACGTCGGCGTCAAGCAGCGTTTCGAACAGCTTCTGCTCGCATGTGCAAGCATGCGGATACCGGTTTGCGACTTGGGCGATCGGGCAATTGTATTCGGTCAGCACATGCTCGCCGCCGTCGTTCACCAGCTCCACCATGTAGCCGTTGTCGTTCTGAATGTCGGCAAGCAGGGCGACTTGCTCGTCGAACGGCTTGCGGGCCAGCTTCTTTTCGTACTTGCTTTGCAGCGTCTTCATGCGCCGCTCGAACAGCCTGTCCACCATGGCGCCGCCCGACTCTTCGGCCAGCTCGCCCAGCAGATCGAGCGCAATCGTTCCGTAGTTTTTCGGGAAAAAGGCGTCCGCCTGCGGGGAGAGGCTGTATACCGCCGTCGGTCTCCCCATCGGCTGCCGCACCGTTCGGGACTGGATCAGATGGTCCTTCTCCAGCGTCCCGATGTGCCTGCGGACGGCCATGCTCGTAATGCCGAGCTGCTCGGTTATTTCCTTGGCGCTAAGTCCGCCTTGCGTCTTAAGCATATGCATAATTTTTTCGCGGGTAGATAATTCTGCCGGTTCGTTCATCTATCGATCACCGCCTGCCTTCATTGCTTCTATAGATTTAGCCGCTCGTTCTGGCAAGCTCGTGCTCTTCGCATGCGGGAGAGCAGTAGCCGCGATGCTCTTCGGCGCAATCGTCGCAGACGATATGCTGTCTGTGGCACGTATCGTCCTTGCAGTTGATGTAGCGTTCCGCAGGCTCGCCGCAATGATAGCATTTGCCGACGACAACGTGCTCTTCCGTTCGGTTGATCGGCACGGAGATCCGTTCGTCGAAGACGTAGCATTTGCCGTCGAACAACCGGCCTTTCACCTCTTCGTCCTTGCCGTAGGTGACGATTCCCCCCTCGAGCTGGTAGACGTCCGTGAAGCCTTCGTTAAGCAGGACGCCGGTCAGCTTCTCGCAGCGGATGCCGCCGGTGCAATAGGTCAATACCGGCTTGTTCTTGAATTCGGCCAAATTATCGCGCACCCATTCCGGAAACTCCTTGAACGTTTCGACGGTTGGCCGAATCGCGCCGCGGAAATGGCCGAGATCGTATTCGTAGTCGTTGCGGCCGTCCACGACGATGACGTCGTCGCGCTGCAAATATTCGTGCCACTCCTTCGGCGAAAGGCGCTTGCCGCTAAGCTGGTTCGGGTCCAGCGGCTTTTCGTAGCGAAGGGTGACGAGCTCTTTCTTATAGCGTACGAACATTTTTTTGAACGCATGCCCTTCGGTTTCGTCGATTTTGAACACGATATCGGAGAACAGCGGGTTCGCGCGCATATCGGCCATGTAGCGGTCCGTTTGCTCGACCGTTCCGGACAAAGTGCCGTTGATGCCTTCGTCTGCGATCAGTATGCGGCCTTTCAGCCCGTTGTTTTTGCAATAGGCAAGATGCTCGGCGGTGAAGCTTTCGGCATCGGGAATTGTAACGAATTTATAAAAAAGCAAAACGCGGTATTGCGGTTGATTCATTTGATAAAACTTCCTTCCCAAAAATAAAGTGAAGCGGCAGAAAGGCAGCCTCTCTACCGCTAACATGAAAATGGCATGAATAATGTGTTTTATTATAATGGAACTATATCATTTTTGTCAACATAAATGTATATAAAGTGCATAAAACGACATTGCCGCGGCGCCGTCTGTTGCGGCTTTATTATGTTTTCACTACAATAAATAAATCATTTTTAGCGCGACAAGCGGAAAAGAGCGAAAAGAGCGAAAAGAGAGGGCTGCAGCCACTTGAACAAGGAACAGTATTTAAACGACGTCATCTTTGAACGGATCGAAGCAGGGACCGGAATGCCGGAATGGGCGGACGGGAGCTTTCCTTTGGATCGTCATGCGATTATTTACATTGCTGGAGGAACGGCGGACCTGATGGTGGACGGGCTGGAAGGAAAGGCGGAGGGGGACTCGCTGCATCTTGTCGTGCCGGGGACCCGTCTTGCGTTGAAAAATCGGAATTTTGCCGAACCGGAAATCTATTGGATGTCCTTCGAGATGTTCCGGTTGACGGAACGGTCGGATTCGGACCGCTGCTATAAACGGGAGGACGGGTTCCCGCTTCGGGGAAGGCTGCGGTTGAGCCCGAGCCAGTTTAAGCGTTATTTTTATCTCCTGTCCGCCGTGGAGCCGGTACAAGGCCGTTTCCAGAGAGGGCAATACTTGCATGATTTGTTAAGAACAGTGCTGCAGCAAGCGGCGCCGCTGGCGATGAACGATATCGAGGACCGCCTGAAGCAAACGATTCATTATATGCAAAGCCATTATCGGGAAGATATTCGAGTCGATACGCTGGCGCAAATTGCGGAGCTGCATCCTTCTTATTATTCCCAGCTGTTCAAACGGACGATGGGCAAAACGCCGGTTGCATTCCTCGCTCATCTGAGGATCAATAAAGCGAAGGAAATGCTGCTGCAGACGGATAAGCCGATACGCGAGATCGCCGCGGACGTCGGATATGGCGACGAATTTTATTTTAGCCGGCGTTTCAAAGAAACTTGCGGTTATTCCCCAACCGTTTTTGCGCAAAAAAAAGATTTGCGGATCGTTTCGCTTTCCTACCCGATAACCGATCATTTGCTGACGCTTGGCGTCCATCTGTGCGCGGCTCAATATCATCGGTACCTGCAAGTGAACGCGCAAGCTCTGAAGCTTCCCGAGCACCGGTCGGAGCTATGGGAAATAAGCCGCGAAGCTTTTTTGGAAGCGAGGCCCGAATTGATCTTGTGCAAGGACAACGTCCATCAGAAAGCGAAGGAGAATATAAACGATATCGCGCCGATTATTTCCGTCCCGTGGGCGGCGAAAGATATTTATTCGCATCTTCGCGATATCGCAAGTCTCGTTCACCGGGAACAAGCCGGGAAGGAATGGATCGAGCGGCACGAAAGGAACGCCGAGCGGCTCAAACGGAAGCTGTACATGAAGCTCGGAGGGGCAACGGTGGCCGTATGCTCGGTGCAGGAGCGAGGGATTCGCATGTACGGCGCCCGGAACATCGGGCATGTGTTCTACCGGTCGCTTAAGATGGCGCCGCCGGATAACATCCGCAAGAAGCTTGATTTATTTCCGGAAGGGACAGGGTTTACGTGGACCGGCATTCAGCCGGACGAGATTCGGGAGTACGAAGCGGATTATTTGTTCGTTGCCGCGGAGACCGACGACGACCGAAGGCGTGTCAGCCAGTGGATCCGGTCGAACCCGGCTTGGATGGAGCATCCGGCCGTGCGCAACCGCAACGTGTATCTGGTCGATTGGAAGAAATGGATCCTATATGCGCCTTCCATGATCGACCGGCAGTTGGAAGAGGCGGGGCAATTGCTGCTCGGGGGTTCTGCGGCGTCCGAGTTCGGGTAACGATTCACGATCTACGAATTGTCCATGATTAAATCTTAAATAATGTCATGTACGGGAATAAAGGGAGCGGTATAATAAGCTTTAATGATAATGATTATCAATATTATCGAGGAGGGATGATGAAGCCATAAACATGAAACGGGATAAAAGTTTCAAGACCCTTTTATGGTTCGCGGCGGCAATCGGAGCGTTGCTCGTTTCCATGTTTATCGCCATTACATACGGGGCCAAGCAATTGTCGCTGCACACGGTATGGACGGCTATCGTCTATTATAATCCGAACGATACCGCGCATCAGATCGTCCATGAACTAAGGCTTCCCCGCGTGCTTGGAGCCGTCCTTACGGGAGGAGCGTTTGCGGTCGCCGGCGCCCTTATGCAAGGCATAACCCGCAACCCGATGGCGGACACGGGCATACTCGGCGTCAACGCCGGAGCTTCATTCGTGGTAGCCTGCTGCTTTGCGTGGATGCCGGGGATCGCCTACGGCCCTTTAATGATTGTATCTTTTGTCGGCGCGGCGCTTAGCGCGGGCTTTATCGCCTTGCTTGGATCGGCGACGCCCGGAGGTCTGACTTCGCTAAAGCTCACCGTTGCGGGGGCGGTTGTCGCTTCCATCCTGCATGCGCTGAGCAGCGGCGTGGCTATTTATTACGATTTAATCCAGGATTTGGCGTTTTGGTATGCGGGCGGGCTGGCAGGCGTGAGATGGGAGCATTTAAAGCTTCTTGCGCCCGTCGTGCTTCTAATCGCAGGATGGTCCGCCGCAATGGGACGTTCCATTACGTTTATGTCGCTTGGCGCCGAGACGGCAGCGGGTTTGGGCGTACAGATCGGGAAAGTCAAATGGTTCGGCATGGCCGCGGCCGTCGTTTTGGCCGGATCTTCGGTCGCGGCCGTCGGGTCCATCGGCTTCGTCGGCCTTGTCGCGCCGCATATCGCCCGCCGTCTGGTCGGTGTCGATTATCGGTTAAGCATTCCTTTTTCGGCCTTGCTTGGAGCCCTCCTGCTGGTTTGGGCCGATTTCGCTTCGCGAATGGTTCATCCTCCGCGCGAATTTGCGATCGGCGGCATGGTCGCGATGGTCGGCGTGCCCTTTTTTCTTTATTTGGCCCGCCAAGAAAGGAGAGAGCTGTAATGGAGAGGCTTGCGAAACATCGGGGGCGAAACGCGCTGATTGCCTCTATCTGCCTGTTCCTTCTGGCGCTTGCCGTTGTTGCCGCAGGCTTAAACACAGGATCGATCCGCTTATCGCCGATTGAGGTCTGGAATACGCTAACCGGATACGGGACGGACGAGCAAAAGCTAATCTTATTCGAATATCGGCTTCCGCGCATTCTCGTCTCCGCTTTGGCCGGGGCCGGTCTTGGCGTAGCGGGCGCCGTCCTGCAAGGCGTATCCCGTAATTCGCTCGCCGATCCGGGCATTCTGGGGCTCAATGCGGGCGCGGCGTTCGGCTTGATCGTTTTTGTCTCTTTTTTTCGGACGATGGAAGGACCTGCTGCGCTGCTCATTCCGCTATTTACGTTTGCGGGCGGGAGCGCGGTAGCTCTCGTCATTTTTGCCCTCGCCTACGACCGCTACCGCGGCCTGATGCCGATCCGGCTAATATTGGTCGGCATAGCTGTCGAAGCCGGCGTTTCGGCGGCTGCGCTTTTTCTGTCCTTGCGGCTCGACGAGGATACTTATTCCTTTGCGGCCCGCTGGCTGGCCGGAAGCATATGGGGCAGGGATTGGGTTCATGTATGGTCGCTGCTTCCTTGGGTAGCCGTGCTGATCCTGCTTATCTACAGCCGGGAAAAAACGCTTGATTTATTTGCGCTCGGCGATGAGCTGGCCGCCGGGACGGGCAGCCGCGTCACGCGAAACCGTATTTTATTGTCGGCATTGGCGGTAGCTTTGGCCAGCGCCAGCGTATCGATGGCGGGAGGTATCGGGTTTATCGGGCTGGCCGCACCGCATATCGCGAGAAGATTGGCCGGTCCGAGCCATCGTCACTTTTTGCCCGTCGCCGGATTGGTTGGCGTCGTTATATTAGCAGCGGCAGACACGGTCGGCCGCTCCTTATTCCAGCCTAACGCGATACCGGCAGGGGTCGTTGTCGCGATGGTCGGCGGACCTTATTTTCTTTATTTGCTATTCAGGAAAGCATAATGAAACGTTACAGGGGATGAATGAAGTTGAAGAAACGGTTCTTTATATGTCTACTGGTATTGATGCTCGGGCTGATGTCCGGATGCGGACAAGCCTCGAATTCGGAGGCTAACGCGGGGAACGGAGCCGAAACGGGTTCAAGCGACGCCGGGGAGGGAAAGTCTGCCGATTCGGCTAACCCTAGCGACAGCAAGAAAATCGCCTCCATGTCGATTCATATCACGAACAATTTGCTGGCTCTCGGCATCAAACCGGTCGGATCGGTAATCGGCGGCGACGTAAAAGATTTTTTGCCCCACGTCAAGGATCGGTTGGATGGCGTAGCGAAATACGGCCCGGTCGCGGATCCGGACATGGAAGCGGTATTGGCGTCGAATCCGGACGTCATTTACATCGATGAAGCGAATTCGGGGACCGATAAGGCGAAATTCGAGAAGATCGCGCCGACGTTCAGCATCAATATGGACGAAGGCACCTGGAGAGACCATTTGAAACGTCTTGCGGAGCAAGTCGGCCGCCAGAAAGAAGCGGACGCTTACATTGCCGAATACGATGCAAAAGCGGAAGAGGTGAGCTCGCTTATTCATGAGAAGCTGGGGGCGGACGCCAAGGTGATGGCCATCCGGATGACCGCCAAAGAGCTGCGGGTAATGGGAATGAAGCGTCCGGTCGGTCCGATCCTTTATGAGGATTTGAAGCTGAAGCCGGCTGACGGGGTGGAGAAGATTGCAGACGAGCCGTATGCCGTCATTTCGCAAGAGGTGCTTCCCGACTTCGACGCCGATGCCATTTTCGTCATCATTAGCACGGGCAGCCAGGCTCAAACGAATTTCGAAGAACTGGAAAAGAACCCGGTATGGAAAAATTTGAAGGCCGTTCAAAATAATCAAGTGTATGTGCTCGACGGGCAAAAATGGCTGGATTATTCCTCCATCGGCCACCGGATGGCGCTGGACGACGCCGAGCAGCTTTTCTCGAAATAACGACAAACGCGGCATTCGTACGAGAATCGTACGGATGCCGCGTTTTTGCTGGTTACCGACGCTTCCGCTCATCTTTGAAGGACTTTAGCGGAAGCTTATTTCATTTGCCCGATTCCATAAACTGTTGAATGAATTGCATCGCCTTGTCCGCCCGCGGGGAGTCCACGCGAATGCCGATAACAAGCTCGACGGGCTTCGTTCTGCCGACGATCGGCAAGCTGTTCGCCAGCTTCGTGCCGGTAACGTCGATGGCGTATACATGCTCGGCCGGATCGTCCGTCGTCGAACGCTTGAGCGCGGAGCCGCCGCCGTCCGCCAGAAGCGTTTTCCATTCGCCGGCAGCCATATCGTCGAGGTTCGTCAGAATGCCTTGCGGCACAAGCCATTCGAACGACGCTTTGTCCATGACGTAAACGTCCGGCTTTTCCGTGGCGAGCAGCACGACCGCTTTTTGCTGGGAAGCGATGTCCATCTCGTTCGCCGTTTCCAGCGGCATGTAATTCAGAAGCACTTCGAAGCGTTTCCAATTCGGGAAGCCGGTTAGAAGCGACTCTTCGATCGGTTCCGTTTCGCCGCTCATATCGGCGGTGAAATAATTGCCCAGCAGCATGACCGAGACGTCGACCGGAGGCAGCTTCGCCAGCCGTTCCTGCTCGGCCTTATGGTCCATATATGCCGTAATCCCGTATACGATAAGAGCGATTACAATAATGCCGCCGAAGACGTGAAATTTGTAATACCGCCAAAAATGGTCAAGCTTTTCGGCCGTGCCGGCCATCTTTTTGTATTTGCCGTAAGCTTCTTGGTTAAATTGCTCGGCCGCCTGACGGTCCTCGAAATCGAGAATGCAACGGTACGCTTTCGTCACTTCCGCGAACCCGTCGTCCTGTTCGCCGCTTCGTTCTTTCGCCCGCGCTTTGCGAAGCAGCGTCTCGTACCGCTTCTCTACTTCGTCCCGCGTTGCGTTCTCGGGAAGCCCTAGCGTCCGGTACGCTTCTTTTAGCTCGTCCATGGAGTCACCTCTATACGTATGGTTGAATAATTGTCTATACGTAAGTATATCGTCTCGGGGTTCAAATTTCCATGCTCCGCTTCACTCCGGGCGCCGCTTCCCGGAGAAGGTTAATATATCCTCAAATCGTATGGTATGATAGGATAATAGTCCACGACAACCAACCATTATTTCTTAAGGCGAAGCTATCGTCCGGCAATCAAGCGGCCGTTTAGGTTTGCCGCGGGGGGAAACAATGTTAACAGGGAAAACGATCATACTCGGGATTACGGGCGGCATTGCCGCGTATAAGGGAGCGGCCTTGTGCAGCAAGCTCGTTCAGGCCGGAGCGGACGTTCACGTCATGATGACGGAGTCGGCGACGAAGTTTATTACGCCGCTCACGCTTCAGACGTTGTCCCGCAATCCCGTACATATCGATACGCTTGACGAGCGGGATCCGTCGGTTGTGACCCATATTCATCTTGCCGACAAGGCCGATCTGATCGTTATCGCACCCGCAACCGCGAATTTTATCGCGAAGATGGCGGGCGGCTTCGGGGACGACATGCTCAGCACGACGCTGCTGGCTGCGACGTCGCCGGTATTGATCGCGCCGGCCATGAACGTTCATATGTACGAGCATCCGGCCGTCGTCCGGAATATGGAGATACTTGCCGAAAGGGGCGCCATGTTCGTCGAGCCGGGTACGGGAAAGCTCGCGTGCGGCTACGTTGCGAAAGGCCGGCTTGCGGAGCCGGAGGATATCGTGCTGGCGGTCGATACGTTCTTCCGCGGGCAAGGGAAGCTGGCCGGCAAGCGTGTGCTTGTGACGGCCGGCGGAACGATCGAGAGGATCGACCCGGTGCGGTACATTACGAACGATTCCTCGGGCAAGATGGGCTTCGCGCTGGCGGAAGCCGCGTACCGGATGGGGGCCGACGTGACGCTCGTCATGGGGCGGACGTCGGCGGAGCCGCCTGCGGGCGTGCGGACGGTCAAGGTCGAGTCCGCGGCGCAGATGCTCGAAGCCGTCGCAGAGCGGTTCGACGGCGCGGATATCGTCATCAAGGCGGCTGCCGTCGCCGATTACCGTCCGGCTCATGCCCATTCGCAAAAGATCAAGAAATCGGGCGAGAAGCCTGTTCTTGAGCTTGAACGGACCATCGACATTTTGGAAACGCTGGGACGGAGCAAGAGACGGCAGTTTCTGATCGGGTTTGCCGCCGAAACCGAGCAAGTCGAAAGGTATGCGATGGATAAGCTGAAGCGCAAAAACTGCGATCTGGTCGTGGCCAACGACGTAAGCGCCGAAGGAGCCGGCTTTAACGGAGATACGAACATCGTGCAAATATACGGGCCGGAAGGGCTGATCGAATCGCTTCCGCTTATGTCCAAGCGCGAGACGGCCGGCCGGATTCTTTCCGTCGCGGCGGAACGGCTCGCTTCCGCTGCGGCACGGAGCGGGGGAGCCGCGGAATGATCGCGAAAGTTATCGTGGACGTGCCGAGCCGTCAGACGGACCGGCCGTTCGATTACGCCGTGCCGCGGGATATGGAGCCGTGGATCGAGCCCGGGAGCCGGGTAGGCGTGCCGTTCGGAGGCCGCGTCCTGCAAGGGTTCGTGATCGGGCTGGCGGACGAGTCGGAGTTCGACGCGAAGCGGATCAAGCCGGTCGCGGAGCTGCTGGATCCCGTTCCGCCGCTGCTTCCCGATCTGATCGAGCTCGCGAGGTGGATGAGCGACAAGTACGTCTGCACGTGGATAGCAGCGCTGCAGGCGATGGTTCCGTCCGCGCTGAAAGGCAAGGCGGAACGCTTCGTAACGTTAAGCAACGAAGCGCCCGACGATAACGGAGCTTTGTCCGGACTGCCGGAGGAGCTCCTTCAATGGTTGAACAAGGACGGGGGCGTCAAGCTCGACGTTCTGCTCGGCCGCTTCCCGCACTATGCGGGGGCCGTCAAGCAGGCGCTCAAAGCCGGCATGCTGGAGGAGAAAACCTCGATTCACGACCGGGTCGGCATACGCAAGGTGCTGACCGTCTATCCTCCCGAAGGCAGCTCCGACCCCGAGCGGCTGTTCGCTTCGCTCCCGGCGCGGGCCGGAAAGCAGAGGGAGCTTCTCGCCTACATATTGCGGAACAACGAGCCGATTCCGCTGCAGCGGCTGCTGGCCGAAGCCGGGGGCTCGGCGGGCAGCGTGCGGGCGCTGGCCGACAAAGGGCTCGTAACGATCCGGGAGGAGGAGTCGAAGCGGGATCCTTATGCCGGGAGGGAGTTCAAGCGCACGGAACCGTTGCCGCTCACTCCGGGCCAGCAGGACGTCTACGGCCGGATCGCCGGAGCGGTCGAATCGCCGGAGCCGAAGGTGATGCTGCTGCACGGCGTGACCGGCAGCGGCAAGACGGAAGTGTATTTGCAGGCGATCCACCATTGCTTGACGCTCGGCAAGCAGGCGATCGTGCTGGTTCCCGAAATTTCGCTTACGCCGCAAATGGTGGAACGGTTCAAAGGTCGGTTCGGCGACGCCGTCGCGGTCATGCACAGCCGCCTGTCGCACGGGGAGCGGTACGACGAATGGCGCAAAATCCGAAGCGGCGCCGTTCAGGTCGCTATCGGCGCCCGCTCGGCGGTATTTGCGCCGTTTGAGCGCATCGGCCTCATCATTATCGACGAGGAGCACGAATCCTCGTACAAGCAGGAGGAGACGCCCAAGTACCATGCGCGGGACGTTGCGGTCAAACGGGCGAAGCAGCATGGCGCCGCCGTCGTCCTGGGCTCGGCGACGCCGTCGCTGGAATCTTATGCGGCGGCGAGCCGGACGTCGCCCGGAGGCGAATCCATGCTGCTGCCGATGCCGGAGCGGGTGCACGGGGGACCGCTGCCCCCGGTGCGCATCGTCGATATGCGGGGCGAGCTGATGAGCGGCAACCGCTCGATGTTCAGCCGTTCGCTTCACCAAGCGCTTGAAGAACGGCTTGCAAGAGGCGAGCAGTCCGTCCTGCTGCTTAACCGCAGAGGCTACTCGACCTTTGTTATGTGCCGTTCATGCGGTTATTCGGCCACTTGTCCGCATTGCGACATTTCGCTCACCTACCACCGGAAGTCCGGCGTGCTGCGCTGCCATTATTGCGGCCATGCCGAACCGCTTCCCGCGTCGTGTCCCTCATGCGGCAGCGAGCATATCCGTTACTTCGGAACGGGGACGCAGCGGGTGGAGGAGGAGCTTGCCAAACTGTTTCCAGGCATACGGGTCATCCGGATGGACGTAGATACCACGTCGGAGAAAAACGCTCACGAGAAGCTGTTAAAGCAATTCGGCGACCGGGAAGCGGACGTGCTTCTTGGAACGCAAATGGTCGCCAAAGGTCTTGATTTTCCGTATGTGACGCTGGTTGGCGTCATCGCGGCCGATACGTCTCTCAACCTGCCCGATTTCCGGGCCGGCGAGCGGACGTTCCAGCTGTTGACGCAGGTCGCGGGCCGGGCCGGGCGGCATCATCTTCCCGGCGAGGTCATTATCCAGACGTATGCGCCGGAGCATTACGCGATCGCAGCCGCCCAGCGCCACGATTACGCCGCTTTTCTCGCGGAGGAGCTCAAGCACCGCAGCTTGCTGGCGTATCCGCCGTATTGCCGGCTTGTTCTGGTAACGATGTCGCACGAGCAGATCGGCGTGCTTGCCCCGGCAGCGGAGCAGTTCGCCGGAGAACTGCGCGCGCTCGCCGGCGCGGCCGGCTATCTCGGCCCGTTGGACGGCGGCCGTCCGAAGACGATGGAGGTTCTCGGGCCGACGGCGTCGCCGATCGCCAAAATGAAAGATCGCTACCGTTTTCAATGTGTGATAAAATATCGTGGAAACATCGACATATCGTCCATGCTGCGGGCGGCATCGAAGCCGCTTATGGAGGCGCCCGCCGGGCGGCAGGCGCAAATCAGCATCGACATCGATCCGCAAATGATTTTGTAGAGTAGGAATCCTTCATTAGGTCGTCCTTAAGAATGGACCTGAACATCGTTTCCGCTCTGACGACATTTATTTATCGTTCTATGAAAAGGAAGGGAATTAAGAAATGGCTATTCGCATAATTGTAAAAGATCCGGATCCGGTGCTTCGCGAGAAGGCGAAGGAAGTAACCAAATTTAACGCCAACCTTCAGAAGCTGCTGAAGGATATGGCCGAAACGATGTACGACGCGGACGGCGTCGGTCTTGCCGCTCCGCAGATCGGCATCTCCAAACGCGTCATCGTCGTCGACGTGGGCGACGAGAACGGCTTGATCGAAATGGTCAACCCCGTTATTACCGAAAGCGACGGCGAGCAGATCGGACCGGAAGGCTGCCTTAGCATCCCGAATTTGAACGGGGAGGTGCGCCGAGCCAATCGTGTCGTCGTCAAAGGGCAAAATGCGGCCGGGGAGACGTTCACGGTCGATGCGACCGGTTATTTGGCGCGGGCGTTCCAGCATGAAATCGACCATCTGAACGGCGTTCTTTTTACCGACATCGCCGAATCGGTTTACGATATTTCCGAGCAAGCCGAGAAGCCCGTCCGCGCAGCCCGTGCCGGAAAAGGCGGCGAGTAACCTATGCGCATCGTATTTATGGGAACGCCGGAATTTGCCGTTCCCTCTTTGAAGCTGCTGCTGGAACAAGGCTACGAGGTCGTAGCCGTCGTGACCCAGCCGGACCGTCCGAAGGGGAGGAAACGCGTGCTGACGCCGTCGCCGGTCAAGGAAGAAGCGCTGCGGCACGGCTTGCCGGTGCTGCAGCCCGAACGGATGCGCAGCGAGGATGCGGTTGCTGCCGTAGCGGCGCTTAAGCCGGATCTGATCGTAACCGCCGCTTACGGGCAAATTTTGCCCAAGGGCGTATTGGAGCTGCCGCGACTGGGTTGCATTAACGTGCACGGCTCGCTGCTGCCGAAATACCGCGGCGGCGCGCCGATTCAACGTTCGATTATGAACGGCGAGCGGGTAACCGGCGTTACGATCATGTATATGGCGGCCGGACTGGATACGGGGGATATGATCAGCCGCGTCGAGGTGCCGATCGAGGACGACGATACGTCCGGCACGATGTTCGAGAAGCTGAGCGTCGCCGGGGCGAAGCTGCTTGGCGCGACGCTGCCGTCGATTATCGACGGTACGGCTGGGGCGGTTCCGCAGCGCGAGGAAGAAGCAACATACGCGCCGAATTTGACCCGCGAGGACGAGCGGATCGATTGGAGCAAATCCGCCGTTCAGATCCACAACCAGATTCGCGGCTTGTCGCCGATGGCCGGAGCTTTCACGCAGCTCGAAGGGGAAGTGTTCAAAGTATGGGCCGCATCCCTCGCTTCGGACAAAGAAAAGGCCGGCGCGTTGCCGGGCGAAGTGCTTCGGGCCGATTCCGACGGCATTGCGGTGCAGACCGGAGAGGGCGTGCTGCTGTTGAAACAAATTCAGCCCGCCGGCAAAAAGGCGATGCCCGCTTCGGAATGGCTGAAGGGCGCAAGGCTGAATCCCGGAACGGTATTCGGCGGTGAACCGGCATGAGCGACCAAAGGCGGACCGCTCGTCCGAAGCCGAATAACCGAAGCGAAAGCGGCGGCTCGCGCAAGCATTCCGGCGGGAAGGCTTCCGGAGCTTCCGCGGACCGCCGCCGAGGCGGCCCTAAGCCGCGCTCCGCACGCGAGCTCGCTCTCGATACGCTGCTGAAGGTGGCCGAGACCGGCGCATACAGCAATCTGCAGCTGAACCGAGCGCTGCAGGAGGCTCAGCTGTCCAAAGCCGACGCGGCGCTCGTGACCGAGCTTGTTTACGGAACGATCCAGAGACAGAAGACGCTGGATTATTGGCTGGCCCAATTCGCCGCCAAAGGGCTCGGCAAGCTGGAGCCGTGGGTTCTGCAGCTTCTCCGGCTCAGCCTATACCAGCTGCTGTACCTGGACCGGATACCGCCGCATGCCGCCGTCAACGAAGCGGTCGCCATTGCCAAGCGTCGCGGCCATCAAGGGATATCGGGCATGGTGAACGGGATGCTTCGCAGCATCGTCCGCAGGCGCTCGGAACTCGTTCCGGAAGCGATCTCCGGGGCGAATGAGGCCGAACGGATCGCGACTGCGCACTCTTACCCGGAATGGCTGGCGAAGCGCTGGATCGACCGCTACGGCGAAGACGCGGCGGAACGGATCTGCGCTTCGGGCAACGAACCTCCGCATGCCTCGCTGCGGGTGAACCGGCTGAAGAACGACGCTGCGCAGGTGCTGGCGGAATTGCAGGCGGACGGTTACGAGGCGGATCGCTCGCCCGCCGCCCCGCAGGTCGGGATCGTCGTCCGCCGCGGCGGCAATATGGCCGATACCGCCGGTTACCGGGAAGGGCGCTGGACCGTGCAGGACGAAAGCTCGATGCTGGTCGCGCAGGTCGTTGCGCCCAAGCCCGGCATGCAAGTGCTCGACTGCTGCGCCGCGCCCGGCGGCAAATCGACGCATCTGGCCGAGCTGATGGAAGGCAAAGGGAAGGTTTGGGCGAACGATATTCACCCTCATAAGCTTCAACTGATCGAAGCGCAGGTTGCCCGATTAGGTCTCGCGAACGTCGAGGCGATCATCGGCGACGCGGCTAAGCTCGGGGAGCGTTTCGCTCCGGAATCGCTCGATGCGGTATTGCTGGACGCCCCGTGCTCGGGACTTGGCGTGATCCGGCGCAAGCCGGAAATCAAATGGACGAAGTCGCCGGAGGACGTTGAAGCGATCGCGGAAATCCAGAAGCGTCTGCTTGATGCCGTCGCCGTGCTTGTTAAGCCCGGCGGCACGCTCGTATACAGCACATGCACGATCGAGCCGAAGGAGAACGAGCGGCAGGTGGAGCGGTTTCTGCGCGAGCATCCCGAGTACGGCCTCGACCGGGATTGGCCGGAGGATGTGCTTCAGCCTCTTCGGGAGGCCGGCGCGGTCGGCCCGGACTTCGACGGAAGCGTTCAGCTTTTGCCGTTTCATTTTCAGAGCGACGGCTTCTTTATCGCAAGGCTGAGAAAGCGTCCGTAACGCCCCGTGTGGCTTAAGCACAGGCGTTTGTGGTAGAATATTCGTCGACGGCGGGCCGGCGGCCGGGAAAAAACGGGTTCCGGCAATTTCAAAACGTACAGGTGTGATATTAAAACTAATGAAACCTTTCATTTACGACTATACGCTGGAGCAGCTTCAAGATTGGATGCGGGAAAACGGCGAACCGGCTTTCCGCGCCTCGCAGCTGTTCGATTGGCTGTACGTCAAGCGCGTAACGAGCTTCGACGACATGACCAATCTGTCCAAGGAGCTTCGGACGAAGCTGGCGGACCAATTCGAATTCGTGACATTGAATGAAATTACGAGACTGGAATCGAAAGACGGCACGGTCAAATATTTGTTTGGCCTGCACGACAACCATGCGATCGAGACGGTCGTCATGCGCCATAATTACGGCAACAGCATATGCGTTACGACACAGGTCGGCTGCCGCATCGGCTGCACGTTCTGCGCATCGACGTTGGGCGGCTTGAAGCGGAACCTGACAGCCGGCGAAATCGTAGCGCAAGTCGTCAAGGCGCAGCAGATGCTCGACGAAACGAACGAACGCATTTCCAGCATCGTCATCATGGGAACGGGCGAGCCGTTCGAAAACTACGACGCGACGATGGCTTTCCTGCGGACGATGATTCACGAGAAAGGCCTGAACATCGGCCAGCGGCATATTACCGTCTCGACGAGCGGCATCGTGCCGAGCATCTACAAGTTTACGGAGGAGAACACGCAAATCAATCTGGCGATTTCCATCCATGCGCCTAACGACGCTTTGCGTTCCAAGCTGATGCCGGTCAACCGCCGCTTTCCGTTCGAGGACGTCATGGAGGCGTGCCGCCATTATATCGCCAAGACCGGACGGCGGATTACGTTCGAATACGCCTTGATCGGAGGCGTCAACGACCAGCCCGAGCATGCGCAGGAGCTTGCGGACGTACTGCAGGGAATGCTGTGCCACGTCAATTTGATTCCGGTCAACTACGTCCCGGAGCGCAAATACGTGCGCACGAGCCGCAACGACATTTTCGAGTTTCACCGCATTCTGGAACGGAACAAAATAAACGCTACGATCCGCAGAGAGCAAGGTCACGACATCGCGGCCGCATGCGGCCAGCTTCGTGCGAAACATATGGAGTCCACTGCGAGGTGATAACGTGTTAACGGCGAACCGAAGCGATATCGGAAAGATTCGTCAGATCAACGAAGATTACTCTTGGGTAGGCGAGCTTGCCGGCGGCGTTACGCTTGCCGTCATTGCGGACGGCATGGGCGGACATCAGGCGGGAGACGTGGCAAGCCGCGTCGCCGTAGAATCTCTAGTGGAAAGCGTTGAAGCCGCGATCGGCGACGGAAGTTATTCGGAGGAGGAAGGAAGCCTCCTGATCCGTAACGCCATGGAAAAAGCGAACGATACCGTATACCGGCTGGCCGCGCAGAACGACCGCTATTACAATATGGGGACGACGCTGATCGCCGCGCTCGTGCGCGGCGGCCGGGCGATCATCGGCCATATCGGCGACAGCCGCGTTTATTTGATCGATTCTGCGGGAATCAGGCAGCTGACCGACGATCATTCGCTCGTCGCCGAGCTGCTGCGTTCCGGCCAGATCAGCCAGGAAGAAGCCGCCCGTCATCCGAGGCGGAACGTCATATCGCGGGCCGTCGGGACGGACGAGAAGGTGGAGGCGGACGTTATCATTGCGGAGCTGGAGCCGCTTGCCGTCTTGCTGCTGTGCAGCGACGGCTTGACGACGATGGTGGACGACGACCGGATTCTCGAAACGGTCGGCGATTCGCAGACGGATCTGTCCGCCAAAGCGGAACGCCTTATCGAGCTTGCCCTGCATGCCGGAGGAGATGACAACGTTACCGTCGTCCTTCTGCAGGAAGAAGCCGGTACCGAGCGGGAGGTGTAGGCAGTGATCGGACATAATTTGGGCGGCAGATACGAAATTCTGACCCGAATCGGCGGGGGAGGCATGGCGCTTGTCTATAAGGCGCACGACGTGCTGCTGAACCGCAACGTCGCCGTAAAGGTGCTGCGCCAGCAATTCGTGCATGACGAGGAATTTATCCGCCGGTTCCGCCGCGAGGCGCAATCGGCCGCCGCGTTGTCGCATCCGAACGTCGTGAGCATTTACGACGTCGGGCAAGAGGAAGACACGCATTATATCGTGATGGAGTACATCGAAGGCCATAATTTGAATGAAATCATTCAGGAGCGTGCGCCGCTGCAAGCCGAGGAAGCGGTGCGCATTGCCATGCAAATCGCGGACGCTCTGGAGCACGCCCATCAGAATCATATTATTCATCGCGATATTAAGCCGCATAACATTCTCATCGGCAAAAACGGACGGGTGAAGGTGACGGATTTCGGCATTGCGAGAGCCGTTACCTCGTCCACGATTACGCAAACCGGCTCCGTCGTCGGCTCGGTTCATTATTTTTCCCCCGAGCATGCGAAGGGCGTGAGCGCCGGCGAAAAATCGGATATTTATTCGCTGGGCATCGTATTGTACCAAATGGTGACCGGCCGGCTTCCTTTTCTCGGCGAGAGCCCGATCAGCGTCGCTCTGAAGCATTTGCAGGAGACGTTCGAGGAGCCGCGCAAGGTGAACCCGCATATTCCGCAAAGCGTGGAGAACATCATTTTGCGGGCGCTGCGCAAAGATCCAGCGGAGCGGTACGCATCTGCCCGGGAAATGCTGTACGATATGGACACATGCTTGAAGCCGGAGCGGCTGGACGAGCCGAAAATCGACTTCGCTCCCGACGACGATCTGGAGGAGACGAGGGTCATGCCGGCCATCCGGCCCGGCGATTTCAAGCCTGCGGCCGCCGTCGCGGCGGACCGGTCCGCGCCAACTCCGCCGGAGCGCAAGCAGACAAGCCGGCAGGAAGAGGAGAAGACGGCCGAGAACAAAGGCTGGAAAAAGCCGACGGCGATTATCGTATCGACGCTTGTCGCCCTTGGACTGATCATCTGGGGTTTTATGTGGTTGCTTGACAAGCTGGATACGCCGGAAGTGACCGTCCCGTACGTGATCGGCGAAAATGAACAGACAGCCATCCAAATGCTGCAGGAAGCGGGGCTGAAGGTTGAACAGCCGGCCAAGCACGAATATAACGACGAGGTGGAAAAGGGCATCGTCTTCGACCAATCGAAGCAGAACATGACCGTCAAGGAAGGTTCGGTCGTCGCGATAACCGTCAGCGACGGGCCGGAGCCGGCTACGCTTGACAATTACGTCGGCCAGTCGATCGAAGAAGCGAGAGAAGCTCTGATCGCCTTGGGAGCCGATGAGCAGCGCATCGACGTGAGAGAAGAATACAGCGACGACGTCGAAGCCGGAGTCATCATGGAGCAGAACCCGGCGCCGAACTCGGAAATCGTTCCTTCCGAGACGGACTTCTCGTTTGTGGTCAGCAAAGGGAAAGAAACGTTCGAGATGCCGGAGCTGGTCGGCAAGACGCTAGAGGAAGCGAAAAAAATAATCGCCGAATACGGACTGACGTTGTCGGATGAAGACATCTTGTACGAAGAAAGCTTCGAATACGAGAAAGACGTGGTTATCGACCAGACGCCGTTCGCGCCGAAGGAAGCGGTGACCAAAGGCGCCGCCATCTCGCTCCGCGTAAGCGCCGGCATACCGAAGGATGCGAAGCAGTATCAGTTCAACGTCGACATCTCGCCGGCCGTTAACGGGCAGCCAAGCGAGGTCGTTATCGTATACAGCGACTCGCGCGGCGAAAATATGGAGGAGAAGCATACGATTACGAAACGGGAAGTGTTCCCGGTTACGGTCGTTCTCGCTCCGAATTCGGAAGCGACGATCTCGGTGTTCCGGGACGAGCTGCCGATCGACACGGCATCCATCAGCTACGACGAGATCGTGCAAGGCGAAAGCTCATCCGTGATCGCTTCGCCGATCGACGAAGGTGAAGCCGAAGCTCCTCCTGCCGGAACCGGCGAGGATAACGGCAATGGCAACGGCAACGGAAACGGAAACGGAAACGACGGAAACGGAAACAACGGGCGCGGCGGCGACGAAAGCGGCGGCGACGGAAATGACGAATAAGGGGACGCGCATGACCGAACAGCTCAAGGGACGAATCGTAAAAGCATTAAGCGGATACTATTATGTCCGTCCGGAAGAAGAAACGGGCGAAGCGGGATCGGCTCCCGCCGTTCAATGCCGGGCTAGAGGAATTTTCAAGAAGCGCGGCGTTTCTCCGCTTGTCGGAGACGCCGTGCTGTACAGCTTGACCGAGAACGGCGAAGGCGTGGTGGACGAGCTGCTGCCCCGCCGGTCGGAGCTCATCCGGCCGCCGGTCGCGAACGTGGACTTGGCCGTGCTTGTTTTTTCCGTCACGGAGCCCGCGCTTAATTTGCAGCTGCTGGACAAGTTCCTGGTTCATATCGAGCATGCCGGCATACAGCCGGTATTGGTACTAAGCAAAGGGGATCTGGAGCTCGAAGGGGCCGAAGCGGCGGAAGCGAAAAAAGCGGCGGACTTGGTCCGGACGCTGTACACGAACATCGGCTACGAGGTTTACGGCACCAGCTCGCGCAAAGGCCAAGGCATCGAAGCGCTCAAAGAGCGTCTGCAAGGCCATTTGGCCGTTTTCGCGGGCCAGTCCGGCGTCGGCAAGTCGTCGCTGCTGAACGCGCTCGTGCCCGGGCTCGCGCTGGAGACGAACGAGATCAGCAGCAAGCTTGGCCGGGGCAAGCATACGACCCGCCACGTCGAGCTCGTCGACGTGGCGGGCGCCTATGTGGCCGATACGCCGGGCTTCAGCCAATTGGATTTTCAAGAGCTTGGCATCGAAGATTTAAGCTATGGTTTTATCGAAATGAGGGAGCTTGCTCCCGATTGCAAATTCCGCGGCTGCACGCACGTCCACGAACCGGGCTGCGCCGTTCTGGCGGGCGTGGAGAGCGGAAAGGTGGCGCGGAGCCGCCACGATCATTATCTTCAATTCCTCGCGGAAATGAAGGAGAAAAAGCGGAGGTACTAACAGCTATGACAATCATTGCCCCTTCCATCCTTTCGGCGGATTTCGCCCGATTGGGAGAAGAAGTACAAGCAGCCGACCGTGCCGGAGCGGATTGGATTCATATCGATGTAATGGACGGCCGGTTCGTGCCCAACCTGACGTTCGGGCCGCCGGTCATCCGCGCCATCCGTCCGGCGACGAAACTGACGTTCGACGTTCATTTGATGATCGAACGCCCCGAGCTTTCCATCGCGGAGTACGCCGCTGCCGGAGCGGACCGGATTACGGTGCATGCGGAGGCTTGCCTTCATCTTCACAGAACGATTTATCAAATCAAGGAGCTGGGCCTGCCGGCGGGCGTCGCCATCAACCCGGCCACGCCGGTGTCGTCGCTTGAGCCGGTGCTGGACGATGTCGACCTGGTGCTGATCATGACGGTAAACCCCGGCTTCGGCGGCCAATCCTTTATTCCGTACTCGCTGGAGAAGCTTCGCCAGCTGAGAGAGCTTCTGAACCGCCGCGGACGGAGCCATGTCGATGTCCAGGTCGACGGCGGCATTAACCCGTCTACCGCTCCGCTCGTCCGGGAAGCGGGAGCGAACGTGCTGGTCGCCGGCAACGCCGTATTCGCCGAAGCGGACCGGAAAGCGGCGATCGCCGCGCTCAGATAGAGGAGGCGGAAGATGACGAGCAAATGGAAGACGGCGTTATGGATTTTTCTCTACAGCGTAGCGGTAGGCGCGCTTCTTGCGGCATTTTCCTATACGCCGGGCATCGTAAAATACGTATTTTCCTTACTCGCCTTATATCTCATCATCCGTTTTTTTCGCCAATACGAAACATGGCCTGTGCGCATCCTTTTTATCGCGCAGTCGATTATCATGTATTTATTAGGCGCGGTTATTACCGCAATGATTATTTATTATCAATCGGAAGGCGTTCCCGCTCCGTAGCCGGATAGCCGGCCGAAACGGGCGGCAGCCTATGGAATAGGACAGCTTGCAGACGCATAGGATGGTAACATGAACGAGAGTTCGTGTTACCTTTTTTTGTGGCGGCAAAACCGCCGGGGAACCGATGGAATATACGCCTGTGGCAATCAAGGTGAGCGAGTCTGAGGAGGGATGAACATGAAATTTTACACGATCAAGCTGCCAAAATTTCTGGGCGGGTTTGTAAAGGCGATCCTAAATACCTTCCAAAAAAACTGAATCCGATGCAGCCGCCTTCGATTCGTCGTACGATAAGCGTAAAACGGCTGCCGCCGCGCTTGGCGGGCCGAAACCGTAACGGGAAGTTCAAGCCGGATTATTAGCTTTACCCGGCTAAAAAAGGCAGAAAAAAAGCACCTGGGCTTCAGGTGCTTTTTACATTATACGCGAGTCACTTTACCGGACTTCAGAGCGCGGGCGCTAACCCAGACGCGCTTCGGCTTGCCGTCGACCAGAATGCGAACCTTCTGAACGTTGGCGCCCCAAGTACGGCGGTTTTTGTTGTTGGCGTGGGAAACGTGGTTTCCGCTGCCTGGTCCTTTACCGGTAATAAAGCATTTGCGGGACATGACTACACCTCCTTCAAGCTTTGCAGCAAGCAAAACGTCTTTCGTAAGCAATTTCGTGAAAATTACTTAGCACGAATACAAACATACTCGCCTATCGTATCACATATTTGAAAACTGTTCAACCTATATTCTAGAAGGTACGCCGGTTTGGAGCGGGATGGAATAGACTTCAATAACGGTATGGTTTATAGTACAATGGTACTTAAGTCCATACTCAATGCGAAGGAGTGATTGTGCATGCCAATGCAGCTTACTAACGAACTTGGCCAAATACATATAACGGACGAATGCATAGCGGTTATCGCCGGCTCTGCAGCCATGGATTGTTATGGACTTGTCGGAATGGCGTCGCGGAAGCAGCTGAAGGACGGAATTGCGGAATTGCTGAAGCGGGACAATCTTTCCCGCGGGGTTGAAGTCCGCAAGGAGAAGGACGGCATTCATATCGATCTGCACATCATCGTCAGCTACGGAACGAGAATTTCCGAAGTGGCGCATAACATTCAATCGAAAGTGAAATACGTTCTGAATGAAGTCATTGGTCTGGAAGTAAGCCAGGTTCATATATTTGTTCAAGACGTAAGGGTATCTACTTAGGAAGGGGAGTCATTATTTGAGTAAGCGCTTCATAAACGGAACCGAGTTTGCGGCTATGGCTTCGCTTGGTGCGGAATATTTACAGCGGAACGTTGAACGGGTGAACGCACTGAATGTGTTTCCGGTACCCGACGGCGATACGGGGACGAACATGAATTTGACAATTCAATCGGGTATTCGCGAATTGCAGGGCAAGCCTTCGGAGCATGTGGGGAAAGCGGCCGAAGCGTTGTCGAAAGGACTCTTGATGGGCGCCCGCGGCAACTCCGGCGTCATTCTGTCGCAGCTGTTCCGAGGCTTCTCCCGATCGCTCGGCTCACTGGAGGAGGCGGGGCCCGTTCAATTCGCCGCCGCGCTTCAACAAGGCGTGGATACGGCCTATAAGGCCGTTGTCAAGCCTATTGAAGGGACGATTCTTACCGTTGCCAGGGAAGCCGCCAAACACGCGGTACAAGTTGCGCGCCGTGCGAACGACATGAACGAGCTTATGCGCGAGGTGCATGCGAAAGCGAATGAAGCGCTCCAGCGGACTCCCGATATGCTGCCGGTATTGAAGCAGGTCGGCGTCGTCGATTCGGGCGGACAAGGCTTGGTTCTAATCTATGAAGGCTTTATGCGCTGGCTGGACGGATCGGACAAATCGTTTACCGCCGTAACGGAAGCGGCGTTGCCCGAGCAGGTCGGCATGAAAGCGGCCGAGGCTACGCCGGCCCCGGCGCCGCGTCAAACGGTTCCGGCATCCGCCCAATCCCGCTTGGAAACGGAATCCATCGAATTTTTATACGATATGGAATTTTTTATTAACCGCAAGCTGGGCGGCACATCTGCGGCTCCTTTCGATGAATTCGCTTACAAAAAAGCGTTGGAGAAGGACGGGGACTCCATTATCGTCATCAGCGACGAAGATACGATTAAGGTTCACGTTCATTCGCGCAAGCCGGGAGACGTCCTCAATCTTTCCCTTCCTTACGGGGAGCTGATGGATATCCGCATTCTGAACATGCGGGAGCAGCATCGGGACCTGCTCGCCCATGAAGAGACGGGCTTGCCGGAGCAAGCTCCGGTTTACGGCATGGCGGACGACGGTTTCGCGTCGGCCGAGCTGCTAGCGGGAGCGGTACAGACGACGTCGCCGGAGAAGGTTTACGAATGGGCGCCTTACGGCATGATTGCCGTCGCCATGGGGGAAGGGATTAAAGCGATTTTCCTGGATAACGGGGTCGATGTCGTATTGTCCGGCGGTCAAACGATGAACCCTAGCGCCGAGGATTTCGTCAAAGCGATCGAATCTCTTCCAGCGGAGCATATATTTATTTTGCCAAATAACGGAAACATCATCTTGGCTGCCGAGCAGGCGGCATCGTTGTCCGAGCGCAACGTAACGGTCGTTCCGACGAAGACGATTCCGCAAGGCTTGGCGGCGGTGCTTGCTTTCAACGAGGAGCAATCGGCGGAACGGAATGCGGATTGGATGACCAACGCCGCCTCCCAGGTCGTATCGGGACAAGTGACGCATGCGGTGCGGGACACCTCCATTGACGGCATCGACATTAAGGAAGGCGACTATATCGCAATCTGCGAGAAGCAGATCGTCGCCTCCGAGCCGGAGCTTATTGCCGCGTGCAAATCCATGATCGAATCGATGGTGAAGGAAGGCGGAGACCTGCTGACCGTGCTGACGGGCGAGGACGCGGCCGATTCGGTGACGAAGGAATTGCTCGAGTGGGTCGAAACGGAGCATCCGGAGCTGGAGCTGGAGCTGCAAGCCGGGGGACAGCCGCTTTATCCTTATATTTTTGCGGTCGAATAAAGCTCTAATGAATACACAATATCGTACATCATGCGGAGAGTGATCGGATGGGCAAAGTGATTATATTGACGGACAGTACGTCCGACGTGCCTGAGAAAGTTCGGAAGCAGCTCGGCATCGAGATGGTTCCGTTAAAAATCGAGATTGACGGAGTGGGCTATTTGGACAACGTCACGTTGGACCCCGGCACATTCTACGAGAAGCTGAAGGCGTCGAAGGAATTGCCGCGAACTTCCCAGCCGTCGCCGGCCGAATTTATGGAAGCTTATCAGCGAATATTGCAGCGGGAGCCGGGCGCGTCCATCATCGCGTTCACCTTGTCTTCGCAATTCAGCGGAACGTACCAGTCGGCGCTTATTGCCGGCTCCATGCTCGAAGAGCAAGCCGATATTACGGTGATCGACTCCAAATCGGCATCTTACGGGTTTGGCGTTCGCGTCGTTCGAGCGGCTGAGATGGCTCAGGCCGGGGCGTCAAAGGAAGAGATACTGGAAGAAGCTAAGCGGCTCGAGGAAAATACCGAGCTTTATTTTCTGGTCGACACGCTCGAATATTTGCAGAAGGGCGGCCGCATCGGCAGAGCTTCCGCCATGATCGGCACGCTGCTCAACATTAAGCCGATTCTGACGATCGACCGGGACGGCTTCGTGAATTCGGCCGATAAAATAAGAGGCACCAAAAAAGCGATGAACCGGATTCTGGATATGCTTGGCGAGACTTTCACGCCGGAGGAGCCGGTTGCCGTCATTATGGCATGGACAAGCGACGGCGAGGAAACGGCAAAAAACTTGCACGAGCTTTTGCAAGGCCGGTTTAACGTCCGCAAGACGGACGATACGTTTATCGGTCCCGTGATCGGCAACTACGTCGGATCGGGCACCGCGGCCGTATTTATGTACAGATTGAAAGGTTGATAGCCATGTTGCTGGAAGAAATACCGGTCCGGCAAGTAAAAGGCGTGGGCGCTTCGAAGGAAGAGGAGCTTCACGCCTTTGGCATACATACCGTTGCCGATTTGCTGGACTACTTTCCGTTCCGTTACGAAGATTACCGTTTGCGCAGCCTGAAGGAAATCAAGGACGGAGATAAAGCGACCGTGCAGGGCACGATCCGCGGCAATCCGATGCTGCAGCGCTATGGACGGAACAAGTCCCGGTTGACCTCCAAGATCGAGGTCGACGGCATGCTCATTACCGCCGTATGGTTTAATCGCCCGTTTCTGAAGGATCAGATCGTTCCGGGAAGGGATATTGTGCTCACGGGGAAGTGGGAGCAGAGCAGGCTGCAAATGACCGTATCGGAATCGGAGTTTGCGGACCGCGAGACGCGTTCGGCGAAATCCGGAACGCTGCAGCCGGTTTATTCGGTAGGCGGTTCGATTACACAGACCTGGATACGCAAGACGATCCGCCAAGCGTTGGAGCAATACGGCGCGCTTATCCGGGAACTGCTGCCCGAAGAAATCGTGGAGCGCCGCCGTCTCATTCCGCGAAGGGAGGCGGTGGAGCGGCTGCATTTGCCGGGCGACACGTCGGCCGGAGCCGCTGCGCGCCGCAGGATGGCTTACGAGGAGTTGTTCCTGTTCCAACTGAAGCTTCAAGCATACCGTTCATTGAACCGGGACCGGGCGGACGGCGTCGCGCACCCGATCGAGGCGGAAACCATCCGCAAGTTTGCGGCGACGCTGCCTTTTGAACTTACTGAAGCGCAAAAAAAAGTGATTAACGAGATCGTCTACGATATGCGCCAGCCGTATGCGATGAACCGTTTGCTGCAAGGAGACGTCGGTTCGGGCAAAACCGTCGTGGCGGCTATCGCTCTGGTTGGAGCGGTCAAAGCCGGCCGTCAGGGCGCCTTGATGGTTCCGACGGAAATATTGGCGGAGCAGCATTACCGGTCGCTTCAGAAGCTGTTTGCCGGAACCGGCATCGAAGTGGGACTGCTTACCGGCAGTTTGCCGGAGAGAAAAAGGCGGGAAGTGCTGGCCGGCCTGCAAATGGGCATGATCGACGTGGTCGTCGGAACGCATGCTCTTATTCAGGACGAGGTGTTTTTCCGTAGTCTCGGTCTTGTCGTAACCGACGAGCAGCATCGGTTCGGCGTCAATCAGCGGAGCGTGCTGCGCCGGAAGGGGCTTAATCCCGACGTCCTGACGATGACGGCAACCCCGATTCCACGAACGCTTGCCATTACGGCCTTCGGGGACATGGACGTCTCGACGCTGCGCGAACGGCCGCACGGCCGGCTGCCGATCAAGACGTATTGGGTGAAGCATTCGGCGATGGATCGGGTTTACGGCTTCATTCGCAAGGAAGTGAGCGAAGGAAGGCAAGCGTACGTCATCTGTCCGCTTATTGAAGAATCGGACAAGCTTGACGTGCAAAACGCGATCGATGTTCATGTTCAAATTCAGCAGGCTTTTCCCGATTTGAAAGTAGGTCTGCTGCACGGCCGGCTGGGCGCGGCCGAGAAGGAAGCGGTCATGGGCAGCTTTGGAGCGAACGAATCGCAAGTGCTTGTCGCAACGACGGTCGTCGAGGTCGGCGTCGACGTGCCGAACGCCACGCTGATCGTCATTATGGACGCGGAGCGGTTCGGCTTGTCGCAGCTGCATCAGCTGCGCGGGCGGGTCGGAAGAGGAGCCTATCAATCGTATTGCGTGCTGGTCGCCGATCCGAAGTCGGAGGCCGGGCGCGAGAGGATGAACGTCATGACGGAGACGGACGACGGCTTCGAGGTGGCAAGACGGGATCTCGATTTGCGCGGTCCCGGCGATTTTTTCGGCACGAAGCAAAGCGGGGTTCCGGAATTTAAAGTGGCCGACATGGTGGCCGATTACGAGCTGCTGGAGCAAGCCAGGGAGGATGCCGCCGATTTGACCGGCAGGGAAGATTTCTGGAGCAGCCCGGCTTACGAAGGCGTTCGCGCCGTTCTGGGCAAGGATCATATTTTACAGGGCGAACAACTAGATTAGGCAATTACGGATACCGTCCGGCATATAGATAACCGATATGGGATGCCGGATGGAGGTGTAGCCTGATGACCTATCAAAAATATGGAATCAAGCCGGAGCTGGTCGAACGCGTCAAGTTCAAAATGAAAAATCCGGTCACGAAAGACCGGATACGCATGCTGGTCGCCAATGTGACGAAATACGACTTGCAGGACCGCGTGAAAGTTCGCAAGCTGGTTAAAGCGGCCGCCGTCATTTTGCAGGAGAAACTGACGGAATCGCAAGAGGAACAGATCGTTTATTTTATCGTTTCGCAGAAAATCGATCCCAATAATACGTTCCATTTGCTTAAGCTGTGGGGCATGTTTCGCTGACCGGACGGTCGGCGATTTTTTTTGTTCCGGGAAACGATGCGAATACATCTCGGGCGGAAGGGGACCCCCCGCCTCTCTATAGAGTAATTCATTACGGTCTAAAACAACTCCAATTGCTCGTCCTGCCGGTAAGGCTTAATGCATTCCGGGGAATCGAAGTCGGCCTTGCCGACTGCGGGGGTGACCGGATAAGCTTCCAGCTTGTCCGCGTCATACGGCTTGAATATCCGGTTCAGCTCACCCGTATCCAGCGGCCTTCGCTCCAGCCACAGCGGTTCGTCTGCCGGATCGAGTATGACCGGCATCCGGTCATGGATGGGCGACATTAACGAATTCGGCTCCGTCGTCAATATCGTACAGCTGCTTATCCTGGACCCGTCCGGCGCCTCCCAGATTTCGTATAAACCCGCAAAACTGAAAACCGCCCGGTCGCGAAGCGCGATTCGCATCGGCTGCTTGCCGTTGCCTTGCTTTTTCCACTCGTAGAAGCCGTCGGCCGGTATAAGGCAGCGTTTGCGTCTGATCGGCTCGGCGAAGGCGGGTTTTGCCGCCGCGGTTTCCGCTCTTGCGTTAATCATCTTGAAGCCGATTTTCGGGTCGTCCGCCCAGGGCGGAACGAGTCCCCACTTCAACTGTCCGAGGCGCCGCTTGGTCCCGTCGTGAATGACGGCAAATACTTGCTGGCCCGGCGCCACATTGTATTTCGGCTGATGGAACGGAAAGCGGGCTTCCTCGATCCAGTAACGGAGCATCAGCTCCTCCAGCGTAACCGTTAACGTATATCTGCCGCACATGGCGAGCACCCTTTCTGTCATTGGTTGCTTTTATTATACTATTTTTTCGCATGCCGGAGCCGTTACCCGATCATACTGGTAAAGTGCGGAATCAACAAGAAAGGAGATTATGCGGTTCATGGCGGGAATGACAGAATTGCAGCGCTTGTTCGCTTGGCCCGTCGCCGGATGCAAGTATGCGGTCGGGAAATGGCTCGGTTATCGGCGCTCTCGGCAGCTGGCCGCTGCCGCCCGTACTCCGGTGCTGCGCCGAGAGGCCGTTCGCGAGCTTGCCACGGCTTGGGACGAAGCGGCCGCCAACTTTCGTGTCTCCACATGGAAAAGATTTCGGCTTCAGATGGAAGCCGGCGTTTCATTGGGCGAGCCGGTTTACACAAGAAACACAGTTGGTTCGGGCGAGTCCGAAGAGTTGCGTTTAAGCGTTGAAGACCGGGCCAGAGTCGAACAAATACGTGCGGAAACGTATATCAGAAACCGGAACAACTTAACGCGCACGGAAGCTTACAGGAAACTGTATATACGAAGGCCGGAGCTGCATTGGGCGCTGCTGGCTCATATGGTTTCGAGAAACGCCGGCTGGAATATGACCGACTTGAAAGGCGAGTGGTTGCCGCGCTTAATCCGGATGGAGCGTTTGGAGACGATTTTTCAGTTTCTGGAAAGATCAAACGCTTATATTTTCTATGACGCTTATCCGCAGCTTCGGCTTTATGAACGGAGTTTGACCGAAGGGCGGAGCATGTTCCATTTGCTTCCGGCATTTGGCGTTTCGCGGTTTATGGGACCGGTGTGGGAACGTTTCTGGTTGGATCGGGATCCTGTGCCCTTAACGATTGCCCTTATTGTGAACGAGCAGCATTATATTGAGGAACGGGTTGTCCGCAAGCGTTATTACGGTCAAAATGTTCTTCATACGGGACTTGCCGAAATTCAGAAGCTGCTGCAATTAAACGCCGTCATGTTTCCTTACGGAGGCGGGGAAAAGCTGCAGTTGGCCGGACTCATCATGGAGTCCTTCGGAAATTTGGAAGAGCGGATCGAATTTGGCAAAAAGTTATATACGCTTCTGTTCGGCGTGCCGGATGTGTTTGAAGGAACGTTGGCTTTCGTTAAGACTAAGCGCCATACCGGCTCAAGAGCCGATTATGCCCCCGAACTGTTCCGCGCAGGCCTGGCGGCAGCTGACGGCGAAGCCCCTTACCGGGACCGTTTGGCCGGCGGCCGGCTGCGTCCCGGTGCGGAGAGGATTAGCAGTCCGGTATTGGAGGATGCGTGGGACGACATAAGGCTGCCGCTTCCCGAAGCAGGCGATTGGTTCAAAGAAACAGCCGAGGTAGTACGTTATTTTCGGGCGTTGACGATGCCGCACGTATTTGAAATGAGCTGGGAGTATCGGTTGCTGCTGAACAAAATCGAGTTAGCCGTAACGGCAGGAGAAAGGGCAGGGAAGCTTGTCGGGAGGGGGGGATAATGCCGTTTAAGCGTATGGCGAAAGGCTTGCGAGGTTGTCGGGGGGAGCAGGCGGCGGCCGTTTCTGTTGCAGGAACGGTCTTGGGATTTGCTTCGGGATCAGCTCGCCAAGACGCTCGTCATCCAACAGAGTGATGTTCTCGTTATGAGAGAGCAACGAGCCGCCGCAGTCCTGCCGGCCTGCGAACGGCTCTTTATTTGAGCAAAATATGATCGTTCGGTTAAAGGAGCTCCTGTATAGCTGCTTGAACGGCATCCGCCGTGTGCTTCCAGGTAAATGCCGAACGTATTTTGAGACTGGCACTCCGTCCTTTTTCTTTCGTTTCCGACCGGTTCTCATATGCGTAGCGCATCAGTCTCCGCAGTTCCGTTCGGTCGACCTCCAACCACCAGGGATCCGCCACAATCGGAATGTCTCCTATTGCGTTTTGGCGGGCGGTTATTTCTCTGCTTGGAATAAGAAATGCCGACTCTTCATCGCAAAAGTCGCGGGTCGGACCTTTGTCGGGAACTATAACCGGTGTCCCGCATGCCATAGCTTCAATAATCGGCAGGCCAAAGCCTTCTCCGCGATACGGATGAACCAAACAATCGCAAGCTTTATACAGGCTTGCCAGTTCATGCTCGGAATACTCCTGGTCTAGATAATGGATTTTAGGCTGATGATGCCGGGAGCTTGCGTCGGCAATCGTCGCGCCGTTCGTTCTGCCTGCATAAAACGAAGAGGTGCCAAAGTCCTTGATGACAAGGCAGACATCTTCATCCTCGTTAAATTCCTGAGTATAGGCGTCAAGAAGAATGTCTACTCCTTTACGCCATATCGTACCGCCCACAAATAAAAAGCGGAAGGAGGCTTGAGCCTTAAGCTCCATAGTCTCTACATGAGGGTGGTATACGGCTTCATCCACTCCAAGCGGGATAACCTTGATTTTATTTTCATCAATACCGGAACGGACATAACATTCCTTGTTATACCGGCTATAAACCCAAACCTGATCCACCCAATACTTCATCGGAGCGTACCACTTCATCGGAAGCGCTCCGAATTCCCACGGCTGCATTAATACCCAATGTTTGCTCAGAGGAACGGTGAAGCTTGGCGGCCATTGATGGCAAACGGCGACATCGGCGTGCAGTTTTTTTGGATGAACCGGCTGGAATTCTCCTGTATAAAGGTTTATTGACGCTCGTCGTCTCAGCTGCTTGCATATATTTCGATTCACTTTGGACAGACTGTGAATTTCGGCTTGAGGCCCTTGCCATAAGAGCGTACAACTGCCTTTAGAGGCGTTATCGGTTTCCGTATCGGCGTCAAGTACAGCCGAAATGATCTTTGCAATAGCAGGGACGGAATAGTGAGCGGCCATATCCAGCTTAGCCTGTTTGGCAACGGCATTGCGCTTCGATTCATTCTCGAACGCTTCGCGCAGCGTTTTTCGAACGCTGTCCACAGTCACCTTGGCCCATTTATGACCTTTATATAAATAAGCTTGAGTATGCTGCAGCTTCTCGTCAACATCCTCAAGCTCGTCTTCCGGTTTAATCAGGAAAGAGTTGGTCTCATGCATAAACTGTGTCGAACCGCTCCAATCGATGGTGATCGCGGGCTTTCCCATCGCCATCATCTCCATGCACGGCATTCCCCAGCCGTTAGCCCGGTCAGTCGAAACGTAGCAATCGCAGCTTTGATATAAGGAATAAAGAGTATCGCTAGGGATCTTCTGCAAGAGCAAATCGATATGCGGATTATCGGGCTTATGCGGGATGTAGGAACGGATTAAAGCTTGCACATCCAATTGTCCGGCGCCAGGCGGAACATACATCTTCAGAATGAGCGAGACATCCTCCCGATCCGAAAACTCCATGCAATACGATTGGACGAGCAGATCGATTCCCTTCCTGAAACTAAATGCGCAGTTGTATAAAAACTTGAATTTTTTCGTTTCTCGATTAAATACGAACGGCTCCGAAGTTTTCGAATATTTCTCAATTTGAATCGGATAAGGAACAAGCCGAAGCTTATCCGGATCAACTCCGCTTCGGCTGAACGTTTCAAGATTAAATTTGGACGGAAGCCATATTTCGTCCATATCGTTGCACCACGCCACCCATTTGTCGGGAAGACGGTCGGTCTCGAATATCGTTACCCCGATTTTTTTCTTGAACGGAAGCCCATGAATATAATCGTAGGGGAAGGAGTCCGGAGTCGCGTGAATAATCAAATAGGGCTGTTCGCCTAACCGTTCGAGCGGTTGATGAAGGCTGTCCATAAAGTTGATTTCGTCGTCTCCGATTTCTTGATCCCAGTTTCCGATCGGAACGACATGTACGGGAATGTTCAACAGATCCAAGCATCGCAAAAAGTTTCTCGAGACGTTGCCGTAGCCGCCAATATCTCGGACAGGGCCCACCCAAACAATTCCCGAAGGCTTGCTCACATTGTTCATACTCCTTTAAAGTAGGTTTTGGTCAATTCATAGACGTGTTTCACATCGTCTTCGTCCATTCCCTGATGACAAGGGATATACAGCCCGTTCCGGTTAATCGTTCCGGCAACCGGATATTGATCCTCCAAATTGCCGAATAACTTTATATAGTACGGTTGATTCAGAAGCGGCATCATGTATCGGGTTTCTACGCCGTTTTTTTCCAGATATAAAGCATATTCATCTCTATTTCCTTTTTTCAGGAGCAGGGGATACATCATAAAGGCATGCTCGCATCCATTCGGCGTATGGGGCAGCTGAATGACATCTTGAAATTCGGATAAGTAAGAGGTATAAGCTTCGGCTATTTTTTTTCGGCTCGCCATCATGCTGTCCGTTTCTTCCAACGCCGCCAGCCCAAGCGCGCCTTCGAGTTCCGTAATGCGATAAGAGTAGCCCATACGTACAAACGAAAATCTTCTTTGCACCAGGGACTGAATGAATTCTTCCTCATATTGGTCGTCATCGTCGATATTTAAATAGATCGTATCCCGGCCATGCTGCATAATCGAACGAAGCATCCGCTCATCGCTTTCGTCCTTCATCGTCACGATGCCTCCAACCCCGGTAATAAGGAGATGGGCGACATAAGTGGAAAAACAGGCATAATCGCCAAACGTGCCTACGGAACGGCCTTTGTACTTGACGAACATCGTTTCGCACGAATCCTCGATGACTTGAAGGTTATGCTTTCGGGCAATCTCCATAATCGGGTCCATATCGCACGGCAAACCGAACATATGAACCGGAATGATGGCTTTCGTCCGAGGGGTAATATGCTTTTCGATTTCGGAGGGGTTTATATTGTAGGTCAGCGGATCAACATCGACGAACACAGGCTTCAGATTTAACTGCAATACTATATTGGAAGTGGCGACGAAAGTGATGGCGGGGACGAGCACTTCGTCGCCCGCTTTATAGCCATGCTTTTCGATTAAAGCTGCAAGAGCGATTTGCAGGGCGCATGTCCCGCTTGCGGTAAAAACGGAAGTATGGCGTCCATGCCGCTCGGCAAACCGCTTCTCGAAAGCTTGAGTATACTTGCCGTAGGACAATCGATTGTCGTCCAATGCGCTCATTACATATTTTTTAGCGTTGTCGCTAATGTTCATGTACCCTAACGGGATATGCCGCTTCATCCTGATTAACTCCTCATTATGTGAATTTCTCGATTTCACTCTTGATCAGCTTAATCATTTGTGTTTTTCCGTAACGCCCCAAAATATCCGACCTTGCCTGAATTCCTTTTTGTTTCGCTTCGTTCGGATTTTCGTATACGTACCTCATTTGCCGCTTCAGATCGTTCAGGGAGGGCTCCGCCCAACGATGTCCATTGAACAGCGGAATCGGATGATTGCGGATCTCCGTCAGCTTGTCGACCTTGACAGGAAAAGCATTATCTTCGTTCATAAAATCTGTAGGTCCGCTCCAGTTCGTTGCGATGACCGGCATGCCTACAATCATCGCCTCCATGATCGGACGCCCCCAGCCTTCGCCTCGGGTCGGCAGCACAAAAGCGTTACAAAGCCGATAAAGCTTAATCAAGTCGTTCGTCGGAAGCATTTTATTCATGATGAATATTTCAGGAGCTTCCTTGTTACCGCTGGCGAGAAGACTCACTTCGTTTATTTTGTCGTCGTTTCCGGCGGTTGTTTTGATGATTAACGCCACATTGTCCGTTCTTGCGAATTCTTCCAAATAAGCGTTAATCAGAAGATCGTAACCTTTGCGGTCGGACCAATCGAACACGGACAAGAACAGGAACTTGTCGTCAAAAGGCACACGGAACAAGCTGTCCTCCATGTCCGCTTCCGCCCAGGCTGAGTAGCTCGGGATGACTTTGATCGGGGATGTGACTCCCGAGGCGGAGAAGGTCGCTTGGTTAAATTGCGAGAAAACCCAAACTTCATCGAAAGCATTCAAATTCGGAATCCAAAAGGAAGGTATCCGGTCCGTTTCGAAGCCCGTTCTGGCGATGTTCACGCGAAAATCGGGGCGCCTCGTTAGATTCGACCCCATAATATTGCAAATGTAGATATCGTTATTATGAAGCTCCGTATGCTCAAACGACTCGATATACCTAATCTCATCCAAATGAAGAGCCGAATATTTAGCCCCGGGATCGCGGGGCAAAATTCGCACGCGATATCCGGCGCTGTCCAGCGCTTGCAGCAAAAATCGGTTATCCTCCGCAAAACCGTAACCGTTATAGAACAATCCTTCTAATAGAACGTCCAAATTCAAACCTCTCTCTATGCCTATATTGTAATGTTGCTCGATTTAAGGGCTTCCTCCGAATCGCAAAATGTCAGTTTACCGTATTCGCGGCGATTGTCGATATACTGCGGGATGCCTGCTTTGCGAAGCGTATCGCTAAAGATGACGTAATCGTATCGCCCGCTATTATCGATATAGCTTACCTTATCCAATACTTCGTGCCGTACCAGGTACGTGCAATGAATGACCGCCACTTCAATCAAGCCTCTAATCGATCCGTATAGAATTTCGGGATACAAATGGGAATGTTTATAGTAGCCGTTATCGTCTACCGAAAAATGATAGTTGGAGTACATGCTAGTCGGACTGTCCCCGTTGCGCAGCAAAGGCCCGACGACCGGCAGGCCGGTTCGGATCAAAGCTTCAAGGGTTTCCGGCACGATGAAGTTGTCGCAGTCGACAACAAAATAATGAGTACCCCGTTCGAGCGCCCATTCGACTGATCTTTGGCGCAGGCGCGTCAGCACCTGCAGTTTAATCGCGTTCCATTCATGCGGATTGTAATTTTGCACAGGCTCCGCGACATCGGTTGAATCATAGTAAATTTCCGAATATTTGTCTTTAACTCTCTCAATCCACCGCTCCAGTATTTCCTTCGTGTTATCCGTATTGTTGTTCGTACGAATGTACAGCTTTATAAGAGAGGACGGATAAGTTTGGTTTTCGATCAACTGGAGGTAATACGGAAGTACATGCCCTTTCTGTTTCGCAAGAATAGCTATCGTGACATATTCAGTAGGAATCAAAACAGAATTGCACATCCCTTCTTTCTATTTCGTTCATAGTATGTGCTGTCGAGAGACTGTGTGATGGCGATATTGCCATGCAAGACACCCTCCTAATTTACAAGAAATGGTCATCTACCTTAAACCTTTCAATTCCTATACTCATACCTTGTTGCAACGGCCGTTTGCCGAATATGAGAGTAATTGGAGGAAACCATGAGCAAGGTCGCTTTCATTACAGGGATAACGGGGCAAGACGGCGCCTATCTTGCTGAATTGCTGCTGGCGAAAGGGTACGTGGTTCACGGTCTTCGGCGCCGCAGCTCTCTTTCCAATTCAGGACGTATCGACAAGCTCGTCGACAAGGCGAATCGGGAAGGCGGAAAATTGCGGCTGCATTACGGCGATCTGACCGATTCCACTAACCTTGTTCGCTTAATCAACGAGATCAAACCGGACGAGATTTATAATTTAGCGGCGATGAGCCATGTTCACGTTAGTTTCGACACTCCTGAATATACGGCAAATGCGGACGGCATCGGCACGTTGCGAATGCTGGAAGCCGTACGGACGCTGGGATTAACGGACAAGACCAGAATTTATCAGGCTTCGACCTCCGAGCTGTACGGTCTCGTCCAGGCTGTGCCGCAAAACGAGAAAACGCCCTTTTACCCCAGAAGCCCTTATGCGGTTGCGAAGCTGTACGCTTACTGGATCACGGTCAATTACCGGGAAGCTTACGGCTTATACGCCTGCAACGGCATTTTATTCAACCATGAAAGTCCGCTGCGCGGCGAAACGTTCGTGACCAGAAAGATTACCAGAGCGGTTTCCCGAATCGCATTAGGCTTGCAACAAACGCTTGAGCTCGGGAATTTGTCGGCGAAGCGCGATTGGGGACATGCCCGGGATTATGTTGACGCGATGTGGAGAATCTTGCAGCAGAGCGAACCAAAAGATTACGTGATCGCATCCGGTCAGACGACGGCGGTCCGGGAGTTCGTGCGGCTTGCCTTCTCGGAAGTTGGAATAGAACTGGCGTTTGAGGGCGAAGGGCTTGACGAATACGGGTATGTCGTTAGCTGCCGCAACCCGGAATACGTGCTTCCGGCGGGCTATAAAGCGGTAGCGGTCAACCCGAAGTATTACCGTCCGTCCGAAGTCGATTTGCTGCTCGGAGATCCGGCGAAGGCCAATTCGGAGCTCGGCTGGAAGCCGTCTTGCAGCCTGCAGGAATTGGTTAAAGAGATGGTTGCCGAAGATTTGAAGGAAGCCCGGAAAATCGTCGATTTGCGAAAGTTGGGTTATGAGGCTTATCTGGATCCAAACGAGTAGCTTAAGCGACGTGCGGTTCGATAGCCCGAATATGCCATGCAGAAGCGAGGTGCGGAATAATGATAACGATTAGCCTTTGTATGATCGTGCGCAATGAAGAGGAAGTGCTCGGCCGCTGTCTTTCTGCGGTGGAAGGAATTGCCGACGAAATTATCATCGTGGATACGGGATCGACGGATAAAACAAAAGAAATCGCTTCCTCCTTCGGCGCGGTCGTCTATGATTTCGAATGGATCGACCATTTTGCGGCGGCGCGTAATTTCTCGTTCAGCAAAGCAACGAAGGACTATATTATGTGGCTGGACGCGGACGACATTATCGGGGAGAAAGACCGTTTGCTCTTATTGGAGCTGAAGAAGACGCTTCCCGAAAATATTAACAGCGTCACGATGCCGTACAATCTGGCGTTTGACGCAAAAGGTCAAGTCACATACAGTCTCCGGCGCAACCGGATCGTCAAGAGAGATCAAAACTTTCAATGGGTTGGCCCGGTACATGAATTGTTGGTTTGCCATGGTCCATATTTTCACGCGGACGCCGCCGTTACTCATTCCAAAAATAAAGTGTTTACCGACCGCAATTTACGCATTTATACGAACAGACTGAAGGCGGGGGAAGAATTTTCGCCGCGAGACCAGTTTTATTATGCCAACGAGCTAAGAACGCATGGTCAATATATAAAAGCTATTGAATGGTATGGAAAATTTTTGGATGGACAGCAAGGATGGGTGGAAGATAATATACTGGCTTGCCTTCGAACAGCGGATTGTTATCGCTATTTGGGGGATAGATCGAACAGATTCGCCGCCCTGGCCCGCACTTTGTCTTACGATAAGCCGCGTGCCGAGCTTTGCTGCGCGATGGGCGAGTATTTTGTAGAAGAACAGAAGTATGAGATTGCCGTCTATTGGTACAACCAAGCGCTTCATGCCGAGAAGCCGTCCAGTCCGATGGCTCTGACGAACAAGGCGGACTCTACCTGGATTCCGCACATTCAATTGTGCCTCTGCTACGACCGCTTAGGACAATACGATAAGGCGTTTCAGCATCATGTCAAGGCGCGCGAGCTTAATCCGACGCACCCCAGCGTATTGTTCAACGAGGATTACTTTAAAAAGCGGATGGAAAAAGTCTAAAGGCTTGAGGTGGTCGTATGAAAGCCGTAATTATGGCGGGAGGCAAAGGGACGCGTTTCTGGCCGAAAAGCACGCCGGCGAAACCGAAGCAGTTCTTGACGCTTACTTCCGAAAAGGAAACGATGCTGCAACAAACCTACGGCCGCTTCCGTCATTTTTTGGCCAAGGAAGATATTTATTTCGTCGTCGGCGTCGACTACGCCGATATGGTTAAAGAACAACTGCCGGAGGTTGGCAGCGAGCAGATCATTTTGGAACCTGCTCAACGCGACACGGCGCCGTGCATAGCTCTTGCGGCACGTTATTTTTTGCGGAGAAATGAAGATGAGGTCATTATTACGGCGCCCTCGGATCAATATGTCGACAATCCGGCTCTGTTCGCCAAAGCGATGCTTGCTGCGGAAGCGGTCGCCCGTCAGGACGCAGCCGTCGTTACGCTTGGCATCGTTCCGACCCGGGCCGAAACCGGGTACGGTTACATTGAAGTGGCGGATGCCCCGGACCGGGTCGAAGGAGAGGGCTTTGCCGTTAAACGGGTTCGGTCGTTCATTGAAAAACCGGACAAAGATAAAGCGGAACGGCTGCTTCTTTCGCAAGGCGTTTATTGGAACAGCGGGATATTCGTATGGAAACCTTCCACCATCGCGCATTATATGAAAATGCATCGGCCGGAAATATGGAAAATCGCCGAGTGCGATGACGGCGAATGGGATTCTTTATATAGAAAGCTGGATCGGATCTCGATCGATTATGCCATCATGGAGAAAGTCGACCGGATGTATATGATTCCGGTACGGTTTATATGGGACGATGTTGGGGTATGGACATCGCTGGAGCGCATTTTTGATTTGAGCGCTGAAGGGAATTTATTATCCGGAAACATTCACTATGCGAATGTAGATAACAGCATAATTATGTCCGATAGCAAAAAAACGATTGTCATCGGGGTGAAGGATTTAATTGTCGTATCCACCTCGGAGGGGCTTCTCATCTGCAAAAAATCGGAGGAACAGCGGATTAAGCCGTTTCTGGAGTGAATTTGTCGGAGCAGACCTGGCTGCATCCGCTGCGGCAGGGCATGTTCATCGTTTTTGCGGAATTTAATGGCGATGGCCGTTGCAAATTTAATAGATTCCACATAAACAGTAGAGTGTTGTTATTCTTCAACTCTTTGAAAATAGCAATAACATTTTTTCAGAATGAGGTGAGACGAATGGCAATTATTGATCTTATTGTAAACGGCAGCTTTGAAGACTCTCCAACTTCGCTTGCGCCATGGACTGTCCCGACGGGAACCGCAGTCGTTAATACGACTGTTAGCCATAACGGTACCAATAGTGCCGAGCTGAGTCCCAGCTCAAGCATCAGCCAAGCCGGTGTAGCCGTAACGCCGGGACAATCCTATGAATTCTTTGTTGCGCTGTCCGCTGCCACCGGAGCGGCAAGTCCCGCCGTAACCGCAACCATCCAATATCTCGATAGCGACGGCAATCCGGTCGGTTCGGACACGCCGGTATCTGTTCCGGCTACCGGATTACCGGATGTGACTACCGATGAATGGCTTGAAATTTATGCGAATACTACGGTTCCCGTGGGTGCGGCAACGGCTACCGTAACAATCATTACCGACGGTACGGGAACGGACCAGGTATTTGTCGACGACGTAGCCTTACTGCAGTCACTCGGTGAGACAGGAGCAACGGGAGCGACCGGCGAGACGGGAGCAACAGGTGCGACTGGGGAGACAGGAGCGACCGGTGCAACGGGTGCAACGGGAGCGACAGGTGCGACTGGTGAGACAGGAGCGACTGGGGCGACTGGCGGAACAGGTGCAACCGGCGATACCGGCGCGACAGGCGGAACGGGTGCAACCGGCGAGACGGGAGCAACGGGGGCAACCGGCGCGACAGGAGCGACGGGCGATACCGGCGCGACAGGCGGAACGGGTGCAACCGGCGAGACGGGAGCAACGGGGGCAACCGGCGCGACAGGAGCGACGGGCGATACCGGCGCGACAGGCGGAACGGGGGCAACCGGCGAGACGGGAGCAACGGGGGCAACCGGCGCGACAGGAGCGACGGGCGATACCGGCGCGACAGGTGGAACGGGTGCAACCGGCGAGACGGGAGCAACGGGGGCAACCGGCGCGACAGGAGCGACGGGCGATACCGGCGCGACAGGCGGAACAGGTGCGACCGGCGAGACGGGTGCAACGGGAGCAACCGGTGCGACAGGAGCGACGGGCGATACCGGCGCGACAGGCGGAACAGGTGCAACCGGCGAGACGGGAGCAACGGGAGCGACCGGTGCGACAGGAGCGACAGGAGCGACAGGAGCGACCGGTGCAGGAGAAACAGGCGCAACGGGAGCGACAGGCGCAACAGGTGCAACCGGAGCAACGGGAGCGACAGGGGCGACCGGTGCAGGAGAAACAGGCGCAACGGGAGCGACTGGCGTAACAGGTGTAACCGGTGCAACGGGAGCGACAGGAGCAACCGGAGCTGCAGGAGCGACAGGAGCGACAGGTGCTGTCGGGGCGACCGGCGCAACGGGAGCGAGCGAGCCGGAGTCTGCTTTTAGAGCGATAGCTACTACGGTTCAAGCTTTTACGGTTTCGGGTCCATTCCTGGTTAATTTCGGGGCCAAACAATTTGATTTAAACAATGAATTTAATACGGCGACTTCTACTTTCGTTGCAACTCAAGCGGGTATCTACACGTTCACAGCCGATGTTACAATGTTTGCTACACCTAACACATCTCTTGTGTTCTTGGGCATTATCGGTCCGCAATCTTCCTTAGTGACGATTACACGTCCTTCGAATGTGGGTCTTCCTTTCAGCGGCACGATAACAAGCACCCAATTCCTATCTGCCGGTCAGCAAGCAAGTGTGTTCCTGCAGCCTGATGCCGGCACGGTAACGATTAGTATCGATCCGTCGCTTACAAACTTTAGCGGCGTGCGGAGCCCATCACCGTAATCACTCATGCCGAGTATAGCCTTGTCTTCGTGACAGAATCCTTCTCCTTATGACTCAGTTTTGTAAGGGAAGGTTTTTTTTTTGATTAACTGCAGGGTGCAGTCTCTGGAACGATGGAGTGAAGGGGTTGGCTTCAAACAATCCCGCGGGTGCAGGCCAACTTGTCATTAGGACGGGACATAACAAGAGAGGAGTGCAGAAGTGAAGGCCTTCATTACAGGAATTGCAGGATTTGCAGGCAGTTTCCTAGCGGAGCACTTGCTTGCTTATGGCATGGAGGTATCTGGAACGGTTCGCAATACGAGCAAGGAAGATCATATTCGCCATCTTCTTCCTTACATTCGTCTGCATGCATGCGATTTGAGAGATAAGGCAGCCGTAAATAACGCGATTCGCGAGGCAAAACCGGATTATATTTTTCATCTTGCCGCGCAAAGCGATGTTCCGTCATCATGGCAGCATTCCATCGAGACGCTTTACAATAATTTTGCCTGTCAGACTCATTTACTGGAAGCGGTTCGGACTTATCGTGCCGATTGCAAAATCTTAATCGCCGGATCCAGCGAGCAATACGGCTATGTGAAACCGGATGAGCTGCCCGTCAAAGAGACGAATCCCTTCCGCCCTTTAAACCCTTATGCAATCAGCAAAATTACGCAGGAGCATATAGGCTACCAATATTATAAATCATATGGCCTGCAAATCGTAACCGTCCGCGCTTTCCACCACACTGGACCAAGGCGAGGCGAAAACTTCGTTACATCGAGCTTTGCCAAGCAGATTGCCGAGATTGAATCGGGACTGAAAGCGCCGGTGCTGTATGTCGGCAACCTGGAAGCCAAGCGGGATTTTCTCGACGTGCGGGATGTGGCTAGGGCATACCGCCTTGCGCTTGAATGTTGCGATTCCGGAGAAGCTTATAACGTAGCGTCCGGACGAT
The DNA here is from genome assembly GCF_042685365.1 of Paenibacillus thailandensis. Lineage (NCBI taxonomy): Bacteria > Bacillati > Bacillota > Bacilli > Caryophanales > Paenibacillaceae > Paenibacillus > Paenibacillus thailandensis. The sequence goes on along the minus strand of NZ_JBHUMY010000012.1, from coordinate 140,717 downwards.
CCATGTCCATTCGGGAAGTGTTAGGCATACTTTTGTCTTTAACGGACAGCGATATCGATATTCAGGTGGAAGCATCGCGTTTGCGTCCTGCCGATTCGGCTGAAGTATCGGGCGATTACTCCAAGCTTCATTCGAAAACGGGCTGGAAACCGGAAATTGCAATAGAGCAGACGATGGCGGACTTGCTGAATTACTGGCGTGCCAAGATCACTTCTTAAAGCTTGGAATCTTCTATGTCTTGAAGGGACATCCGCCGGGGAGTTTGACAACATCATCGAATATATGTATATTTTCACTATACAATCGAATAGTTTTGACGGGAGCTTGGGGAACTGAGCTGAGAGGAAAACTGATCCGTTTTCGACCGGGGACCTGATCTGGATAATGCCAGCGGAGGCACGAGTTGGCCGCGATTAAGCGGTAAGCGCATCGTTAGTTGCGCCGATTTCCTTTAATGGAATCGTTTGACTATGGACGAAAATTAGGCGTCCTCCGTTCAGGAGGGCGTTTTTTTATTGAGGTGCGTCCTTTTTTCAGTTTTCAATCGGTATTGCTTTTATTTCTGGCTGAAACGGTCATTCCCCAACAACGCCGACGACGTCGCTTCCGGTAGGTAGTAAACAGCGTTTAATTGCTGTTAAGCAAGACCGGGGCTAGCGGTTCGGTTCCGCCTGCATAACTAGGAGATACAGTTAATCGAATTGATAGAGAGGGAGAAGGGGTCATGAGAAATAAGGTTATGCCGCTGACGCGGTGGAAGACGGCCGGAGCGGCGCTTGCGGTGCTGGCGATGCTTGCCGGATGCGGGTCGAACGGAGGCAACGCGGAGGAGCAGCAGCCGGATAGCGGTACGGAACAAGCGTTGACGAAAGTGAAGGTCGTATTGGACTGGACGCCGAACACGAACCATACGGGACTTTACGTTGCGCGGGACAAAGGTTTTTTTGCCGAGCATGGATTGGATGTCGAGATTATTCAGCCCGGACAGGACGGCGCGGACAAAATGGTCGCCTCCGGCGCGGCGGAGTTTGGGGTAAGCTATCAGGAGTCGATTACGATGGCGCGCATCGCGGACGTTCCGCTCGTATCCGTGGCGGCCGTTATTCAGCATAATACGTCGGGATTTGCCTCGCCGGTCGCGAAAGGGATCGATTCGCCGGAGAAATTCGAAGGCAAAACGTACGGCGGATGGGGAGCGCCCGTCGAGGAAGCGGTCATCGCTTCGCTCATGCAGGAGAAAGGCGCGGACGTCGGCAAGGTGAACATGCTCAGCATCGGCGACACCGATTTCTTTACCGCCGTTCAGCGCGATATCGATTTTGCCTGGATCTATTATGCGTGGACCGGCATCGAAGCGGAGCTGCGCGGCGAAAAGCTGAACATGATTTATTTGACCGATTACAGCGACAAGCTGGATTATTATACGCCGGTTCTGGCGACAAGCGAAAAGATGATCGCGGACAAGCCGGAGATCGTAAAGGCGTTCGTCGCGGGCGCGTCGGAAGGGTACGAATATGCGATCGAGCATCCGGACGATGCGGCGGAGGTGCTGATCAAGGCCGAGCCGGACTTGAACGCCGACCTTGTGCGCGCGAGCCAGAAATGGCTGGCGGACAAGTATCAGGACGATGCGCCGCGCTGGGGCGAGCAGAAGCTTGAGGTTTGGACGAACTATGCGGATTGGATGTACGAGCACGGTTTGCTTGAGGGCAAGCTCGAGGCGGAGAAGGCGTTCACGAACGATTTCCTGCCGGATAAAGAATAACGGCTCGACGTCAATATAGGTCGAACACTAAACATTGCACGAACGGTTGAAGAGGAGATGGACGAAGTTGGCTAATGCGCTTGTAAGCATTCAAATTATTCCTGAGGCGCCGGATGGCGCAAACCGGTACGAATATGTGGACCGGGCGATCGCGATCATTAAAGCGTCGGGCGTGCCGTACCGGGTGTCGCCGCTCGAAACCACGATGGAAGGCGAGCTCGGCACGCTGCTCGGCATCGTGCAGCAGATGAACGAAGCGATGACGGAGCACGGATGCCCTTCGGTTATTTCGCAAGTCAAAATTTTCTATAAACCCGCCGGCGCTTCGATGGACGCGCTGCTGGAGAAATACCCGGATGGGCAATAACCGTATCCCTTGGCGCAAAATCTGGCCCCCGGCAGCCGTCCTTGCCGCTTTGCTTGCGGCATGGCAAATTGCGGTCTCCGCCTTTGGCACGGCGGAATACATTCTTCCTTCGCCGCTTTCGATCGCCGAAGAAGGAATAAACGTCGGCCCGCGGCTGCTGGAGCATACGCTCGCGACTGTCGGGTTGATGCTCCCGGGCTTTGCGGGAGGGGCGGCGGCGGGCTTTCTGCTCGCCGCCCTCATTCATTTTATTCCCGGGGCCAGATCCGGGTTGTACCCGCTGCTGGTGCTGTCGCAAAACGTGCCGGTTATCGCGCTTGGGCCGCTGCTTACGTTATGGCTTGGGTACGGCGTGCTTCCGAAGCTGATTCTGATTTGGCTTGTATGCTTCTTCCCGGTTTCGGTTGCGCTTTTGTCCGGCTTGAACGACACGGATCCGAAGCTTCGCAATTATATGGAGATGATCGGAACAAGCAGATGGACGATGTTCTGGCGCCTGGAGCTGCCGCATGCGATCGCGCATCTGTTCTCCGGATTGAAAATTGCGGCTTCCTACAGCGTGCTCACCGCCGTCGTGGCGGAGTGGATCGGCTCGGAGAAAGGGCTTGGCCACTTCATGATGCTGTCGTCCAGCGGCTTTCAGACCGCCCGCGTGTTCGCGGCCGTCTTTCTGATCGTCATTCTTAGTTTGGCGATGTTTGGCCTTGTCGTATTGGCCGAGCGGATATGCGTGCGCTGGAAGCCCGATAGGAAGGGGGAATAGCCGATGGACGGGAATGCTGTCGACATACCGGTATTAACGGTCCGCAACGTGCGCAAAAGCTTCGGCAAAGGCGCCGCAAAAAAAGACGTCATTGCGGACTTGTCGCTGACCGTAGGCGAAGGGGAATTCGTGTCCATAGTCGGACCGTCGGGAAGCGGCAAAACGACGCTGTTTCAAATGATCGGCGGCTTGACGCTTCCGGACGAAGGCGACATTCTCATCGGCGGCAAGCGGATTAACGGTCAGCGGGGAAATGTATCCTATATGCCGCAGCAAGCGTCTCTTCTTCCTTGGCGGACCGTCGCCGGCAACGTGGAGCTTGCGCTTCAAATCGCCGGGGCCAGCCGCAAAGAAGCGGCGGAGCTTACAAGCGAGTGGCTCGGCAAAATCGGGCTCGCTTCTTACGGGGACGCTTATCCGGGAGTGCTCAGCGGCGGCATGCAGCAGCGCGTATCGTTCCTGCGGGCGTTATTGTCTCCGCAGCGGCTTATGCTGCTCGACGAGCCGTTCGGCGCGCTCGATGCGCTGACGCGCCTTAGCATGCAGCGCTGGCTGCTGTCCATCTGGGAAGCGAACCGCCGCTCGGTGCTGCTAGTCACCCATAGTATCGAAGAGGCGCTGCTGCTGTCCGACCGCATCATCGTGCTGTCGCAGTCGCCGGCGGTCGTGCTTGACGAGTTCGTAGTGCCTTACGGCCGGCCGCGCAGCGACAAGCTATGGACGGATCCGGAGTTCAATAGGTATAAGGAAAGAGTCTACAATGTGCTGCAGGAAAGCTTGTCGAAGGGAACGGGGGATTCGCATGTCTGACGCCTATCGTGAGCAAACGGACGGAAAGCCGGAGCGGATGTTCGTTGACGCCCATATCCACCTTGACCGCTATCCCCCGGACGAGCTGACCTCGATGCTCGAGCGTTTCGAGGATATCGGCGGAGCCGCCGTCGTGGCGGTGTCGATGGACCGCTTATCGTCGGTCGCGACGAGGCGGCTCGCTTTGCAATATCCCGGAGCGGTCGTGCCGGCATACGGCTTCCACCCCGAACAGCCGCCGCCGTCCGCCGAGGAAGCGGACGCGCTCATCGAATGGATTCGGCAGCGCGCGGCCGCCGGCGAACGTTTTGCCATAGGCGAGGTCGGGCTTCCTTATTATACTCGCCATGAATCGGTCGGCGCCGGGCGGCCGTTCGACGAAGCGCCGTATTTGCGGCTGCTGGAGAGGTTTATCGCGCTTGCCGCCGAGCTGGACAAGCCGCTTGTGCTGCATGCCGTTTACGAAGATGCGGACAAAGCATGCGACATCTTGGACCGGTACGCCGTCCGGAGGGTCCATTTTCATTGGTTTAAAGGGGCGCTTGCAACGATCGAGCGGATGATCGAAGCCGGATATTGCATATCCGTAACGCCCGATGTGCGGTACGAGCCGGAAATCCGCGAGCTGGCCGGCCGTTATCCGCTCGGATTGATGATGTCGGAGACGGACGGCCCGTGGCCTTTCGAAGGCCCTTATGCAGGAAGGGACACCGAGCCTGCAATGGTCCTTGATGTCGTCCGCGAGATCGCGCGGATCAAAAAGCTGCCGTTCGAACAGGTTACGAGGCAGCTGTACGACAATGCCGCCGCGTTTTACGGTTTGTCCTGAATAGGCGAAAAGGAGCCGGCGGGAATATCCCGTCCCGCTCCTTTTTCGTTTTGGCTTCCACAGCGGAATTTCGTTTAGGACGGAACGGTTTTTGTTCATTATTGGATATTTTTGGCTGTTCGCTGCCGCTTGTCCCGTTTACAATAAGAGAACAGCATCGAGGACAGGAGGACAGCTTGCCGTTATGAAGACTATGATTTCGGTGTTGTCGGCGGCCGTCATCGCCTTTGCCGTCTATTTGTTCCCGACGGTGAAGGAGCGGCTCGATCCGCCCGGCAATACGGATCCGAAGGCGGATGTCACGATCCGTTTTCCGGCCGACCGTTACCCTGAGACGGGAGAGCATATACGGGAGGCGATCGATTCCGGCGAATCCGCCGTGTGCACGATCGACCGGGAAGGAGCGGAGGAGAACCGCAAGGAGTCGCTCGAAGGAATTCCGACCCGCAAAGGCTACGACAGGGACGAATGGCCGATGGCCATGTGCGCGGAGGGCGGAGCGGGCGCCGACGTTGCGTATATCGATCCTTCGGACAACCGCGGGGCCGGATCGTGGGTCGGCAACCGGCTGGAACAATATCCGGACGGAACGACCGTTTTGTTCGTGATCGAATAGCCGGTACAACAAGATTTTATTAAAATGCATTTTTAAAAGTTAGGCTTCTTCCGACAATGAGAATCGGGAAGAGGCCTTTTTTCATGATTGGCTCAAAAAAACGATCGGACGCGCAATAATTCGAGCAGGCGATGCAAAGGGCCAAATGCCGTGACGGCTTTTCCATGGAATGAATCCACTATATAAAGAGGAATGATAGATAGAATAAGGAAGTGAAAGCGTGCAAACGAGAAGCGACGGGAACGCCCAAGGCATTGACGTATCCCGGTATCAGGGGAAAATCGATTGGGGCAAGGTCAAAGCCGACGGCATATCCTTTGTTTTTGCCAAAGCGACGGAAAGCGTCGGATACCGGGACCCGACCTTCGAGGACAACATCGCGGGGGCCAAAGCGGCAGGACTGGCGACAGGCGCTTACCATTTTGTGACGGCCCGGACAGTAGAAGCGGCGCGTAAAGAAGCGGCGAACTTCGCGAGAGCCATCATGGCGGTCGGCGGCGTGGAGCTGCCCCCGGCCATGGATTACGAGAACAACCCGGGCAATTTGAACAAGACGGTGATAAACGCGGTCGCGCGCGCGTTTCTGAAGGAGATCGAATCGATAACCGGCAAGCGGCCGATCATTTATACCGGCAACAGCTTTGCGGGCAATTTCGACGATTCGCTTGCCGCTTATCCGTTATGGGTGGCCAGGTATAGCAACTCCGCTCCGTTCGATGTAGCGGGATGGGATCGATGGACGTTCTGGCAATACAGCGACGGGGGGACCGGAGGTCAACGTCCCGGCGGGGGCAGAAGAGTGTCGGGCATAGCTGGGCCGGTCGATCTGAACGAATATGCGGGTACCGAAGAAGATTTGTTCAAGAAATACGTGTTTATGAAGGAGGAAGAGCCGATGACGGAAGCGGAGAAACAGCAGGTTGCGGCGCTGGAGAACCGAATCGCCGCTTTGGAAGCCTATTTGAATACGGCCGGGGACGCGAATCCCCCTGCTTGGGCCAAGCCGGCAGCGGAGGCTGCGCTTAAGGCGGGAATCGTGACGTCCGTCGACGATAAGGGGCGTCCGGAAATCATTACGATTCAAATGCTGTATAATGCAGGACTATGCAACGCGGAGCTTATCAAATTTTTCAAAAGCTTTAGCGCTTCCACGCGCAAAGCGATCGAGGAGCTGGAGAAGAAGAACTAGAAGATGAAAGGTGAAGCTTGGTCTAATCAGACGGGGCTGCAATAGGGTTGGAGGTAACGGACTTGGGAATCGCCGCGGATGATGCTGCCGGAGCGTAGGTGGCGCCGAACGAGCATTGCCGACCGCAGCCAGATCTAACGAAAATGAGCGGGAGCTGATCTCGCAGGCTGTGGCTGAATCGCTGCAGCTGCGAAGGGTGATAGAGCTTCGGATGTATGAACCGTTTGAGGAATTGGTTGTGCGCGGCGTTGTGGAGCGCGTGGATCAGTACGACGGCCGCTTTATGGTCGATGGCGAGTGGTACAAGGTGCGGGATGCCGAGGGAGCGACGGTGGAGGATTACTCGTAGTCTCGGCCTGCCAAAAGGATTGCGGCGAAGGTGCTCCAATCAGGCTTTTCAGGAACAGTCGAGCTATCGGTAAGCCAAGCTTCCATTGATTCCAAGAAGTGCTCCAATGATATGTTCGCCCATTCGTAATCATCGTCTTTGGTTGCGTGATAATCTTTTCTAAGCTCAAACAAGAACTTTATCAAATCCTCTTTGGATTTTATATCATGGGGGTTAATATGAAACATAGACATTTCTCCTTTTTTCTAGATATGCTTTGCAATGTCAGGCATCGACAAAAACTCGCATTTCTTCCGTCGATAACCACGTTATGATTGGTACACAGGACAATTCGCCCGTAGCCGAACCTGTTAGCAGACACAATAAGAGATTTCTCCCAAAACACAGCGTAAAAGAATCGGTTTTGTTTTTTAGTTCATTTCTCGATTGATTCACATCCATTGACCTCCGTTTAACACAGTTCGCCACATAGGAGGAAATTCCTTCCTTATGACGAACTTTTCTCATTGTAGAGTGTAATAAACTAAAAGCGGTGTCGAGAGGAGGCATCATACATGGATAAGAAGGAATGGGCTTTCCCAAAACTGGATGTGCTTGAAGTAGCTGAAACGATGGCGGGTAACGGTTTTACTATTGTCGATTATTCATACATTGGCGGAGATCCTGATTTTGATCTTTATGATTCTTGATGCGCAAGTAGAAGGGGCCCTAGTCCGGGCCCCTTTTGTTCTGTCACGCCACCAGACAGCCACAGGCTGCTGCTAAGCTTGGCGGCTTTTAGTTCGATATCGGTTGAAAAGAAATACCGGGATTATACATACGTATAAATTCACCATTTGCCAATAGTTGCTTGATGCGTTCTGAAAATTGCGGGCCAAAACCACCTAAGTTATTGATTAAGAATGCAATAATATTCAGTCACTTCAAAGCTTAATAAATAAAATTCGGGCGGCCTCTTTCGAGACCGCCCTTTCATGGGAGAGGAGAAACCGGACGAAGAGCTTATGGGGAAACGTAAGTCTTCTCCGCGGTTGTCTACGGCATCTCTCGACGCCGATGAGATTATTTTTGCCGCTTTATGGCGGATTATACATTCGGCGTAAAAAAATGTTCGGACCCGGAGCTTCCATCTCGGATGCTTTGATTTTACGCGATTTTTGGGAAGGCGCCGCCGGTTCTTACATGAGTTATTGCTTCCTTCGGCAGTCTAAAGTATGGTACGATAGGCGGGAAAGCAAGAAGAAAGGGGCAATACGGCAGTGAGAGTAATAGCCGGCGCCGCCAAAGGCAGGCCGCTGAAAGCGGTACCCGGAATGAATACGCGACCGACGACGGATAAAGTGAAGGAAGCGATTTTTAGCATGATCGGCCCTTATTTCGACGGAGGCTTCGCCCTCGATTTGTTTGCCGGGACGGGCGGGCTCGGCATCGAAGCGTGGAGCAGGGGCGCGGAGAAGGTCATATTCGTCGATAAAGAAAAAATAAGCGTTGACGTCGTTCGGGGGAACGTTCAGACGGCGGGAATGGCCGAGCATGCGGAAATTTACCGGAATGACGCCGAGCGCGCTCTAAAGGCGTTATCGAAGCGCGGAATCCGTTTTCGTTTCGTTTTTCTAGATCCGCCTTACCGCATCACGACGATGGACGGACTGATGGAGCAGTTATACGGATTGGGCTTGCTGGAAGAAGGCGCGACTATCGTCGTGGAGCACGACGCATCGCATTTTTATCCGGAACGATTGCCGCATTTTACTCGGACGCGAGCGGCCCAATACGGCGACACGGCGGTGTCGATATACCGGCATGAAGCCGCCGGCAGCCAAGACAGCGCAGACGGAGGAGCAGAAGAACATGGCGAATGAGCATATAGAGCGTCCCGGAAGGGTTGCCGTTTATCCCGGAAGCTTCGATCCGGTTACATACGGTCATCTTGACATTATTAAACGGTCGGCCAAGATGTTCGACCATCTCATTGTGGCGGTATTAAACAATACGAGCAAAAAGCCGCTTTTTACGCTTGACGAACGGAAAGCGCTTCTTCAAGAGGCGACGGCGGACATTCCGAACGTATCGATCGACAGCTTTCGCGACCTGCTCGTCCGGTATATGCGGACGCAGAACGCCAATGTCATTATCCGCGGGATACGTTCCGTAACGGATTTCGAATATGAGCTGCAGCTTGCGTCGACGAACAAGCAGCTGGACGGCAATATCGAGACCGTATTTATGATGACGAATCCGAAATTTTCGTATTTAAGCTCCAGCATCGTCAAAGAAATCGCCCAGTTTAAAGGCGACGTGAGCGAGCTTGTTCCTCCCGGCGTGGAAGCGCAGCTCATACGTAAATACGAGAGTCAATAATTCGTTCCGATCGCCCAAAACCCGTTTCTGCCGTTACGATGCGGAAGCGGGTTTTTGTTCAGGGCTAAGAAGGACGGCAGGCGGCTTACCGCAATCTTCGTCTCCATATGAATGGAAGAAGAAGCAAACCGGCCGCAATGCCGGCAACCGCCAGGAATAGCGCTCCGGCAACGGAATAAGGCCAGACGGCCGGCAGATCGGAGAAGGCGACCGGTGCGGGCGCCAGCGGTGCCTGTACGGTTCCATCGCCGGCCATGGCGGGAGAAGAGGCCGGGTTAACGCCCCAAGCCTGCAACAACGAGAGCGCCGGCTTCCACAGCAGCAAGGTGACGCCAAATGCAAGCAGCGCATGCAGCAGCTTCGTAGCAGCGAGAGGCAGCAGCTTGATGCCCGTTCCTCCGGCGGCTTGCCCCGCTTGCAAAATGCCGGAGACGCCGCTCCAAGACAAGGCCGCGGCAGCCAAAGCCAACTGGACGGGAGCCCCCATGCCGCGGATATCCGCCGAGGCGGCGGCGTACGCGCCCAGATGGCTTTCCAGTAAAATCGGCAAAAGCAGCTGAAGCCATTCGCCGGGCAGCTGTTCCGGCAACATTAGAGTCAGCAGCCGCGAGACGACGGACGCCAGCATGATGAGTCCCCCGACAACCATCAGCTTCTGGACGCTGACGGTTACCGATTCGCCCAGCACTTGCCCGAAGCCGCGCCCGTCTTCGCGCCGGCCGTCTTCCATCGCTTCCGCAGCCCTGCGCCAGATGCCGGAACGGGGCTTGGCGGGCTTGTCCGGTCCAGTCCGCGGCTTCGCCGAGATAACGGCGGCTGTCGATGCCGCCAGCAGGCCGGAAAGCCAGACGGATAAGGCAAGCAGCAGCCCGAGCTGGGGCTTATGCAGAAATCCCGCGCCGAACACGACCAGCATAAAGACCGGATTCGGCATATGGGAAAAGGCGAGAAGCTTGGCGCCTTCGTAAGCTTGCAGCCGGTTCGAGCGGACGAGACGGGCCGTCGTTTCGGCCCCCGCCGGGAAGCCCGACATCCAGCCGGCGGCAACGGCAAGACCGGAATCGCCCGGCAGCTTCAGAAAGCGCTGCGTCAGCGGCTGCGCCAGAACGCCAAGCGCCCGGGACAGGCCGAAGGCGGACATCATTTCAAGCACGACCAGAAACGGCAGCAAGCCGGGGAATACGACGTTCCACCAGATCGACAGCCCTTGCATCGAAGCTTTGAACGCTTCGTCGGGCTGGATAATGACGGCGCACACAAGCGCTACCGACAATATGGCGATACCGATTGTACGGATCATAGCTTATCGTTCCTTTCCTATGCTTGTAGCCCGGCTTCCGTGCGGAACCGGGAGCGCTAGCGGAATCGGACAACCTGAAAACGGTACATTATACGCGACGGCCGGGAAGGATAGACCTGCAGGGCTGATCCGTTAAGCGAATGGCTTGCTGGCAGGGAGAGCCGGCGCGGCTATCCGTGCCCCGGCCAACTGCGCGAAGGGAGCGGATACCGATGAGATTAGACAAGCTTCGTACCGTCGCTTCGGGACTGCTGACAGCCGTGTTGATGTGGCTTTTGCTTTTTGCTCCGACGCCGTATGTTCTATACGAACCGGGAGCGGCCTTGCCGCTGGATAGCATGATTCGCTCGGCGGAGGGCAAGGCGGGCGAAGCAAGCGGGCGGTTTCTCATGACGACGGTCAAAATGAGTTCGGCAAATTATTGGAGAGCGATCAGCTCGCTCTGGAATCCGGATACGGAAGTATATCGGAAAACATCGATTATGGGCGACGATTCGCCGGAGCAATATATGTCTCGCATGACGGTCGTCATGCAAGGGTCGGAGGACGTTGCGATCGAGGCGGCGTACCGGTATGCGGGCATCCCGTATCAGGCAGTGCCCAGAAGGGTGGTTGTTGCGGATGTCTCGGAAGGATCCGCCTTCAGAACCGGGGATGCGATCATACGGGAAGGCGGCGGAAGCCGGATTGACAGCATCGAAGCTTTGACATCGATCGTGGAGAAAGCGGAGGGGAATTCTTTGTCGCTCATCGTCGAGCGAAACGGACAGGAGATCGCCGTATCCGTCAAGGCCGGCGCGGTTCCTTCGGGGCAGCCGGACGAGGCCGCAGCCCTAGGCATCGAATCGTTGGTTGAGCAAAGGGAACTGGTGCCGGACGATTCCCGTTACAAGATCGCAATCGACGCCGGAGAAGTCGGGGGGCCGTCCGCGGGTTTGATGTTCGCCCTCGGAACGCTCGATGTACTGACCGAAGGCGATTTGACGAACGGGTTAACGGTGGCGGGGACGGGCACGATAAACGCGAGGGGACAAGTCGGCGAGATCGGCGGCGTCGCCCATAAAGTTGCAGCCGCCGACAAAGCGGGGGCCGATCTGTTTCTCGCTCCGTCCGCAAACGCCGAAGAAGCGGCCGCCAAAGCGGAAGCGATCGGCACGGAGATGAGGGTCGTCGGCGTAAACACGCTGGATGAAGCGGTACAAGCGATCAAAACATTCAGCCGTTCGACCCGCTAAAGAGACTGCCGCACTATAGCCGGCCGGCTTGAAACAGATTATGGCCGGGAGACCATCACCGGCTTGCCTCGATAATCCCTGTAAAGTTCGTCCGTGCGGAAAGGAGCGGGCTGGCCGAGACGATATGCGACGGTAGCTTGAGTATCCAACTCCAAATAACGGTAATTTGCCGGCGGACGTGCAGCGGATAACAGTACCGGCAGCTTGGCCTGCTTCCGCATGATGCGAAGCAATTCCTTTCCTTTGTCGGTAAAGCCGAGCACGCGGATATACTCGACGCCGCCTCTAAGCTTCTCCGGGGACAGATCCGCTTTGGCATGTCCAAGCAATATCGATAGCAAGGCCCGCTGAAGCTTCGTTCGGGTGTAACGCTTCGTCTTGAGCGCGTCCATCAACGCTTCGAATTCGATTGCTCCAAGCTTCGGTAAAGCTTGCCGAATCCGGTGTTCGAGACCTTCCGTCACTTCGCTCAGCGCGGCAAGCTGCTGCGGGCTCCGCGTTCCGATCGCGTGAATGAGCTGCGGAACGAAGCTGTCCCAGCTGACGGGAGCGCGGCCCGCCTCGGCTTCCCTGACCATAACGGCATAGGTGGAAGGCGGGACGTAATTCTGCAAGCCGGCGATGGAGCCTTCTTCCAGCCAAGCTTTACGGATTGCGGTCGCGCTGGCGATGCGATTGTCCGTAATGGAAGTTTGGCGGTAGCCCGCTTTTTCCCTGCGGATCGTATACGGCGTCATTCGTCCCTTCAGCCTTGCAAGGGCGATCAGATAATGAAGACCAAGCGTATGATTAGGCTCGGCGAAAGGGAAGCCCGCCGCTTCTTCGTATCCTTCCGCCGCCAAATAGCCGGCTAGCGCCGTGCTATGCGCCGCGGGATAGCTCACGCCCTTCAGAAGCTCCCGCTGCAGCAGCTCGCGAAAGCTCGGCGGCTCTTCCGCGATCGCCGCTGCCGCTTGCCGAAGCGGCCCGAGCTCGCCGCTTTCCGAGCCGAAGCAAAACGCATCTACGACGCCCGTCGCTTCGAGAAGGGCAACGGCGCCGTAGGCGAACCATTCGGCGGCTTGGGTGGCGTAGGCGACCGGCAGCTCGATCACGAGATCGCAGCCTCCGCGCAAAGCGGCTTCCGTCCGAGCCCATTTGTCCATGGCGGCCGGCTCGCCCCGCTGCAGGAAATGGCCGCTCATGACGGCGACCACCGCTTCGGCCGAGGTCAATTTGACTGATTCCCGCAGATGATATAGATGTCCGTTGTGGAACGGATTATATTCGACGATAAGACCAACAGCGCGCATCGTATCACTCCTTTATCCAGAACCATATACTTCGCCGCAGCGCCGCAAACCTCCTGCCCGCAAAGAAAGACATCCTGCTTACGAGGTGGCGGTCGCGGTCTTTTAGCGGGAGGGACGCCCGAAAAACCGTGTGAAAATGTTGACAAAACCGATTGCCGGTCGCTATAATAAATTTTGTTTGTTTGGGGTGATGATCTTATGCAGTTTAATGTTCACGACATGCTCTCCAAAGGTTCGACCGTAACCTTTAACGAGCAAATGGACGTATCCGGATTGCTTAAAGGACGCAGGGATGTCACCGGCGCAGGACCGCTAAGCGTTTCGCTTAAGGTAACCGGCGAAGAAGACGTCATACAAGTCGAAGGTGAGCTTTCCATCAGCCTCAACATGGCATGCTCTCGCTGCCTTAGCGGCGTTCCGGAACAAATCGTCATTCCCATCTTCGAAACGTTCAAGCCTGTAGCCTCTCTGGACGAAGCGGAAGACGTAGACGGAGAGGAAGACGAGGATGTCATTAAGATTGCGTCGGACAAGGTGGATCTGAAGCCTCTCGTGGAGGAAGTGCTTCTGCTGTCGTTGCCTTTCGCACCGCTGTGCGATGACGACTGCAAAGGTCTATGTCCGAACTGCGGGCAAAACTTGAATGAACGTCAATGCGGCTGCAATACGGAAAAGATCGATCCGCGATTCGCAGCGCTCAAAGATCTGTTTAAGGAATAGGCAGAAACGATTGATTCTGTGAAGGAGGTGGGAAATATGGCAGTACCTCAAAGAAGAACGTCCAAAACTCGCCGCGACAAACGTCGCACGCACTTCAAGCTTGCGATTCCGGGCATGGTTAAATGCGAGCAATGCGGAGAGCTGAAACTGGCTCACCATGTGTGCAAGGTGTGCGGATACTACAAAACGAAAGAGATTATTTCCCAATAGTCCTTACGTTACATGCAAAATAGCACTTCATCCTTGGGTGAAGTGCTATTTTTGTAAATATGTTTTTCATCGGCTTCATCGGAGCAAGGCGCGGACAAAGGTCGAGACTTGAAGTTTCAAAGGCGAGAATGTACGGGTCGTTGCGCGGAAGAGCTTTTTTTTATATACTTGGTTAGTACCTGGTGATAATATCTGCTGACAGCATATCGGATGGAGTTGCCGTTTAAATACGTATGAAGGATTCCGTCAGGCGAAGGAAGTGAGTAGCATCGAACGAATGCCCAAACGTGAGCGGCATCAGCAATTGCTCCGGTTGATCGAAGAAAATCCGTTCATGACGGACCGGGAGCTGACCCGTCAGCTCAAGGTCAGCATTCAGACCGTCCGGCTGGACCGATTGGAGCTTGGCATTCCGGAGCTGAGGGAACGGATGAAGCTTATGGCCGAAAGGTCATACGATACGGTAAAGTCTTTGCCGCTTCATGAAGTAATAGGCGAAATCGTCGATTTGCAGCTCGACAAGAGCGGCATTTCCATATTTGAAATTAAAGAAGAGCATGTATTCTCCAGAACCGGGATTGCCCGGGGACATCATCTGTTTGCTCAAGCGAATTCGCTTGCGGTGGCCGTCATCAACGACGAAATCGCTTTGACCGCGGCTGCGGATATCCGGTTTATTCGGCAAGTAAAGCTGGGGGAAAAATGCATTGCCAAGGCTTACGTCAGATCCATGAGCGGAAGCAAGGGCAAGGTGGAACTTTATACTTACGTAGGCGATGAAATGGTGTTTCAAGGAAGCTTTATCATTTACCGGTCTGCGAGCGGAATGGACAGCGAAGGAGGAGAGGATCATGCGGATCGCCATTGATGCGATGGGAGGCGACAATGCTCCCGATCTCATTGTGCGGGGAGCGGTCGAGGCCGCTCAAGAGTGGCCGGATACGGAACTGCTTCTCGTCGGGGATCAATCCCGGATCGAGAGCCTGCTTGACGGGCGCAAGCTGCCGAACGTTACGGTGTGCCACGCCCCGGACGTCATCGGACCGGATGAAGAGCCGGTTAAAGCCGTCCGGAGAAAAAAGGACTCCTCGATGGTGATCGCCGGCCGGCTCGTGAAGGAGAAGCAAGCCGACTGCATGCTGTCCGCCGGCAATACGGGCGCGCTGATGACGACGGGGCTTCTCGTCGTGGGGCGTCTGAACGGCATCGAGCGCCCGGCGCTGGCGCCGATTTTGCCGACGATGGACGATGTAGGCGTGCTCTCTCTCGATTTGGGAGCCAACATGGACGCCAAGCCGGAGCATTTGCTGCAATATGCCATCATGGGCAGCGTATACCGTTCCAAGGTGCATGGAATTGATAAACCTAGGGTCGGTCTTCTGAACGTCGGAACGGAAGCCCGGAAGGGCAACGAGCTGACGAAGGCGGCCTACGATCTGCTGGAGGAGGCGCCGATTCATTTTATCGGCAACGTGGAGGCCCGCGACGTGCTTGTGCGCAATTGCGACGTTCTTATTTGCGACGGGTTTGCAGGCAATGTCATGCTGAAAGCGATGGAAGGGACGGCCAATACGGTGTTTTCGGCTTTGAAGGAATCGTTTGCTTCGACGTGGATGACCAAAGTCGCCGCCGCCATCATGATGCCCAAGCTGCGTCAGTTGAAAAAGAAAATGGATTACACGGAGCACGGGGGCGCGCCTCTGCTTGGACTTGACGGCCTGATTATGAAATGCCACGGCTCTTCCGACGTGAAGGCGGTCAAGAACGCCGTCCGTCAAGCCAGGATCGCCGTTCAAGTCAAGCTGGTCCAATCGATCGCGGCGGAAATAAACGGGAAGTGAGTGTGTTTAGCGTGAGCGTAAATTCGGTAGGCATTATAGGCATGGGCAAATATGTCCCGGAACGTATATTATCCAATCACGACTTGGAGCAAATGGTTGAAACGAACGACGAATGGATCGTAACGAGAACCGGCATTCGGGAGAGGAGAATCGCCGCGCCGGAGCAGGCAACGTCGGACCTGGCCTATGAAGCGTCCGTCCGGGCGCTGGAGGCGGCGGGCTTGACGGCGCAGGATATCGACCTTATTATAGTTGCTACCATTACGCCGGATATGTTCTTTCCTTCCACGGCCTGCGTATTGCAGGAAAGGCTTGGGGCGAAGCGCGCCGCCGCGTTCGACCTTTCGGCCGCCTGCTCCGGGTTTATTTACAGCCTGGCGACGGCATCCAGCATGATTGCCACGGGGATGTACAAGCATGCGCTGGTCGTTGGCGCGGATACGTTGTCCCGCATTACGGATTACACCGACCGCAATACATGCATTCTGTTCGGCGACGGCGCGGGCGCGGCCGTTCTCGGGCCGGTTCCGGAGCATCGCGGCTTCAAGTCGTTCGAGCTGGGCGCGGACGGCAGCGGCGGACCGCTCCTTAACATTGCCGGCGGGGGATCGCGCATGCCGTCCACGGCCGATACCGTCGACTCCAAAGCGCATTACATTTACATGGCCGGCAACGAAGTGTTCAAATTCGCGGTCCGAATCATGGGCAGCGCCGCGGAAGATGCGCTTCGCAAGGCGGGCAAGTCCAAGGAAGACATCGATCTGCTCGTTCCGCACCAGGCCAATATCCGGATTATTCAATCCGCGCTGAACCGCTTGGAGCTGAATGAAGACAAATGCATGATCAATGTCGATAAATACGGCAATATGTCGGCCGCATCGGTGCCGGTCGCGCTCGCGGAAGCCGTAGAGCAGAACCGGATCAAGGAAGGCGATTGCCTGGTGCTCGTCGGTTTCGGCGGCGGTCTGACATGGGGCTCGACCGTACTTATTTGGTAAACGGAGGGATTCATTCTTGAGCAAAACAGCATTTGTATTTCCGGGACAAGGCGCGCAAGCCGTAGGCATGGGCAAGGACGTGTACGACGCGGTCGAAGCGTCGCGCTCCGTTTTCGAACGCGCGGACGAGGTCCTTGGATTCAAGCTTAGCGATATTATTTTCGGCGGTCCCGACGAAACGTTGAAGCAGACGGTCAACACGCAGCCGGCGCTGCTTACCGTCAGCGCGGCGCTGCTGAAGGCGCTGGAAGGCAAAGGCTTGCGCCCGGACTATGTCGCGGGCCATAGCTTGGGCGAATACAGCGCGCTTGTGGCTGCAGGCTCTTTATCGTTCGAGGATGCGGTCAAGACCGTCCGGGCCCGCGGCGAATTTATGGAGCAAGCCGTGCCGGGCGGACAAGGCGCCATGGCCGCCGTGCTTGGCGCCGAACGCGAGGCGCTCGCAAGTCTGTGCGCCGCCGTTTCTTCCGAGGGCGCTTCGCATACCGTTGAATTGGCGAACGTCAACTGCCCCGGGCAAATCGTCGTATCCGGCGCCGCGGCCGGCGTGCAGGCAATCGTCGAGCGCGGCAAGGAAGCCGGGGCGAAGCGGGTCGTGCCGCTTGAAGTCAGCGGGCCTTTCCATTCTTCGCTTATGAAGCCTGCGGCGGAAAAGCTGGCCGAGGTGCTGAAAGGCGTAACGGTCCATGACGCTGCGGTGCCTGTCGTCGCGAACGTCACGGCCCGTCCGGTAACGGATGCGTCCGAAATCCGCGGCTTGCTTGTAGAGCAGGTGTATTCCCCGGTTCTATGGGAAGACACCGTCCGTTACTTGATTGAACAAGGCGTGGATACGTTTGTCGAGATCGGCTCCGGGACCGTATTGGCCGGGTTGATCAAAAAAGTCGACAAATCCGTCAAGATTGTATCCGTCAACAGCCTGGAATCGTTGAACCAGCTGTAATAGGACCTCTTGGATCCGGGCAGGAAAATATGTCATGACAGGGGGAGAAAGCACGATGTTTGCCAATCTGGAAGGCAAAAAAGCGCTTGTAACCGGAGCCTCCCGCGGCATCGGCCGCTCCATTGCGATCGGGCTGGCGGAAGCGGGCGCGGACGTTGCCATCAATTATTCGGGCAGCGAAGCGGCGGCGGTCGAAACCGCGAAAGCGGTTGAAGCGCTGGGCCGGCGCGCTTTGGTCATCAAAGCGAACGTAGGCAAGGCGGACGAATTCGAATCGATGGTCAAAGAAGTGATCGAACAATTCGGCGCGATCGACATCCTTGTGAATAACGCGGGGATTACAAGAGATAATTTAATTATGCGCATGAAAGAGGAAGAGTTCGACGAGGTCATCGAAACGAATTTAAAAGGCGTATTCAACGGGATCAAAGCGGTAACGCGCCCGATGATGAAGCAGCGTTCCGGCCGCATCATCAACATTTCGTCCGTCGTGGGAGCCATCGGAAACGCGGGGCAAGCCAACTACGTCGCGGCCAAAGCCGGCGTGATCGGCTTGACGAAATCGAGCGCGAGGGAACTGGCGTCGCGCGGCATTACCGTCAACTGCGTCGCACCGGGGTTTATCCAAACCGAAATGACGGACAAGCTGCCCGATGATATTAAAGCCTCCATGTCGGCGCAAATTCCTTTGGCGAGGTTCGGCGACGCGAAGGACGTCGCGAATGCGGTCCGCTTTTTGGCGTCGGACGCCGCGTCGTACATGACCGGACAAACCGTTCACGTCGACGGCGGCATGTACATGTAGCCGCCTTGGAAAGGATGCCGTTTTACGATTGAAACGGTTACGTATGGCATTTTGTCTTTAATTCTCGTATAATACGATGGAGGAGGTGAACCGGATGTCCGATGTAGTAGAACGTGTAAAACGTATCGTCGTCGACCGACTTGGCGTAGACGAGGCGGAAGTCACGCTGGAAGCTTCCTTTAAAGATGACCTCGGCGCTGACTCTCTTGATGTCGTAGAGCTGGTCATGGAGCTGGAAGACGAATTTGATATGGAAATCTCTGATGAAGATGCGGAGAAGATCACCACAGTGGGAGAAGTTGTGAATTACATACAATCTCTTAACTAAGTGTCCGAAAAAAAAGTCCCGTTGTAACAGACGGGACTTCTCTCCATCTTGAAATAAAAAATCGGCTGAACAAGCATTTATATACGAGCAATAACGTTTTTTTGGAAAGCGGCCGTTCGGTCGCTCTATTGCTGTACGTCGAGGTGAAAACAATGAAGCGCAGAGTAGTGGTTACCGGGTTGGGCGTCATGACGTCCCTCGGTTCTGAAATAGAGCAGTTTTGGGCGAATTTGCTGGAAGGCAAATCGGGCGTTTCCCGTATCGAATCGTTTGACGTATCGGAATACCCGACGAAAATCGCCGCCGAAATCAAAAATTTTAATCCGGAAGATTATGTCGACAGAAAAGAAGCACGCAAAATGGACCGTTTCGTGCAATTTGCGGTTGCGGCCAGCAAATCCGCGATTGCCGATTCGAAGCTGGAGGTCGGCGTCAATGTCGATCCGGAGCGCGTAGGCGTTATCGTAGGTTCCGGCATCGGCGGTCTCGGCACATGGGAAGACCAGCACAACCTTCTGATCGAAAAAGGTCCGAAGCGGGTCAGCCCGTTTTTTATCCCGATGATGATCGCGAACATGGCTTCCGGCCAAGTATCGATGATTACCGGCGCGAAAGGCCCGAATACGGCTGTCGTATCGGCTTGCGCGACCGGAACGCATTCGATCGGCGAGTCGTACAAGCTGATCCAAAGCGGACAAGCCGACGCCATGATTTGCGGCGGCGCCGAAGCGACGATCCGTCCTACGGGCCTTGCCGGCTTCTCTTCGATGCGCGCTATGTCCGTACGCAACGACGAGCCGGAGAAGGCAAGCCGTCCGTTCGATACCGGCCGCGACGGATTCGTTATGGGCGAAGGCGCGGGCGTGCTTATTCTGGAGTCGCTTGAGCATGCGCTGGCACGCGGCGCGAATATTTATGCCGAAGTGATAGGCTACGGCATGAGCAGCGACGCTTACCACATTACCGAGCCCGATCCGGACGGAGCGGCCCGCTGCATGAAGCTGGCGATCCGCGACGCGGGGATCGAGCCGGAAGAAGTGGATTACATTAACGCTCACGGCACTTCGACGCCGGTCGGCGACCGCTCCGAAACGAAAGCGATCAAGATGGCGCTCGGCGACCATGCCTACAAGCTTGCGGTCAGCTCGACCAAGTCGATGACGGGCCACCTGCTTGGAGCGGCGGGAGGCGTCGAGGCGGTCATCCTGGGTCTTACGCTGAAGAACGGAGTCATTGCGCCTACCATTAACCTGGAAGACCAAGATCCGGAGTGCGATCTCGATTATGTGCCGAACCAAGCGCGCAAGGCCGATGTGAAAGTCGCCCTTTCGAACTCGTTTGGCTTCGGCGGACACAATGCGACGATCGCCATGAAAGTTTATGAAGCGTGACGATTTCGTCCAGCTGCAGAAAAGGCTTGATATATGGTTTGGCAAGCCGAAGCTGCTGAAGCAGGCGTTTACGCACACGTCTTATGTCAACGAACATAAGCGCGGCGGCATCGAGCATAACGAACGGCTGGAATTTCTGGGGGACGCCGTGCTGCAGCTGCTCGTTTCCGAGTTTCTGTTCACGGCTTACCCCTCCCGCCCCGAGGGGGAGCTTACGCGCATGCGGGCTTCCATCGTATGCGAACCGTCGCTGGCCAAATTCGCCGAGCGGTTGAACCTTGGCGCTTACGTCCTGCTCGGACGGGGCGAGGAGCAGCTGGGCGGCCGCCAGCGGCCTTCCTTGCTCGCCGATTTGTTTGAATCGTTTGTAGGCGCCTTGTATTTGGATGCGGGCATTGAACGGACGCGGGCCTTTCTGCAGGAGCATATGTTTCCGCATATCGATTCGAACGACACCGGCCTTCTGTTGAAGGACTTTAAGTCGAAGCTGCAGGAGAAGGCCCAGCATGGCAATCTCGGTCCGATCGAGTACCGGATCGCGGAGGAGCGGGGGCCGGCTCACGACCGCGAGTTTGTTGTGGAAGTTTACGTCGGCGAGAAATGCTGCGGGACGGGTATCGGCCGGACCAAAAAAGAAGCGGAGCAGCGCGCCGCTTCCGAGGCTTGGCGCGCGATATCGCAGGAATAACGGCGGCCGGCGGAAATTGATACGGAACCGTTCCCGATTCAGCGGGCAGCTCATGTTTTGAGAAAATATAAGCCGCCTTATGCAAGCGACGCTTAGGAAAAACCTCCAAATCCGGATGCGGGCGGATTTGGAGGTTTTTTTGCTCGGGGATCCCTTAACTTGTGTTACAATATGCGGTGAGGTGAACGTTAAAAATCATGTTCCTAAAACGGATAGAATTATCGGGTTTCAAATCGTTTGCCGACCGGACGGAGATGGAATTCGTAAACGGAATAACGGCCGTCGTCGGGCCGAACGGCAGCGGCAAAAGCAATATTTCGGACGGCATCCGCTGGGTGCTCGGGGAGCAAAGCGCCAAGAGCCTGCGCGGCGGCAAAATGGAGGACGTCATATTCGCCGGAAGCGATGCCCGCAAAGCGGTCAATTACGGCGAAGTGTCGCTGACGTTGGACAATTCGGACGAGTCGCTGCCGCTGGAATATAATGAAGTGACGGTAACGCGCCGCGTTCACCGAAGCGGCGAAAGCGAATATATGATCAACAAGCAGCCTTGCCGGTTGAAGGACATTACGGAGCTGTTCATGGATACCGGCATCGGCAAAGAGGCTTACTCCATTATCGGACAAGGCCGAATTGAAGAAATATTAAGTACGCGCTCGGAAGACAGACGCGGCATTTTTGAAGAGGCTTCGGGGATCGTCAAGTACAAAAGCCGCAAGCGCGAAGCGCAGAAGAAGCTTGACGATACCGAGCAGAACCTGCTTCGTATTCACGATCTGGTCACCGAGCTCGAAGATCAGGTCGGCCCGCTTAAGGAGCAGTCGGAGAAGGCGCTTCATTACAAAGCGCTGCGGGAGAAGCTAAAGTCGCAAGAAATATCGATGTACGTACATAATATCGAAACCGTTCATCGCTCGTGGGAGGAGGCGAACCTGCGGCTGAGCCGGTTGAACGAGGAGCAGCTGAAGCTGTCGAGCGTCGTTAGCAAGCACGATGCCTTGCTCGAGAAGGACCGGCTGGCGCTGCGGGAGCTCGAGAACGAGCTCGACCGTCTGCATGCGGATATGCTGCAGCTAAGCGAGGATTACGAGAAATGCGAAGGATACGGCGAAGTGTTGAAGGAACGCGGCCGCAATCTGGAGCAGAACAAGCGCCAGCTGGCGGAATCGATTGCCGCGACCGACCTCCGCATCGAGGAGCTTGCGAAGGAAGAGACGGAAATCCGCAGCCGCGCCGCTATGATGGAGCTACGCCTCGCGGAGCTGAAGGCGAAGCTTTCGGAGGAGGAGGCGAACCTGCTTGGCGTTGCCGGAAGCGCCGGCATGGACGCCGTGGAGTCGCTGAAGAACGAGCTGCTCGAAACGATGAGCGAAATGTCGAGGCTTCGAAACGAAATCCGTTATGCCGAGCAGCAAGGCGAAGCGTCGCAGCGCCGGTTGGAGCGCCTTTCGGAAGAGGAAGCGAAATGGGCGGCGCAGCAGGAGGCGTTGACGGCACGCAAAGCGGAGCTTGACGGGAAGCTGGCCGCCATAGCGGAGGAGCTGGACAAGGTCCGTAACCTCTACGTCAAGGAAGCGGAAAAGACGAAGCAGACGGGAGCTTACCTGGAGGAGACGTCCGCTTCCGTTCGCAAATGGGAGCAGAAGCTGGACTCGACCGTATCCCGCCGCGACACGATGAAAGAGATGCAGGACGCGCTCGATGGCTTTATGCAAGGCGTCCGCGAGGTGCTCAAAGCTTCGCGGCGCGGCCAGCTGGGCGGCGTGCACGGGGCGGTGGCGGAGCTGATCCGCGTGCCGCAGCGCATCGAAACCGCCGTTGAGACGGTGCTCGGCGGCGCTTTGCAGCATATCGTCATGGAGAACGAGCAAACGGCCCGCGCCGCCATCGGTTATTTGAAGCAGCGGCAGCTCGGCCGGGCGACGTTCCTGCCGCTTGACGTCATCCGCGGCCGGCAGCTGTCCGAGCAGGACAAGCGCATGCTGGAAGCGGTCGAAGGTTTTGTCGGAGTTGCGGCCGATCTGGTCGATTGCGATCCGAAATACGCCGCGATCGTCGGCAATTTGCTCGGCAACGTGCTTCTGTCCGAAACGCTGGAGCAGGCGAACCGGATCGCTTCCCGCTGCCAATACCGGTATCGCGTCGTCACGCTTGAAGGCGACGTCGTGAACGCGGGCGGTTCGATGACCGGGGGCAGCCTCCAGAAGAAAGGCGCCAGCCTGCTCGGACGGCAGCGCCAGATCGAAGCGCTCGATCAGGAGATCAAGGAAGCGCAAGTTACGCTCGCACAGCTGAAGGATAAGCTGAGCGATCTTCGCAAGGAGCAGTCGATCGGCTCGCAGAAAATCGAGGAGCTCAGGGCGCGCGCGGAGCAGCTCCGCATCGACGAGCAGCATGTCCGCTCCGAGCTGCAGCAGCTCGCTTCGGAGACGAAGCTGCTGCAGGAGCAAAGCCAGCTCCACCATGCGGACCGGACGGCGTTTGCGGCGGAGCGGGCAAGTCTCGCAGCCGCGGCGAAGGAGGCGGCCGAGCGGCTTGCGCAGCTGACGCAGGACGAAGCGAGGCTGCAGGAGGCGATCGCGCTGGCCGAGGAACGCCGCAAGGCGAACGAGACGGCGAAGGAGGAACTGCAGGGGCAGTTGACCGATCTGAAAATCGCCGTAGCCAAAACCGATCAGGAGAAGCAGTCTTTTGAAGACCAGGCCTCCCGCATTCGGACCGAAATTCAGCGGGCGAAGCAGGAGATGGCCGGTTTTCACGCGATGCTTAAGCAGAACGAAGCGGAGATCGAGCGGCACGGCGCGGAGCTGGTCCGCCAGATCGAGCAGCTCAACGCTTTGCGCTTGCAGAAGCAGCAATGCTCGGAGCAGACCGACCTGAAGCGTTCGGAAAGAGCGCAGCTTACGCGCGGCATCGAAGAAGGGGAAGGCGAAACGAAGGAGCAGCGCGCCGAGCTTCGCCACGTCGAAGAGCAGATGAGACAAACGGAAATCGCCGTGAACCGGCTCGATGTCGAGCTGGAAAATTTGCTCCGCAAGCTAAGCGAAGAATACGGGCTGAGCTACGAGCTGGCCAAAGCGGAATACCCGGTGCCGGAGGACGTTGCCGCCGCCCAGAACGCCGTCAAGGAATTGAAGCGCCAAATCGCGGCGCTGGGCGAAGTCAACCTTGGGGCGATCGACGAGTACGAACGGGTGAAAGAGCGGTTTGATTATTTGAGCGCCCAGAAGGACGATCTGGTCGAAGCGAAAACGACGTTGTACCAGGTCATCCGGGAGATGGACGAAGAAATGTCGAAGCGGTTCAAACAGACGTTCGACGCGATTCGCTCGCACTTTGTCGTCGTGTTTGCGAAGCTGTTCGGCGGCGGCCGTGCCGACCTGATATTGGTCGAGCCGGACAACCTGCTCGACACCGGCATCGACATCGTCGCCCAGCCTCCGGGCAAAAAGCTGCAAAACCTGCAGCTTCTGTCCGGCGGCGAACGGGCGCTGACGGCGATCGCCCTGCTGTTTGCGATTTTGCAGGTGAAGCCGGTTCCGTTCTGCGTGCTCGACGAGGTGGAAGCGGCGCTCGACGAAGCGAACGTATCCCGGTTTGCGCAGTATTTGCGGGAATTTTCGGAGCTGACGCAATTTATCGTCGTCACCCACCGCAAAGGCACGATGGAAGAGGCCGATGTGCTGTACGGCGTGACGATGGAAGAAGGCGGCGTATCGAAGCTTGTATCGGTCCGGCTGGAAGAAGAGCCGGGCGAGAGCGAGGAGACGGCATAAAGGCTTTAATAGCTTAAAAGCTTGGCTAATACGCCTATATAGCTGCGGCAGCAGCCAATCGGATGATGGAGGACGAAAGCAGATGAGCTTTTTTAAAAGATTGAAGGAAACGATCGCTTCGAAAGCGGAAGCGGTAACGACCGTATTCAAAGACGGCTTGAGCAAAACGAGAGACGCCATCGTGGAGAAGGTCGAAGAGCTGATTACCCGTCGCAAAAAAATCGACGAAGAGTTCTACGAGGAATTGGAGGAAATATTGATCGGCGCCGACGTCGGCGTCACGACCGTCATGGAGCTGATCGACGAGCTTCGCGCCGAAGTGAAAAAGCGCAAAATCGAAGACGCCGCCGAACTGCAGCCCGTACTGTCCGAGAAGCTGGTCGGGCTGCTCAAGGGCGACGGCGATCCGGGGCTGAACATGTCGCCGGATGGCATTACCGTCTTTCTGTTCGTCGGCGTCAACGGCGTCGGCAAAACGACGACGATCGGCAAGCTGGCCCACAAGTTTAAAAGCGAAGGCAAAAGCGTCCTGCTCGCTGCGGGCGACACGTTCCGGGCCGGAGCGATCGAGCAGCTCGAGGTGTGGGGGCAGCGCGTAGGCGTCGATGTGATCAAGCACCAGGCGGGCTCCGACCCTGCCGCGGTCATGTTCGACGCGGTGCAGGCGGCCAAGCAGCGGAAGGTCGACGTGCTTCTGTGCGATACGGCGGGCCGTCTGCAAAACAAGACGAATCTGATGGAAGAGCTGAACAAAATGTTCCGCGTCATTAAACGCGAGCTGCCGGACGCGCCGCACGAAGTGCTGCTTGTGCTGGACGCGACGACCGGGCAAAACGCCCTCAGCCAGGCGAAGCTGTTCGGCGAAAAAAGCGGCGTTACCGGCCTTGTGCTGACGAAGCTGGACGGCACCGCGAAAGGCGGCATCGTCATCGCGATCAGGAACGAGCTGAACTTGCCGGTGAAGCTGGTCGGGCTTGGCGAAAAGATGGGCGATCTGCAGGAGTTCGACTCCGATCAGTTCGTGCACGCTTTGTTCGCCGGATTGATCCAGAAGGAAGCTTCCGCCGAAGCCGAAGAAGGCCGGGAAAATATTTAGGAAGGCTGACAAGGTTTAAAGCTTGACAGCGGCATGGGCGATCCTGTATGATAGGAGTCGTTGGTTTGGTGTAAAGGGTTATCCCTTGACACTTGACGGAAGGAGGGGCCGCATCATGTCGGCAAACGAGCCGGACGCCCTTGCGAAGACGACCAGAATCAATGCGCTGTTCGATTTCTACGAGCCGCTTCTGACGGAGAAGCAGCGGACCTTCTTGAAATATTATTTTCTCGACGATTACTCTCTCGGCGAAATCGCCTCGGAATCGGGCATTAGCCGGCAGGCGGTGTTCGAGCATATCAAGAGGGCCGAGAACGCGCTGGAGGAATACGAGAGCAAGCTGAAGCTTCTGGCCCGGCACGAGCAGATCGGGTTAATCGCCCGCGAGCTTGCGGACGCGGTCGGAGCGCTTTCCATACAAGACAATGAGAAGCAAAGGCTTCAGTCGGCGATAAGCCGGTTGACGCAAACGGATTAAGGCAATCGAATTAGGGCTATAACCGGAGGTGAACGATCATGGCGGCATTCGAAAGTTTGTCCAACAGGCTGCAGAGCGTATTCGGCAAGCTGAGGGGCAAAGGGAAAGTATCCGAGGACGACGTAAACGAAGCGATGCGCGAAGTCAGGCTGGCGCTGCTCGAGGCGGACGTCAACTTTAAAGTTGTCAAAGATTTTATCGCCAAGGTAAAAGAGCGCGCCGTCGGACAAGAAGTGATGAAGAGCTTCACCCCCGGCATGGTTATTATCGATATCGTTAACAAAGAGCTGACCGAGCTGATGGGCGGAACGAACGCCAAGCTCGCGAAAGCGAACAAGCCGCCTACCGTCATCATGATGGCCGGCCTTCAGGGCGCGGGCAAGACGACGACGTCCGGTAAGCTTGCGAAGCTGCTGCAGAAGGGCAACCACAAGCCGCTGCTCGTCGCCTGCGACATTTACCGTCCGGCCGCAATCAAGCAGCTGCAGGTGCTCGGCGATCAGATCGGGGCGCCGGTATTTTCGCTCGGCGATCAGGTATCCCCGGTGGAAATCGCCCGCCAAGGCTTGCAGCACGCCAAGGACAACCATAACGATTATGTCATTATCGATACCGCGGGCCGCCTGCATATCGACGAAGCGTTGATGGAGGAGCTGAAGCAAATCCATCAAGTCGTTCAACCGGACGAAGTGCTGCTCGTCGTCGACTCCATGACCGGCCAGGACGCCGTAAACGTCGCGAAGAGCTTCCACGAGCAGCTTGAGCTGACCGGCGTCGTGCTGACGAAGCTGGACGGCGACACCCGCGGCGGCGCGGCATTGTCGGTCAAGGCGGTAACGGGCCAGCCGATCAAATTCGCGGCGATGGGCGAGAAGATCGACTCGCTGGAGCCGTTCCATCCGGAACGTATGGCTTCGCGCATATTGGGAATGGGCGACATGCTTTCCCTGATCGAGAAAGCGCAAGCCAATATCGATGCCGAGAAAGCCGCCGAGATGGAGCGCAAAATGCGCAATGCCGAGTTCACCTTCGAGGATTTTCTGGAGCAGATGGAGCAAGTCCGCAACCTGGGGCCGCTCGATCAGATCCTTGAAATGCTTCCGGGTATGAACAAGGTTAAAGGCTTGAAGGACATGAAGGTGGACGACAAGCAAATCGGCAGGGTCGAAGCGATCGTGCGGTCGATGACGAGGGAAGAAAAGCTGAAGCCGGAAATTCTGAACCATAGCCGCCGCAAGCGGATCGCCGCCGGCAGCGGCACGACCGTCGCCGAAGTGAACCGCCTGATCAAGCAGTTCGACGATATGCGCCGCATGATGAAGCAGTTCAGCGGCATGATGGGCCCGAAAGGCCCGAAAGGCGGCAAAAAGATGCTGAAAGGGCTTCTCGGCAAAAACATGAAGTTCCCGTTTGGATGATACATGCACGGATTTTATTCGTTGAAGGAGGTGAATATCTTGGCAGTTCGTATCCGTCTGAAACGTATGGGTGCACACAAAGCGCCTTTCTACCGCGTAGTCGTATCTGATTCCCGTTCGCCGCGCGACGGCCGCTTTATCGAGGAAATCGGCACTTACAACCCGGTTGCACAACCGGCACAAGTATCGATCAACGAAGAAAAAGCGCTGAAATGGCTTCAAAACGGCGCGCAAGCGTCCGACACCGTTCGCGACTTGCTTTCCAAAGCCGGCGTTCTGAAAAAGTTCCATGAGCTTAAACAACAGAAATAACTGTTGATAGCGGAGGGCCTTAAAAATGGAAGATTTGATTCTTGTCATAGCTAAGGCTTTAGTGGATAATCCGGAGGACGTGCGGGTAGACGTGAGGGAGGGTGACCGCGGCACGGTATACGCGCTGTCGGTTCATCCCGACGATGTCGGCAAGGTCATCGGCAAGCAGGGACGCATCGCGAAAGCGCTGCGGACCGTCGTGGCCTCCGCTTCCGTCAAATCGAAGAAGCGCGTCATCGTTGATATCATATCGTAATATTCGTACGCCGGAAGGGTCGGGATGAGAATCCTGGCCCTTTTTCAAAATCTAAACTTTATAAGTTTTGCGTTATAAATTGTTTTGTATTTCATGCCGAAACGTTTCGTCCTTCAGACTTTTAAGACTTGGACCGAGAAAGATCGTTTCTTCTTGAAGCAAGTTTGGATCTTGCCATGAAAATGACCGCGAGCCCTTACTTAAGGCTTGCGCATAAATAGATATTCGCTAAATTAGGAACATTATGATCAAAGAGGTGGCCTATGAGTGCCGAGCAATGGTATACGGTTGGCAAAATCGTCAATACGCATGGCATCCGCGGAGAGTTGAAGGTCGTATCGCAAACGGATTTTGCGGAAGCCCGTTTCGCAAGCGGAAGCAAGCTGCTTCTGCAAAAGGAAGACGGCTCCGAGCAGCTATCCGTCGTCGTCGGAGCTTCCCGCCCGCACAAAAACGTCTATATCGTTAAGCTGAAGGGCTACGATAACATAAACGATGTGGAGAAATACAAAGGCTGGCTGCTCAAGGTGGCCGGCTCCGACCGCGAGCCGCTGGCGGAAGGCGAATATTATTACAGCGATATTATCGGCTGCAGCGTCGTGACGGTCGAAGGCGAGGATCTCGGGACCGTAACGGAAATTTTAAGCCCCGGCGCCAACGATGTATGGGTGGTCGAAAAAGCCGGCCGCAAGCCGAAACAAATTTTGCTGCCGTATATCGACGATGTGGTGCTGAATGTGGATGTCGCCGCTAAAAGCGTCACTGTGAAGCTGATGGAAGGATTGATTTGACGGCCATGAAAATTGACGTTCTTACGCTGTTTCCGGAAATGTTCGGCGGCGTGTTCGGCGCAAGCATTCTCGGAAAAGCAAGGGACAAGGGCATCGTGGAGCTGAATGCCGTTGATTTTCGGCTTTACGCGAACAATAAGCATAACACGGTGGACGACTACCCTTACGGCGGCGGCGGAGGCATGGTTTTGAAGCCCGAGCCGATTTTTGCCGCGGTGGAAGATTTGATGGCGAATACGGACAAAAAGCCTCGCGTTATTTTGATGTGTCCGCAAGGGGAGACGTTTACGCAGCGCAAGGCGGAGGAGCTCGCGAAAGAAGAGCATCTTGTGTTTATATGCGGCCATTATGAAGGCTACGACGAACGAATCCGCGAGCATTTGGTCACGGACGAGCTCTCGATCGGCGATTTTGTGCTGACGGGAGGAGAATTGCCTGCGATGACAATCATCGACAGCGTCGTTCGGCTGCTTCCCGGCGTGCTTGGCAACGAATCATCGGCTATAACCGATTCGTTCAGCACCGGCCTGCTGGAATATCCGCATTATACGCGTCCGCCCGTATTCCGCGGCTGGGAGGTTCCGGAGGTGCTTCTGTCCGGACACCATGCGCGGATCGAAGCGTGGCGGAGGGAACAGTCGCTGCTGCGGACGCTTCGCCGGAGGCCGGATTTGCTCGAATCGGCCGATCTGACGACGCAGGAGCGGACATGGCTGAAAGAGAAACTTTCCGAAACGGAAAAACCGCAGGAAACTTGATTTTTTTGCATAATTTCCGTTGTTTTTTCGCCTAATCTATGATAAAATTTCTACTGTTGTTTGTAAAGTCGGACGGTCCGCTAATAGCGTAGAACCCGTTCATAGGAACGCGGCGAGTTATTAAGAACGTCTGTTGTGGAAGGAGTGACCGAAATGAACTTGGTACAAGCGATTACGCAAGAGCAGCTCCGCAAAGATATCCCTAGCTTCCGTCCTGGCGACACGCTGAAGGTATACGTGAAGGTTATCGAGGGATCGCGCGAGCGTATCCAGCTGTTCGAAGGCGTTGTAATCAAACGCCGCGGCGGCGGAATCAGCGAAACGTTTACCGTGCGCAAAATTTCTTACGGCGTTGGCGTGGAAAGAACGTTCCCAATCCACTCGCCTAAGATCGATAAGATCGAAGTGGCGCGCCGTGGTAAAGTTCGTCGCGCGAAACTGTACTACCTGCGCAACCTGCGCGGTAAAGCAGCAAGAATCAAAGAGATTCGCTAAGATGAAAACGGGAAAAAGGGGCTTGCTCAAACAAGCTCCTTTTCGTTTTTTACCGCGATAGAATTTTATGAAATTCCGGAGCAATCGGAAATAACAAATTCGTTTCCAGCGATAAAACATCTTATAAACGCGGTCGTTCATCTTCGAAAGACGCAAGAACAACGAAGTCGTATCGCGTGGCGGAAGGCAGCAAGCTATCGAAGCGGCTTGGAGGGCGGTTTTCCATCGCACTTGAACCAAGCCCGCGAATTAGATATGCTAATATCGGTTGCGTTCCGCTAATTTTATAGAGAAAGAAGGCAATATCGATGGACACACAGCAACATTCTGCGGATACGGGCGAAATGAATCCGAAGCCCAAATCAAGCAAAGCCTACAAAGAAATCGTCGATTGGATTAAGGCGCTTGCTTTTGCGGTATTGCTCGTCTTCGTCATTCGCACGTTTTTATTCTCACCCTTTATCGTTGAAGGTCCTTCGATGGAACCGAACTTTTATACGGGCGAGCGTCTGATCGTCAACAAAATATTGTACAAGTTCCGCGAACCGGAACGCGGGGAAGTCGTTGTGTTCCATGTGCCGGAGCAAGGCCGCGATTTCATTAAACGCGTTATTGCGGTATCGGGAGATACGATTAAAGTCGATGGAGACGACGTATATGTAAACGGCGAGAAGATCGAAGAGCCGTACTTGGCGGAAGCGATCCAGGAAGCGCACGCTCGGGGAGAGCTGTATAACAACGGCCCGAATCCGAATTACCCGAACAGCAGACAATCGGAGACGACCGTTCCGGAAGGCAGCATTTTCGCGATGGGCGATCATCGGAACAACAGTCAGGATAGCCGCGACATCGGCTTTATCTCCGAGAAAGAGATCGTTGGCCGCGCTGACGTGATTTTTTGGCCGCTTGATAAGATCAGCATTATCAATCATGATTGAGCATGAACATTTTTTTGAGGTGAGGCAATGACCATTCAATGGTTCCCCGGGCATATGACCCGGGCCAAGAGGCAGATCCAGGACAAGCTGAAATTAATCGACATTGCCATAGAACTTTTGGATGCGCGCATTCCGCTCTCGAGCCGCAATCCGATGGTCGACGAAATTTTGGGCGGCAAGCCCCGAATGATCGTATTGAACAAGTCGGATCTCGCCGATCCGAAAGTAACCGAGCAATGGACGAATTTCTTTAAGCGGGAAGGCCATGAATGCGCGGTTGTCGATTCTTCTACCGGCACGCGCGTCGGCGATATTCCGGTGCTGGCCAAACAAATTTTAAGCGAAAAGATTTCGAAGCAAATCGCCAAAGGCATGAACCCGCGGGCGATTCGGGCGTTGATCGTCGGAATTCCGAACGTCGGCAAATCGACGCTCATTAACCGGCTCGCCGGACGAAACATTGCCGCAACCGGAGATCGGCCGGGCGTGACGAAAGGACAGCAATGGATCAAAGTCGGCACCGACATGGAGCTGCTCGATACGCCGGGCATCCTGTGGCCGAAATTCGAGGATCAGGATGTCGGCTACCGGCTTGCGATTACCGGCGCAATCAAGGAGCAAGTGTTGAACGTCGAGGATATCGCTTTTACGGCGGTGAAGGAGCTGTCGAAGCGTTATTGGCCGGCGCTTAGCGAACGGTTCGGACTCGATTCGCCGCCGAAGGATACGGAGGATGCGGACGAAATCGTAAGAGTGATGGAGGATATCGGGAGGAAGCGCGGCGCGTTGATGGGAGGCGGCCGCGTCGATCTGGAGAAGGCGTCCGGCATTATTTTGCGCGAGCTTCGCGCGGGCAAGCTGGGACGCATTTCGCTGGAAGCGCCGTATCCGCCCGGCGTGGAGAAGCTTCTGGACTAACGGATAATGGGGAAACGTGATGCTGGAATACGAAACGAAGCTTTGGGAAGAAGGTTATACTTCGATCGCGGGCGTTGACGAGGTAGGCAGAGGCTGTTTATTCGGCGACGTGATTGCCGCAGCGGTTATTTTACCGCCCGGGCTTGTGCTTGAAGGAGTCGACGACTCGAAGAAGCTGTCGGAAAAAAAGCGGAATATGCTTTACGACCTAATTTTGGACAATTGTTCCGCATGGGCGATTGGACGGGTGGATGCCGAAACGATCGACCGCATCAACATTAAGCAAGCGTCGCGGCTTGCGATGAAGCTGGCCGTAGAGGCGCTTGCCGTGTCGCCCGATTACATGCTTGTCGACGCGGAGAAGGTTAACGTCCCGGTGCCGCAGCTTTCGATCATTAAAGGAGATGCGAACAGCCAGTCGATCGCCGCGGCGTCGATCGTCGCCAAGGTGACGCGGGACCGGCTGTGCGAGAACGAGTGGGATAAGCTGTACCCGGCCTATGGAATTGCCGTACATAAAGGCTATGCAACCAAACAGCATAGGGAGAAGCTGCTGGAATTCGGGGCAAGCCCGATGCACAGACAATCTTTTTTGGGCAAAATCATACAGGCGGAGGAGCAGCTGTTGTTTTAATCGCACCGGAAAGTTATATTTTGTAAACGCGTGAACGTACAAAGGATCTTTCCATTTGGCATGAAAAACCCTTATCGAACGAAATACGGTCGAAGCGAAGAACGCTCGCCATGCATGCAGATTCAAGCGATCTGCCATGTATCGCGGGCGTTTTTTGCCGTTTTGCAGGTTGCCGTTCACGGATGGAAGTCGGCAGCCGATAAATAAGTATACAAGCAGCTTACGGAAACGGAGATTAGCAAATGAATATCAATCAATTGATGAGAAGCTTGCTCGGCGAGACGACGGCGGCGGAACCGCGGGCACTCGAGCTGAAGATCGGCCAGGTCGTGCGGGGAATGGTCGTAAAGATGACGGACTCGAACGAGGCGATTGTTCAAATCAACGGCTTGCAGGTAAGGGCCCGTCTTGATTATCCGTTGCAGGCGGGGCAAAGCGCGCTTTTGCAGGTGATGCCGGAGTCTAATGAAGGCTTGATCATGCTTAAGCCGCTGCAGAACGGAACCGGGGCGCTTGCGGGGGATTCGGCGGCGGAATGGCTGAAGCAGCTTAAGCTGCCGGACCAGCCATGGGCGCATGCGCTCTTGGACCGCTTGAAAACAAGCGGAACGCGCCTTACGCCGGAGCTATCGCGCCACTTCAGCCAAGCTATGGTTCAAATGCCGGCGGAGGCCGATCCGGAGCAATGGCTGCAAAGCGCGGCGACGGCTTACGAAAGAGGGCTGCCGGCTACGGCGGACACAATTCAAGGATTGCGGCAGGTTCAATTCGGCACGTCCGTCGACCGGCTTCTCCTTACATTAAGGCAGCAGCTCGGCGAAATGGCGGAACAAAACGGCGGACGGCTTCCCGAAGCCGCATCCAATGCGGATAAGCTGCTCGCGGAAGGTTTGCGTTATATGGGATACGCGGACGGGACGACAGAAGGACGTGCCGGAACGGGCGCAGCCGGAAATCTGTACGCGGCGGCGGGCCGGGAAATCGGCGTTTCGGCGAAGTCCGCGTTCACCCGCGGGGCCGAACCGTTCGGCATCGACGAGTCGGCACGTATGATGACCGCCAATTCGTCGGCGGGACCGGAAGGAAGCGAAACGGGCGGCGCAAAGACGGGGCAGCACACGAATTGGCTTGGACAAATGATGAAATGGCTGGGCGTGGATTATGAGCATAACCTGGCCCGGGAATTGACGGCAGGTCAGAACGGGGTTGGCTCCGGAGTTCCGGATGTTGCAGCAGGGCAGCGGCAATCTAACGTTGACGGAACCGGAAGGAATTCGACCGTCTCACGGCAAACGGCGCCGCCGCTTTACGGCGAAGGAGCTGCAGAGCCGGCTGCGGCCGGGGCCAATGGCACGGACGCTTCGGATAATCGCCCCGCAATCTTGCCCGATAAATCGGGCGGCGGATTGCCGCTCGAAGAAACGGGACGCGAAGCATTTTCTCGCGGCGCCGTGCCGGCCGGAGCGGAGGATGAAGTTAGAGGAGCGCAGGATACATTCAAAAGCGCGCTGCTTTCGCTTGCCGCTTCGGACGATACGCCGCCAGCGGTCAAGGAAACGGCGCAGCAGCTTGTCCAGCATATTACGGGGCAGCAGCTGATGATGGCGCCGGAGCGGAACGGGGCGTTGTTCTCGCACTTAATGTTGCATATACCGATCGTCGGGCAGGACGGCAGCCGGACGGCTTCCGTCCATGTGCAGACAAGACGCGGCCGCAAAGGCGAATTGGATACGGAGAATTGCCGGCTGTTGTTCGATTTGTCGATGCGAACGATCGGGGATACGCTGGTGGATGTGAACGTCACGGACAAGATCGTAAGCTTGACGTTATGGAACGATCATCCTTCCATCGGCGCGTTGGCGGAAACGTTCAAGCAGGAGATGGCGGAACGGATGTCGGAGACGGGATATCAGCTGTTGTCGCTTAAGACCAGGCCTTTCCCGGACGATGCCGGAGGGGAAGCGGACAACCCGCCGGAGATGAACGGACGTATGCAGATGCAGCCTCCCGTTACGGCCGACTATGCAACTTATCGCTACAAAGGAGTCGATTACCGCGCATGAAGGATAGCCGGAAAGAAGAAGCGGCTGCGCAGCCGATTCGCAGAGCAGTGGCTCTGAAGTATGTGCCGGGAGAGCATCAGGCTCCGGTCGTCGTTGCGAAAGGCACCGGGCAGACGGCCGAAAAAATCGTGGAGAAAGCGATGGAAACCGGCGTCCCCGTTCAAGAGGATGCTTCTCTCGTCGAAGTGCTCTCCAAACTTAATATCGATCAGGAAATTCCGGCCGAGCTGTACACGCTTGTTGCGGAAATATTAAGCTTTGTTTACCGGGCCGATCGTACTGCGAGGGATCGGAATGGAGCATAAGCGGCCTCAAGCCAAACTGTCCAAGTTGACTGTCAAGCCGGACGGCAGAAAAAGGGTAGGTCAGCTGGGCGAAGCTGCGGCATGCGAATATTTGGAGCAGAGCGGATACGTCATCGTGGCGCGGAATTGGCGCTGCCGGACAGGCGAGATCGATATCGTCGCGGCGCACGGCGGCGTAACCGTTTTTGTGGAAGTCAGGACGCGCCGGAGCGGGGGACGGTTCGGAACGGCGGCGGAATCGATCGACTTTCGGAAACGGCGGCAAGTGATGGAGACGGCGCGGGTTTATTTGAAGCTGCATGCAGCCGAAGACGTTCCCGTCCGGTTTGATGCCGTCGCCATTACGATGGACGGGGATCAGGTTGTCGAATTGAAGCACTACGAGGGGGCGTTGTAACGCATTGCGCCAGCCCCCTTGTCTTTTTTTCTTCGTTATTACTTTTCGTACGGCCGGTAGGCAGGTCGAATTCACGATCAGGGTATAGTTTGCTTCCGGTCCAGCCGCCGATACTGCAGCGCTTCCGCGACATGCTCGGCTCCGATCTCGTCCGCAGCCTCGATGTCCGCGATCGTCCTTGCCAGTCTCAATATGCGGTCGTAGGCTCTCATGCTGATGCCCAACGCATCGAACGCGTTGTCCAGCAGCCCGGCGGCATCCGGACGAAGCCGTACGGCACGCCTAAGAGCCGCGCCCGAAAGCTTGATGTTCGCACCGCCGAATTCCTTCTGCCTCGCCGCCTGTCTGCGTCTCGCCTCCGTGACGACGGCTCTCATCTCCGCCGAGGATAGGGAGGGTACGGAACTTCTCCCTGCCGAGCCCGCAATAGCCGCAGGGCGCGGCACCTCCAGCTGCAGATCGATCCGGTCCAGGAGCGGGCCCGATATTTTGGCTTTGTACCGCGCTATGGCCGAAGGGCTGCATATGCATCGGTTATCGCCGTATTCGTGGCCGTGAAAGCCGCAAGGGCACGGATTTAGAGAGGCCGCCAGCATAATGTCGGCGGGGAAGCGAAATACCGCTTTCGCCCTGGCGATCGTCACGATCCGGTCTTCAAGCGGCTGACGGAGCACTTCGAGCACTTGCCGCGAAAATTCGGCCAGCTCGTCGAGGTATAAAATGCCTTTGTGAGCGAGCGTCACCTCGCCCGGCTTCGGAATCGAGCCTCCGCCGATAAGGCCGGCGGAGGATATCGTATGATGCGGCGAACGGAAGGGCGGAATTCGCATTAAGCCGTCGGCGCCTTGCGCAAGCTTGCCCGCCGCGCTGTAGATTTTGGTCACTTCAAGCGCCTCGGCTTCGGTGAGCGGAGGCAGGATCGTAGGCAGCCTTCGGATCATCATCGTTTTGCCCGTGCCCGGCGGTCCGAGCAGGATTACATTATGCTTGCCGGCCGCCGCGACGAGCATCGCCCGTTTCGCCTGCTGCTGTCCGATCACGTCGCTGTAGTCGCCAAACGGCTCCTCCTCTTCCGTTTTTCTTGTTTTGCTTCCGCCTGGGACCGCGGCTTTGCCCGGTTCATACCGGATCCCTTCCCATCCGCCCTCGGCCAGCTCTCTAAGATCGCTAACGGCAAACAGCTCCATTCCGCCGATCCATGCCGCTTCTTCCGCGTTTCCGAGCGGGAGCAGCACTTTGCGGATGCCGGAGCGTTTGGCCATCTCCAGCAAAGCCAATACGCCGTGCACCGGCCTGATTTTACCGTTCAGCGACAGCTCTCCGATCAGAATCGCGTTGTCGAACGGGGCGGCCGGAAGCTGGCCGCTTGCGGTCAAAATCCCGGCGGCGATCGCAAGATCGAAGGCGGTGCCTTCCTTGCGAAGGTCCGCCGGCGCCAGATTGACCGTGATCCGGTCGAGAGGAAACTTAAAGCCGCTGTTTTTGATCGCGGCGCGAACGCGCTCGACCGATTCCCGGACGGCCGGGTCGGGCAATCCTACGACGTTCACCTGGGGCAAACCGGAGGAGATGTCCACCTCTACCGAAATTCGCTTCCCTTCCACGCCGTGCACGCTGCCGCTGTGCAAAACCGTAAACATAACAAAAAAACACCTCCATCGTCTATTCGGATGAAGGTGCTTCCTCACGGATCCGTTTCATTTTTTTTTATCATAATATAGATTGTTTTTTTCTGTCAAACCGTTCGATCAGACGCATGAATTTACGGCCGATTAGAAAATAATGAAAGATAGCGTTATCATTTCATCTCAAATTGAGATGAAACCTATATTAAAAAAGCGACACAAAACAGACAAAAAAAACCGCCACTTTCCAAAAAAGATGCTACAATAAAAGTGTTTGTGTGTACCTAAAGACTGATATAGTCTGCGAAATGGAGGATTTCAAACATGAATATCCATGAGTATCAAGGCAAAGAGGTTCTGAGACAATACGGCGTCTCCGTTCCGCAAGGCAAAGTGGCCTTCACGGTTGACGAAGCCGTCGAAGCCGCGAAAGCGCTTGGAACGGACGTCGTTGTCGTCAAGGCGCAAATCCATGCGGGCGGCCGCGGTAAAGCGGGCGGCGTCAAAGTCGCCAAGAACCTTGAAGAAGTACGTACTTACGCTAGCGAAATTCTCGGCAAAGTGCTCGTAACGCACCAGACGGGCCCTGAAGGCAAAGAAGTTAAGCGCCTTCTTATTGAACAAGGCTGCGACATTAAAAAAGAATATTATGTCGGCGTCGTCGTAGATCGTGCGACGGGCCGCGTTGTCATGATGGCCTCCGAAGAAGGCGGCACTGAAATCGAAGAGGTTGCAGCGCGCACTCCGGAGAAAATTTTCAAAGAAGTCATCGACCCGGTTATCGGTCTGCAGCCGTTCCAGGCGAAAAAGCTCGCATACGCGATCAACATCCCGAATGAACTGGTCAACAAAGCGGTCCAATTCATGCAAGCGCTGTACGCCGCGTTTGTGGACAAGGACTGCTCGATTGCCGAGATCAACCCTCTCGTGGTGACGGGCGACGGCAACGTCATGGCGCTCGACGCGAAGCTGAACTTCGATTCGAACGCGCTGTTCCGTCATAAAGACATTCAAGAGCTGCGCGATCTGGACGAAGAAGACGAGAAGGAAATCGAAGCTTCCAAATACGATTTGAGCTACGTCGCCCTTGACGGCAACATCGGCTGCATGGTCAACGGCGCCGGTCTTGCGATGGCGACGATGGACATTATCAAATACTACGGCGGCGAACCGGCCAACTTCCTTGACGTCGGCGGCGGCGCGACGAAAGAGAAAGTTACCGAAGCGTTCAAGATCATTCTTTCCGACGCCAACGTGAAAGGCATTTTTGTCAACATTTTCGGCGGCATCATGCGCTGCGACGTTATCGCGGAAGGCGTTATTGCGGCAACGAAGGAGCTTGGCCTGGACAAGCCGCTTGTCGTACGCCTCGAAGGCACCAACGTCGAGCTCGGCAAAAAGATGCTGAACGAATCCGGACTGAACATCGTGGCAGCCGATTCGATGGCCGACGGCGCGCAAAAAATCGTCGCTCTCGTGAAATAAGAAGCGATAGTTCCCGAAGGCGCCGCGCCATGCGGCTGCAGAAAAGCGGTAAGCTTCAGATTACGAATTCATTCAGGGGATGTGAGTTTCGATGAGCATTATGGTAAATAAAGACACGAAAGTCATTACGCAAGGAATTACGGGCAAAACGGCTCTGTTCCACGCGAAAGGCGCACTCGATTACGGTACGCAAATGGTCGGCGGCACCTCGCCGGGCAAAGGCGGCACGAAAGTCGATATTACGCTCGAGAACGGCAGCACGGTTTCCCTTCCCGTATTTAATACGGTTGCCGAGGCGGTTAAAGAGACGGGTGCGACCGCATCGGTTATCTACGTGCCGCCTGCATTTGCGGCGGACGCGATTCTGGAAGCGATCGACGCCGAGCTTGAGCTCGTCATTTGCATCACGGAAGGCATTCCGGTATTGGACATGGTGAAGGTGAAACGGTACCTGGAAGGCAAGAATACCCGCCTGATCGGTCCGAACTGTCCGGGCGTTATTACGCCGGGCGAATGCAAAATCGGCATTATGCCGGGCTACATTCACGCTCCGGGCCACGTCGGCGTCGTATCCCGTTCCGGGACGTTGACCTACGAGGCTGTTCACCAGCTGACCACTCGCGGCATCGGCCAATCGTCGGCTATCGGCATCGGCGGCGATCCGGTGAAAGGAACGGAGTTCATCGACGTTCTGAAAATGTTTAACGAAGATCCGGACACGTACGCCGTCATTATGATCGGCGAAATCGGCGGCACGGCCGAAGAAGAAGCGGCCGAATGGATCAAAGCGAACATGAAGAAGCCGGTCGTCGGCTTCATCGGCGGGGCCACCGCTCCTCCGGGAAAACGGATGGGCCATGCCGGCGCGATTATTTCGGGCGGCAAAGGCACGGCGGCGGAAAAAATCGCGACACTCGAAGCTTGCGGCATCCGTGTCGCCCCGACTCCTTCCGAGATGGGCGCGACGTTGGTCAGCGTGCTGGAAGAGCAAGGCATGCTTGACAAAGTGTTGACGGTGAACAAATAAGGACGGAAGACGCTGCCAGGGCAGTCTTGTTTTTGCGCGCCCTGGCTGTTTTGCACGTTTATATTTTTTCAATAAAGGTAAGCAACCTTTCGACAACCTCCAACAGGAGCGCGAAGGGTTGCTTTTTTTTATCTGAATGTCAGATTTTCAACCTCAAAATGATAAAAATTTCAGGCCGACTTGCAATCTTTCTTCAGGTAACGCACAATAGAGGGCAGGCCGGCCTTCGTAAAGGGGCCATTCAACCGATGAGAACTTATCGTTCGGAAGCGCGCAAGCGAATGATGATATTGTTGCATGAGACGCCAGGCATCGGCTGGCTTGCCATTCATCGGGCAATCCAAGCCGAAATGTGGACGAAGCCGCATGCGTCCGCCGAGGAGTGGCGACGGGCCGGACTGCTTCCGAAGCAAGCGGAAGCGGCGGCAATGCGGATGCGGGAGGGCAGTCTGGAGGATTTGCAGTCGCCGTACATGCGCGCGCGCAGGATGGGCGCCGCCGTACTGACTCCGGAAGACCCGCAATACCCGGAACGGCTGCTGCATACGCCGAATCCGCCATGGGTGCTTTATGCGCTTGGCCGGCTGGAGCTTCTGAACCGTCCTTCCATTGCCGTCGTAGGGACAAGGCAGCCGACTTCGTACGGGCGGAATACGGCTTTAAGTCTTGCCCGGAAGCTCTCCGAAAGCGGTATGACGGTCGTGAGCGGGCTGGCCAGAGGTATTGACAGCTACGCCCACGAAGGAGCTCTGAAGGCCGTAGGAAGCACGATAGCCGTTCTTGCGTCTCCGATCGACGTTTGCTATCCGTCGAACAACTATTCGTTGTACCGCAAAATCGCCGAGGAAGGGTTGTTGTTGTCGGAGACCCCCATCGGCACCGCCGTTCATCCGGGCATGTTTCCGCTGCGGAACCGGATTATCGCCGGCCTGACGCTCGGGACGGTCGTCGTCGAAGCCGCATCGCGCAGCGGCTCGCTTATAACGGCGAAGGACGCCGTCGAAATGAACCGGAACGTATATGCCGTTCCGGGTCCGATCACTTCGTCCAAGAGCGCCGGAGCGAACGAGCTTATTGAACGGGGAGAAGGGAAAATAACGCTGGGAGTGGAGCAGATACTCCAGGATTTCGCTTATTTGCGGGAGGAGCTTGCGGCCATAACGGGGAGAAGGGAGCAAGCCGCCGGCGGCGACTGTACCGTCGAGCTGTCGGCCGAGGAAGCGAAAGTGCTGAAGCTTCTCCGCGACGAACCGCTCACGCTGGAAGAGCTTCAAGGGCTTACTTCGATTCCGTTTGGACTTTTGAACACACTTCTGATAAATTTATGTATAAAACGGAAAATCGAGCAGCTGCCCGGTTCTATATATACGGTATTGTGACAGCAGTTTAGAGAGAGGAGGCGCCACCAGTGGCAGATTCACTAGTTATCGTGGAATCGCCCGCCAAAGCGAAGACGATCGGCAAATATTTAGGCAGCAAATATATCGTCAAAGCTTCGATGGGCCATATTCGCGATTTACCGAAAAGCCAGACCGGCGTCGAGATTGAGAAAGGTTTCCAACCGAAATATATTACGATTCGCGGTAAAGGAAGCGTCCTCAAAGAGCTGAAGGACGCCAGCAAAAAAGTAAAGCATGTCTATCTGGCGGCCGACCCTGACCGCGAAGGCGAAGCGATCGCGTGGCATTTGGCCCATTATTTGGATTTGGACGAATCCGAAACGTGCCGGGTCGTTTTTAACGAAATTACGAAGCAGGCCGTCAAGGATGCTTTTAAACACCCGCGCAAAATCAACATGGATCTCGTAAACGCCCAACAAGCGCGCAGAATTTTGGACCGGCTGGTCGGCTACAAGATCAGTCCGTTATTATGGAAGAAAGTGAAGAAAGGGCTGTCCGCCGGCCGCGTACAATCGGTTGCCGTGAAGCTGATCATTGACCGGGAGAACGAGATCAACGCTTTTATCCCGGAAGAATATTGGTCGATTACGGCCAAGATGTCGCACGAGGGCATTCCGTTCGAATCGAAATATTATGCGTTGAACGGCGAGAAGAAGGAGCT
Source organism: Paenibacillus thailandensis (assembly GCF_042685365.1). Lineage (NCBI taxonomy): Bacteria > Bacillati > Bacillota > Bacilli > Caryophanales > Paenibacillaceae > Paenibacillus > Paenibacillus thailandensis. Next base: position 99,084 of record NZ_JBHUMY010000012.1, on the reverse strand, counting down.
CGGCAGCGAGGAAGAGATGAAGCGGGTTCTTGCCGCCATGGAAGGCAACGATTTTACCGTCGCCGAAGTGAAGGAGAAGGAGCGTCTGCGCAATCCCGCCGCGCCGTTCATCACCAGTACGCTGCAGCAGGAAGCCGCCCGAAAGCTCGGTTTCCGCGCGGCGAAGACGATGTCTGTCGCCCAGCAGCTGTACGAAGGGGTAGAGCTGGGCAAGGAAGGGACGGTCGGACTCATAACGTACATGCGTACGGATTCGACCCGTATCTCTCCCGTCGCCCAAGAGGAAGCCAAAGTTTATATTACCGAAAGATACGGTGCCGACTTCGTTCCGGAACAACCGCGCAATTATGCGAAAAAGAACAGCAACGCCCAGGACGCGCACGAAGGCATTCGCCCGACGTCCGTAGGCCGCGATCCGGAAACGGTAAAGCCGTTCCTGAGCCGCGATCAATTCAGGCTGTATAAGCTGATCTGGGAACGTTTCGTATCGAGCCAGATGGCGTCCGCCGTTCTGGATACGATGACGGTCGATCTCGCTTCGGGCGCCGCTACCTTCCGGGCTACCGGCTCCAAAGTAAAGTTCGCCGGCTTCATGAAAGTGTACGTGGAAGGCAACGACGACGGAACGGAAGAGGAATTTAAGTTTCTGCCTCCGCTTGCCGTCGGCGACCGGATATCGTCGGAGTCGATCGAACCGAAGCAGCATTTTACGCAGCCGCCGCCGCGTTACAGCGAAGCACGGCTCGTGCGCGCGCTGGAAGAGCTTGGGATCGGCCGGCCGAGTACATACGCGCCGACGCTCGAGACGATTCAGAAACGCGGTTATGTGGCAATCGACGATAAAAAGTTTGTTCCGACCGAGCTCGGCGAGTTGATTATTCAGTTGATGGCCGAGTTTTTCCCGGAGATTCTGAACGTCGAATTTACCGCCCATATGGAAGAAGATCTCGACCGTGTCGAAGAAGGCAAGGAAGACTGGGTGAAGGTGCTTTCGCAGTTCTACGAATCGTTCGAGAAGAGGCTCGAAGTGGCCGAGGAAGAAATGAAGGAAATCGAAATTCAGGACGAAGTATCCGATGAGCTTTGCGATAAGTGCGGGCGCCATATGGTGTACAAGATGGGCCGCTTCGGGAAGTTTCTCGCTTGCTCGGGCTTTCCGGATTGCCGCAACACCAAGCCGATCGTCAAGGATATCGGCGTCACGTGCCCGAAATGCCGCGAAGGCAAAATCATCGAGCGACGCAGCAAAAAAGGCCGGATCTTCTACGGCTGCGATCAATACCCGGGCTGCGATTACGTCTCATGGGATAAGCCGACCGGGAAGCCGTGCCCGAAATGCGACTCGATGCTCGTCGAGAAGCGCAGCAAGGCGGGTATAAGGCTTCAATGCCCTTCGTGCGATTATTCGGAAGAGGTTCCCGAAGAAGAACAAGCTTAAGCATGCATCCGCACCTCATCCTCCCGGCCCGGGGGGATGAGGTGCTCCGTCTGTTTCGGGAGACCGAGCCGGATGGATCCGCACGCCATACTCGTTAGGGCCGGGCGGCATATCCGATGGGTCTGGACGGCATAGATGAATTGATGAAACGCAACATAGAATAAGGTATAGATGATGGAGGTAATGGTAGTGTCGGATATTAGGCGGGTTACGGTAATCGGAGCGGGTCTCGCGGGAAGCGAGGCGGCTTGGCAGATCGCAAGCCAAGGCGTCCCGGTTACATTGTATGAAATGCGCCCCGTGCGGCAAACGCCGGCGCATCATACGAAAAATTTTGCGGAGCTCGTATGCAGCAACAGCTTGCGGGCGAACGGCCTGACCAACGCGGTTGGCGTTCTGAAAGAAGAGATGAGAAGGCTGAATTCTCTCGTTATCGGGAGCGCCGACCGAAACGCCGTTCCGGCAGGCGGAGCGCTTGCGGTGGACCGCGACGGCTTCTCCGGGGAGATCACCCGTATTTTGCACGAGCATCCGCTTGTTGAAGTCCGCAACGAGGAAGTGACGGAAATCCCTTCGGACGGCATAACGGTCATTGCTACCGGTCCGCTTACGGCTCCGGCCCTCTCGGAGCAAATCCGCTCCTTGCTCGGCGAAGAATATTTCTATTTCTACGACGCGGCAGCGCCGATTATCGAGAAGGATTCGATCGACATGAGCAAGGTGTACCTTGCGTCGCGATACGACAAAGGAGAAGCGGCTTATTTGAATTGCCCGATGACCGAAGAGGAGTTCAACGTTTTCTACGATGCGCTCATTTCGGCCGAGACGGCTGCGCTCAAGGAATTCGAGAAAGAAGTGTATTTCGAAGGCTGCATGCCGATCGAAGTGATGGCTAGCCGCGGCAAGCAGACGGTGCTGTTCGGTCCGATGAAGCCCGTCGGCCTGGTTAACCCCCATACCGGCAAGCTGCCATATGCGGTTATTCAGCTGCGCCAGGACAATGCCGCAGGCACATTGTACAATATGGTCGGTTTCCAGACCCACTTGAAATGGGGCGAGCAAAAGCGCGTATTTTCGCTTATTCCCGGCCTCGAAAACGCGGAATTCGTCCGTTACGGCGTCATGCACCGGAATACGTTCATCAACTCGCCGCGCCTGCTTGAGCCGACCTATCAATTGAAGATGCAGAACAGCCTCTTCTTTGCCGGCCAGATGACCGGGGTCGAGGGATACGTGGAGTCGGCCGCGTCGGGCCTAATTGCCGGCGTAAACGCCGCAAGACTAGCCCGCGGCCTTACTCCGCTCGTGCTTCCCGAGGATACGGCGCTCGGCAGCATGGCGAATTACATTACGACAGCCGATTTTAAGCATTTTCAGCCGATGAACGCGAACTTCGGTTTGTTCCCGCCCCTCGACAAACGGATTCGGAACAAAAAAGAGAAAAATGAAGCGATCGCAAACCGGGCGCTCGACCGCATCGAACAATTTAAAAAGGAACATCTTGTTCATTTGCACGTATAAAACTTAATTATGAAGTCGCGAGGAGGCATTAGTGATGGAGATGCAGTTTCATGCCACGACGATTTGCGCCATTCGCCACAACGGCAAAGGAGCGATTGCAGGCGACGGGCAAGTGACGTTCGGGAACAGCATGGTGATGAAAAATACGGCCAAAAAAGTAAGAAGGCTGTACAGAGGCCAGGTCGTCGCCGGTTTTGCGGGATCCGTGGCCGACGCGATCACGCTGTTCGAGAAATTCGAAGCGAAGCTCGAGGAGCATCATGGCAATCTGCAGCGGTCTGCTGTCGAGCTGGCGAAGGAATGGCGATCCGACCGGGTGCTGCGCAAGCTTGAAGCGATGCTGCTGGTCATGGACAAGACGGGCCTGCTGCTTATTTCCGGAAACGGAGAAGTGATCGAGCCGGACGACGGCATTCTGGCGATCGGCTCGGGCGGCAACTTTGCGTTGTCGGCGGCGCGCGCCCTGAAGCGGCATGCCCCGCAGCTGGAGGCGAAGGACATCGCCCGATCGGCACTTGAAATCGCGGCGGACATATGCGTTTATACGAACCATAATATTATTGTGGAAGAGGTCGAATGAGCTAGCCCTTTTTATCAAAGGCCATTCGAAGGCGAACGGCCGCGTTAAGAGGCAAATTTAATGGTAAGATAACCGAACGGAGGGAAACGGTATGGTTAACGATGGATGGACGCCAAGGCAGATCGTTGCCGAGCTCGATAAATATATTGTGGGACAAAAGCAGGCAAAGCGTTCGGTTGCAATCGCGCTGCGCAATCGTTACCGGAGAAGCAAGCTGGACGAATCGCTCCGGGACGAGATCGTACCGAAAAACATTCTGATGATTGGACCTACCGGCGTCGGCAAAACCGAAATTGCCCGCAGGCTTGCGAAGCTCGTCAAAGCCCCTTTCGTCAAGCTGGAAGCGACCAAATTTACGGAAGTCGGCTATGTCGGCCGGGACGTCGAGTCGATGGTCCGCGACCTGGTCGAAACGGCGATCCGCATGGTTCGCGAAGAGAAAACGGAGAAAGTAAGGGATAAAGCGGAGAAGCAGGCGAACGAGCGGATCGTGGCACTGCTCGCGCCGGCGGCAACGAAGGCGAAGTCGCAAAAAAATCCGTTTGAAATGCTGTTCGGCAACGCGGGCCAGGCGAAGGACGAAGAGGAGGAGCCGGAGCAAGACAACGCGATCGTGCAGAAACGGGCAAAGATCAAGGAGGATTTGGCTGCCGGCAAGCTGGAGAACGAAGTGATCGAGATCGAGGTCGAGGATGCGGCTCCGAACATGCTGGATATGCTGGGCGGACAAGGTCCGGAAGGCATGGGCATGAACTTGCAGGAAATGTTCGGCCAATTCATGCCGAAGCGGATGAAGAAGCGCAAGCTGCCGATTAAGGAAGCGCGCAAGGTGCTCACGCAGGAAGAAGCCAATAAGCTTATCAATATGGATGATGTCATCTCCGAATCGATCGTGCGGGCGGAGCAATCCGGCATTATATTCATCGACGAAATCGATAAAATCGCGAGCTCATCGCGCGGCAACGGCCCGGACGTGTCGAGGGAAGGCGTGCAGAGAGACATTCTGCCGATCGTAGAGGGCTCCACGGTCATGACCAAATACGGACCGGTCCGGACGGATTACGTTTTGTTCATCGCGGCGGGAGCGTTCCATATCGCCAAGCCGTCCGATCTGATTCCCGAGCTTCAGGGACGTTTTCCGATCCGGGTCGAGCTGACGAGCTTGACACTGGACGATTTCGTCAGCATCCTGACGGAGCCGAAAAACGCGCTCACGAAGCAATATGCCGCGCTTCTTGCCACGGAGGGCATCGAGGTCGAGTTTTCCGACGAAGCGATTCGCGAGCTGGCTTCAATAGCCGCGGAAGTGAACCGGAATATGGAAAATATCGGTGCGCGCCGTCTGCATACGATTCTCGAGAAACTGCTCGAGGACTTGTCGTTTGAAGCCCCGGAACTCAATCTGGAGAAAATGGTGATCACGCCGGAATATGTGCGCGAGAAGCTTGGCGGCATTGCGAAGGACCGCGATTTGAGCCAATATATTTTGTAGTTTTTCTCATCGGCTGCATAGGCGCTGCAGGGAACCGTCTCCTTGCAGCGCCAAGCCGTGCAAAGCGGCAGCGCTTTGCATTGAAATAGAAGGCGGTATAAGCTTGAAGCCGTTTCAGCTTATACGGGCTTTTATTTCGCGGCATTCGGCATTCGCCGGGGAATTGACGCCCGTCGAAGCCGCTTACGCTTGATCAGTTTTGGGAGGCAATAGAATGACTTTACTTACAAAAACAAGAACGTTGAACCGGCTGCTTCAGCGGGCGGCCGGGAAACCGCTCAGCTTTCGCGAAATGGCGGAAGTGCTCTGCACGACAATCCAATCGAACGTATTCGTCGTAAGCCGGAAAGGCAAAATACTCGGCTGCGCAGCCGTTCATCCGTTCGATCACGACGCTTTGCGGTCCATGTCGGCCGAAGAGCTCCGTTTTCCTCAGGAGAGCAACAGGCGGTTTCTCGATATGTCGGAATCCGTAACGAACGCGGAGCCTGACAGCGGCATTTACGAATCGTTCTCGGCGCTAGGAGAACAAGAAATTATGACCGTCGTCCCCATTACCGGAGGCGGAGACCGGTTAGGCACTTTGGTTCTGACCAGGAGAGCCGGCTCGTTCGACGACGACGATTTGGTGCTGGCCGAATACGGCTCGACCATCGTCGGCATGGAAATATTGCGGGAGCGGGCCGAGGAGGTCGAGCAGGAGGCAAGAAGCCGGGCTGCCGTATCCGTGGCTATCGGTTCGTTGTCGTTTAGCGAATTGGAGGCGGTGGAGCATATTTTCGAGGAATTGGACGGGAAGGAAGGCTTGCTGGTCGCGTCGAAAATTGCCGACAGAGTCGGAATCACTCGTTCAGTTATTGTAAATGCATTAAGAAAATTAGAAAGCGCAGGCGTAATTGAAACTAGGTCTCTAGGCATGAAAGGGACTTACATTAAAATATTGAATACCCAACTTCTGTTAGAGTTGGAGAAGCTGAAAAAGTAAAATGAATAATTAGACCTATAAAAAAGATTCCAAAGCCCTATCTGTCAAGATAGGGCTTTTTTCGCATTGTAATATTTTAGGAAATTCAGGAAGATAGTCGTATCGGCAAATATCGACATTTTCCGTCTCATTTTTTTCATTTTTTTCTGTCGAAGTAGGAAGGAATGAGTTGTAAAATGTTGAATAATCCTAGTACAATCAATCCGAAAGTGGTGAAAAAGTAGTGAACTTGCTGAATGGCACCGCATTCCTGCGTCTTGAGAATGCGGTTAAAGCTGCGGAAATGCGACAACAGGTCATATCAAACAATGTAGCCAATGCCGACACGCCTAATTTTAAACGGTCCGAACTCCTATTCGAAGAGTTGCTGAAGCAGGAAATGGGGGGGAGTAAAGAGAGGATTACGGGGGTACGCACGAACAGCAAACACATACCGATCGGCCCGGGCCAATCGGCGGTGCCAGAAGCCCGGCTCGTCACCGACAGGACCACCGCGATCAACAACAACGGCAGCAATGTGGACATTGACAGCGAGATGGCTCTGCTGGCCAAAAATCAGCTGAACTACAACTTCTACATTCAACAAATTAATCACGACGTATCCATGATGCGGACGGCTATTGGGAGTGCTTAACGATGAATCTGAATTTCGGTTTTGACATTAGCGCGTCGGCATTAACCGCCCAGCGTCTGCGAATGGACGTCATTTCGTCGAACATCGCCAACGCGGAAACGACGCGCGCTACATACGCAAACGGTACATACGAGCCTTACAAACGGAAGATGGTCGTCTTCGAGCCTGCGAGCCGGCAAAGCTTCTCCAGCATGCTCGACAAACAACTAAACGGGATCGGCGGCCTAAAGGTTGCAAAAATCGAGGAGGACCAGGAGCCGTTCAAGCTGGTCTATAATCCGAGCCATCCCGACGCGGACGCTTCGGGATATGTCCGGATGCCCAATGTCGACATCACGAAGGAAATGGTGGATATGATCTCCGCTTCCCGGTCCTATGAAGCGAACGTGACCGCGATAAACGCTTCCAAAGCCATGTTCGTTAAGGCGCTGGAAATAGGAAGCAAGTAATATTAACGGCAAGCCCGTAACAGAAGTTTATAGCAGTTTTGAATTGTTCTTATAAGAGTTGAAAGGACAGAAGCGGCATGATACAAGTTTTGGCCTTAAACCAGGCGAACCCAGTCCAGTTGAAAGAAGTTTCGTCCCTGCGTCAAGCGACTCCGGCCGAGCTTACCCAATCGTTCGGCGATTATTTGGAGAAAGCGATCAACGGCGTGGCGGCGGCGGAGCAGAACGTACATACGATGAACGACAAGTATTTGATCGGCCAAGCCGATGTAACGGACGTGTTGATATCTGCCCAACGCGCGGAGCTTAGCTTGCAGCTTACCTCCCAAATCCGCAACAAGGTGATCGACGCCTACAACGAAATTATGCGGATGCAAATCTAAAGCCGTCAAAGATAGCTACAGTATTTGGGTGAGGTGACGATGTGAACGAGAAAATAGCCCAGTACCGCGGGAAACTGACACAGCAGTGGCGCCAAATGGGCAAAAAACAAAAAATATGGCTGGGGGCATCCTTAGGGATTCTAATCGTTGCGGCAGTTCTCTTGACTTACTTGTTTACGAGAACCGAATATGAGCTTGCGTTTCAAAATCTCGATTCAACCGATGCTTCGGCCATTATGACCTATTTGGACAGCAACGGCGTTCCGTATAAGCTTGACGCTACCGGAACAAGCATCTCGGTTCCGAGCAGCATGGCTACCCGCGCCAAAGTCGATGTCGGATCGCTAGGATTGGTTCAAAACGGCTCCATCGGTTTCGAGGCTTTCGATTCCGGCGCTTCCCAGTTCGGCATGACCGAAAATGAATTCAACGTAAAATATTTGAACTCGTTGAACGGCGAAGTGCAGCGGCTGTTGAACGCGATGCAAGGAGTCCAGCAATCGAACGTTCTGATCAATTTGCCGGAGGAAAGCGTATTTCTGAATCCGGAGGAGGAGCAAGGCGCTTCCGCCTCCATTACGATGAAATTCGTCAACGGCTATACGCCAAGCCAGAAGGAAATCGACGGCTACTACAACCTGGTCAAAACGGCCGTTCCGAATTTGGCGGTAGAAAACATTACGATTTCAAGCCCGAAAGGCGAATTGCTTCCGTCGGAAGCGGGCGGCTCCGGCGGAACGAATACGGACGCGGTCGAAGCGCAGTTTAAAATCCGCAAAAAATACGAAACCGAGCTGAAAAACAATATCCAACAGTTTCTCGGCCCGATCGTCGGTTCGGAAAATCTCGTCATCAGCGTGGCGAGCAGCATGAACTTCGACAAGAAGAGCACGGAACAGAATCTCGTTCAGCCGCTGGACGACAACAACAACAACGGCATCATCATCAGCGAGCAGACGGAAACGAGCTCCTCCACAGGCGGAAGCGGCGCTGCGGGCGGCGTGCCCGGAACGGGCGAAACGGACGTCGCGAATTATACCGAGTCTTCGGCGGCCGGAACTTCGTCTTCCGAGACGAGCTCGACGATTACAAACTACGACGTGAGCCGCATCAACAACAAGATCGAATCCGCGCCGTACACGCTGAAGGATCTTTCGATCAGCGTGGGGATCAAATCGGACGTGCTTACGAGCTTGGGCGGCACCGCCAGAGATGAAATTACGACTTATTTGCAGTCGCTTGTGCGAGCGCAGCTTGCGGATTCCGGCCAAGATTTGAGCAACGCGGCCGTCCTGAACAGCAAAGTCAGCGTCATCGCGCAGTCCTTCGCCGGGGTTTCGGAAGCAGAGACCGCTCAAGGCTTGTCCACGGCTTGGATGATCGGAATCGGCGCGGCCGCGCTGGCCGTCATTGCGGGCCTTGCGATTGCGCTTATCCGCAAGCGGAAAAAAGCGGCCCGGGAAGAAGAGTTCGTCTTCGAAGAGCCTGCGAAGGCCGAATATCCTACGCTTGATCTCGATAGCATGAACGACAATCAAGCGCGCAAAAATCTTGAAACACTTGCCAAACGCAAGCCGGAGGAATTCGTTAATCTTCTTCGCACCTGGCTTGTGGAGGAATAGAGGTGGTTTCAAATGTCCAAGTATAATCAAGGCTTAACCGGCAGGCAGAAGGCAGCCATTCTGCTCATTACGCTTGGCCCGGAAGTGTCCGCGCAAATCTTCAAGCATTTATCGGAAGAGGAAATCGAGCAGCTTACGCTTGAAATCGCCAATGTCCGCAAAGTGGACAGTGCGGAGCGGGAAACGATTCTAAGCGAGTTTCATCAAATTTGCATGGCTCAAGAGTATATCACGCAAGGCGGCATCGGCTATGCAAAAGATATATTGGAAAAAGCGCTTGGCGAGCAAAAAGCGGTCGAGGTGATCAACCGGCTGACGGCAACGCTGCAAGTCAGACCGTTCGATTTTGCCCGCAAAGCCGAGCCGACGCAAATTTTGAACTTTATCCAGAACGAAAATTCGCAAACGATCGCGCTCGTTTTATCGTATTTGCAGCCCGAGCAGGCGTCTCACATCTTGTCGTCCTTGCCGCAGGAGAAGCAGGCCGACGTGGCTCGCCGCGTCGCCCTCATGAACAGCACGTCCCCCGAGGTGATTTCCCAGGTGGAGCGCGTCCTCGAGCAGAAGCTGTCGGCAACCGTCACGCAAGATTATACGAACGCCGGCGGCATCGATTCGATCGTTCAAATTTTGAACGGCGTCGATCGCGGCACGGAACGCACTATTCTCGACGCGCTCGAAATCGACGATCCGGAGCTGGCGGAAGAAATCAAGAAGCGTATGTTCGTCTTCGAAGATATCGTCAATATCGACAACCGCTCGATTCAGCGCATTATACGCGATATCGAGAACGCCGATCTCCAGCTTGCGCTTAAGGTCGCAAGCGAAGAAGTGCGCGAAGCGATCTTCCGCAATATGTCGAAGCGCATGGCCGAAACGTTCAAGGAAGAAATGGAATTTATGGGTCCCGTTCGGCTGCGTGACGTGGAAGAAGCGCAAACCCGCATCGTCGCTACGATTCGCAGGCTAGAAGAAGCCGGGGAAATCATTATAGCCCGCGGCGGAGGAGATGACATCATTGTCTAATCTCATCAAGTCGACCCATGTGATGCCGCTCGAGCAGCTGAAGGTGCTGGAGCTGCTGAAGCAGCGGCCGCAAGTTCGGCCGGAGCCGCAAACCGACAGCGTGCCGTCCGCCCCGGACGAAGCCGTTCTAAAGCTTCGCGACCGGATATTGTCGGATGCGGAGTCGGTCGCGAACGAACGGATCGCGGAAGCGAACCGGATCAGCGAGCAGCTGCTGGCCGACGCCCAAAAGCAAATCGACGCGTGGTGGGCCGAGAAGCGCGCCGAAGACGAAGCCGTAACCGAAGCCGCCCGGGCAGCCGGGTACGAAAACGGCTACAGGGAAGGCGCAGGCACGGCCGAAGCCGAGCTTCGGGCCGAATGGGAGCAAAAATTGGCCGAAGCGGCTGCCGTTCTGGAATCCGCTTATCAAATGCGGGAGCAAATCATCCAGGAGGCGGAGCCGTTTCTCGTTGAGCTAAGCTGCTCCATCGCCGGCAAAATTATCGGCGAGCAATTCGAGCAAACGCCCGAGCTAGCAACCCGTTTGATTGTAGGTGCGCTGTCCCGGAGAAGGGAGCAGGGGATCATTACGTTATGCGTCGCCCCAAGCCAGCTGGCCTTCGTGCAGGCGGCCCGCGACGAATTGCTTACGGCAATCGATTCTCAGGCGGAACTGCAAATCATTCCCGACTCGAAGGTGCAGGACCGCGGATGCGTCATTCGTTCCGCATTCGGCAGCGTAGACGCGCGAATCGACACTCAGTTGTCCGAGATCAAAAACGAACTCATGCTGCTTGTACATGACAACGACAAAGAGTGAGGGCGGACAGATGAACGTGCAAATTCCGGACGTTTCGAAATATTTGGAACAGCTCAGCCGCATCGATCCGATTCGGGTCAACGGCAAAGTGACGCAAGTGATCGGCTTGACGGTCGAGTCCGAAGGCCCGGATGCCAGCATCGGCGAAGTGTGCCTCATTTATCCGAATAAAGGGGCAAAGCCGATTAAGGCGGAAGTCGTCGGCTTTCGCGACAACAAAGTGCTGCTGATGCCGCTTGGCGATCTGCATTCCATCAGTCCCGGGTGCGACGTCGTCGGCACGGGCAAGCCGCTTACGGTCCAGGTCGGCTCCGAGCTGCTGGGCAAGGTGCTGAACGGGCTCGGCGAACCGCTGGACGGATCTTTCCTTCCGGCCCGAATGCCCCGTTATTCCACGAATAACGAGCCCGGCAATCCGCTGCTCAGGCCGCGCGTCAAGGAGCCGCTCGGCATCGGCGTCCGCGCGATCGACGGACTTTTGACCGTCGGACAAGGTCAACGCGTCGGTATTTTCGCCGGTTCGGGAGTGGGCAAAAGCACGCTGCTGGGCATGATCGCCCGAAACACGACGGCCGACGTCAACGTGATCGCTTTAATCGGCGAACGGGGACGCGAGGTTCTCGAGTTTATCGAGAAGGACCTAGGGCCCGAAGGACTTGCCCGCTCGGTCGTCGTCGTCGCAACCTCGGATCAGCCGGCGCTCATTCGGATGAAAGGCGCGCTTATCGCTACGACCATTGCGGAATATTTTCGGGATCGCGGCTTAAACGTCATGTTGATGATGGATTCCGTTACCCGTTACGCCATGGCGCTTCGCGAGGTCGGCCTTGCCATCGGGGAGCCGCCGGCAACACGCGGATACACGCCTTCCGTGTTTGCGAATTTGCCGAAGCTGCTCGAACGGGCGGGTACCGGCGGGCAGGGCTCGATAACCGCTTTTTATACGGTGCTGGTCGACGGCGACGATATGAACGAGCCGATCGCCGACGCCGTTCGCGGCATATTGGACGGGCATATCGTATTAAGCCGGCAGCTCGCCAACAAAGGACAATATCCCGCCATCGACGTGCTGTCGTCCGTCAGCCGGGTCATGAAGGAAATCGTGACGGAAGAGCAGTCCGACGCGGCGAGCGAGCTGAAGAGACTTCTTTCTCTTTATAGAGATTCGGAGGATCTCATCAATATAGGGGCATATCAGCACGGTTCCAATAAAGAAATTGACAAAGCGATCGAACATATCGACCGGATTCAAAGCTATATCAAACAAAAAACGAACGAAAAAACAAGCCTGCAAGAAGCTCAGGAGCAGCTAATCATTGATTTCTACAGGAGATGACGGCGATGACGGCATTCCGGTATTCCTTTCAAAAAATCGTAGATTTAAAGACCAGCGAAAAAACGCAAGCGGAATGGCTGTTGTCTTCCGCGATCGGGGCCTTGAAGGAAGAAGAGTCGTCGTTAAGCCGGCTTCGCGAGGAGCGCGGACGCTGGGAACGGAAACTCGGGGAATGCTCGCAGGAAGGCGTTCCGCTGGCGGAATTGCAGCTGATCCAGCATTATCTCGACAGTCTCGATCAAACGATTCGCCGGAAGCAAAACGACGTCGTCCGGGCGCAAAAATCGGTTGATCTGCGGAGATCGCGGTTGTCCGATACCGTCAAGGAAGAGAAGGTATGGCTGAACGCGAGAAACCGCGCCGAGGAGCGGTTTCGTTATGAAATGCAGCTAAAAGAGCAGAATGAGCTGGATGAGTTTGCCACCGTTCGATACGTCGCTTCTGCTCGTTGACGACAGGGGTTGGCTGGCAAGAAGGAGTGAAGGACATTGACGGATCTAGAGAACGAGAAGCAAGGCTACAGCGCGTTTGAGCGGATCATGTTTTTCGTGACGCCAATTCTGTTTACGCTTGTGCTGCTGGGAGTTCTTCTGACTCTATTTAATTTCGACCTGCGCAACAAGGCGCTTGATATCGGCAATTCCATCCCGCTGCTGAAGGATGTGCTGCCGGACGCGCAGACGCTCGGAGCCGAAGGAACTTCCGACGAGGAACTGCGTTCGGCCAATCTGGTGCAGCAGATCGAGAAGCTGGAAGCCGAACTGGCCGCGAAGGATGAGGAGCTGGCGGAGGCGCTGGAAGCAAAAACGGAGCAGGATAAAGAGCTTGCCGATCTGAAGGCCGAGAACGATCAGCTCAAGCTGACGGCCGAAACGGCGGTCGACGAAGAATACGAAGCGAACGTGAAAGAGCTGGCGAACGTATATGCCAAGATGTCTCCGAGCAAAGCGGCTCCGATTCTGGAAACGATGTCGGTGGAAGAGATGGCTTTCGTGTTAGGCTCGATGGCTCCGAACAGCAGGGCCAAGATTCTGGAGAAAATGACGCCCGAAACGGCTGCGGAAGTGACGATGCAGCTGAAAAACGCCGTAACCTCCAAGGACCTCGATATCAGTGCTCTGCAAGAGGAATTGAAGAAGGCCGAGGCGGAAGCCAGCGCAGCGGGAAGCGTTGCGAAGACGCCATCCTCGTCCTCCTCGACGCCTTCCACTTTGGCCGACGAGCAGCTAGGCGAGACGTTTGCTGCGATGGATGCCGCCAGCGCCGGCAAGCTTCTGGTAAGTCTTGCGGGCGTAAGTCCAAGCAAAGTGCTCCGGATATTGAAGGCGGTGGACGACACGACGCGTTCCGCCCTGCTGGCCGAGATGGCGGGTGAGAACGAGCAAGTGGCGGCCGACTTGACGGCGAAATTAATGTCGGGCAAGTAGGAACAGGGTGACGACGGGAAGGAGGTGAAATATCGACATGACGATCAACATTTCGCAGATGACGCCATCTTCCTCGCCTGCCGCACGAAACGTTCAGACGCAGCAGGCTCAAAGCGGCGGAGCCGGCGGTTTCCAGCAGCTGGTGGAGCAGATCGGACAGACGACTCCTTCCGGCGGGGAAAGCGGCAAAACGGCTGCGGAGAAGCCGATTGCGGCCATCGCGGATAACGTGTTGCCCGAAGGGGGAGACATCCCGACTGCCGAAAGCTTGCTTGACGCGATTGAAGCATTGCTGAACGGCTTGGAGCAACCCGGCGAAGAGGACGACGCTGCCGATGCCAAAGCCGAGCCGGAAGACGAGCTTCTGGAAGCGCTGGATCAAATGAACGCTTTGCTGGCGCTGTTCGGCGGAGAGCCTATCATGCCGGCGGTTGCCGTAGACGGCATCGGCCGCAATTCGCAAGAGTCGCTCCTGGAGCTGAAAGGTTCGCTGCAAGAGTCGCTGCTCGAGCTGCAAAGCATCATCCTGCAAGGCGGTATGAAGCAGGTCGGAGCGCTGCATCCGAACGAGCTGATTCTCAAACAGCTTCAGGCGATGCAATCGCTGCTGAACGGAGATGCCGCACTTGAGGAGCAGGCGCTATCCGGCCAAGTTGCAGAACCGCTTGTGGCAGGAGGAGACGCGCAGACGGTCGCTTCCCCTCAGACGGCTTCCTATCTTCAGCGGCTTACGTTGCAAACGAGCAATTTATCCGTGCTCAAGACCGCTGCGGAACAGCAAGCGACGGCCGGCGAACCGGTTGAGGAACAAGCGGGCGATGCCGGGACCGCGCCTATTCAAGCGCCTGCGGCCTTCGCGAATGCCGGGCGGCAAGCGGCGGCGCCTGTTGCAGGCAGTCCGGTGACCGGCACGGTAAGCGCAAGTCAATTCGCGCACTCGATGTCGGAGTTTATGGTTCAGAAATTCGACTTGACCTCGGCGAACGGCGTGATGGAAGCGAAGCTTCAATTGACGCCCGAGCATCTGGGCAAGCTTGACCTGCAAATTACGGTTCAGAACGGGCAATTGACGGCCGTTTTCCATGCCGAATCGGCAGCGGCCAAGGATATGCTCGACAACCAGATGTCCCAGCTGAAGGCGGCGCTTCAATCGCAAGGATTGACCGTCGACAGGCTGGAGGTATGGCAAGGAGAGCCCGCTTCTTATTTATCGGATAGCAACGGCGAACGCGGAAGCCGGGACCAATCTTTCTATGAAGCTTCTGCCGGGGACCGTTCCGAAGCGGTAGAGTCCGATTTCGAGGAGGAGCTGGCCGAGCAGGAAGCGATCCGTCATTTAGGCTATGGCCGGGCGATCAACGCTACTGCGTAAACGGAGCAGTCGGTAAATGGGCGATCCATTAGCTTACACGCAAGCGGGACGGGGGTGAATAAGCGTGGCAGTGAACCAAGTAACGTCCAATTATAGTTCCACGGCAACTTCATCCGCATCTTCGTCATCCTCGGTTTCAAGCAATACGACGCTGGGCAAAGAGGCTTTTCTCCAGCTTCTCGTCGAACAGCTTAAAAACCAGGATCCGATGAATCCGATGGACAATACGGAATATATCGCGCAGCTGACGCAATTTACGTCGGTCGAGCAGCTGATGAACATATCGGACAAGCTCGACGCGATGTCGATGAACCTAGGCTCCGCATCCACGTTGATCGGCAAGACGATCGAATGGGCCGAGCTCGACGAAGAGGGCGAAGTCGTGAACAAAAGCGGCGTCGTGGACGCCATTTATGCCGGCGACGACGGTCTTTACGCCAAGGTCGGCGATACGCATATTTTGCTTGACGTCATTCTGGGCGTGACGGATACGGCCGCCGAAGGAACGGAAGAAACAGGCGATACGGAAGAGGGAGCGGGCTCCGAAGAAGAAGCTTCCGGTTCGGTTGACGAGACGGAAGGGACTGAGGAAGCATGAGCGATTCGATAAGGATCGGTCAATTTTATCCCGCGAATGCCGTACCGCCGGTCAAAGGAAAAACCGTCCATCGGGACGCCGAGGCCGCTTCTCAAGGTCCGACGTTCAAAGAGTGGCTTGATTCCAGCTCGCTTAAGTTCAGCCATCACGCAGAAACGCGAATGCGCCAGCGCGGCATCGAGCTGCCGGCGGATTCGATCATGAAGATCAGCCATGCGGTCGAAGAGGCGAAGCAGAAGGGAGCGGTCAACTCGCTGATCGTATACCGGGACATCGCGATGATCGTCAATGTGCCGAGCCGCACGGTCGTAACGGCAATGGACGGCAGCCAGCTGGCCAACAACGTCTTTACCCAAATCGACAGCGCCGTCATCGTCAAGGAAGGCCGGACCTCATAAGGAAGCCTTCGGCTGCGGATCGACAGAAGCAGCCTATAACCGATTATAAGAGAAGGGATGATAGATTTGATCAGATCGATGTATTCCGGCGTGTCCGGCATGAAAGGGTTTCAAACGAAGCTTGACGTTATCGGCAACAACATTGCGAACGTCAATACGATCGGCTTCAAGTCGAGCCGTATCCTGTTCTCCGATATTTTGAGCCAGACGGTCAACGGAGCGACCACTCCTGCCGAAGGGGAGCAGGCCGGCGTCAATCCGAAGCAGGTCGGCCTCGGCGTGTCCGTATCGGCCATTCAGACGATTCATACGAGCGGAAGCGCTCAGACGACCAACGTCGGAACGGATCTTCGAATCGACGGCGACGGATTTTTTGTCGTACAGGCTACGCCGGGTGAAAGCGAAATGCTCCTGACCCGCAACGGCAGCTTTATGGTGGATGCGAACAACCAGCTTGTTACGCAGGACGGTTATTTTGTATTGGATGCAGGCGGAGATATCATTACGCTGCCTGAAGAAACGACGTCCTTCTCCATTTCCCAAGACGGCTCCGTGATGGTCACGACGGCGGACGGCACGGAAGCATTGACGCAGATCGGCGTTGCGAGAGTGGCGAATCCGAGCGGCCTTGAGAAGGTCGGCGGCAGCAAATACCGCCTGACCGGAAACGCCGACATCGCAGAAACGATCGAAGATCTGCTTACCTTCCCGGGCGACGAAGAAGCCGGAACCGGCGTCGTCATCGCGGGCCAGCTGGAAATGTCCAACGTCGAGCTGACCGACGAATTTACGGAAATGATCGTCGCGCAGCGCGGCTTCCAGGCGAACTCGCGGATCATTACGACATCCGACAGCATTCTCGAAGAAGTCGTAAACCTGAAGCGCTAACCGGCGGTTAGCGGATAACTGAGGGGAGGCGCGGCTTGATAACGCCTCCCCCGGTATTGGGGGGTAAATGATGATAAAGGTCACACGTCTGAACGGGACGCAGCTTATGATTAACGCGCTGTTGATCGAGACGGCCGAAGAAACGCCCGATACGGTCATCACGCTTACGACGGGCAAAAAATTAATCGTAAAAGAAACGACGGAGCAGCTAAGTGGGTTAGTGCAAAGTTATTTGAGAGCGATCGGCGTTGTCCCGGCGGCGGCCTTGAAGACCGAACAAACGGAGGACTCAGAATGAAAAAAATGCTGCCATGGATGATTACGATTTTGCTTGCCGTTTCCTTAATCGCGGTCGTATCCGTCATTTTGTTCAACGTGATTACCGAGAAACCGGAAGACGGCAAAGAATCCGAGCAAGTGGAGGTTCAGAAGCTGAGCGCGGATCAGCTTGTAGCCGTCAGCTCGGAGCTTAAAGATTTCATGCGCAATTTGAAAAATCCGGAATACGTCGTACAGCTTGACCTTGCGTTCCAGCTCGACAGCAAGAAAACGAAGGAAGAGTTCGACAAGCTTCTGGAAATCGAAG
The DNA here is from genome assembly GCF_042685365.1 of Paenibacillus thailandensis. Lineage (NCBI taxonomy): Bacteria > Bacillati > Bacillota > Bacilli > Caryophanales > Paenibacillaceae > Paenibacillus > Paenibacillus thailandensis. The sequence continues at coordinate 81,547 of NZ_JBHUMY010000012.1, read as the reverse complement.
TGAAGCCGGTCATTAACCGGGCGGTCGCGGATATGACGGAAGACGATCTGAAAGGCTCGCAAGGCGAAGACGCGCTTGAAGCCAAGCTGCTGTCTCTGATCAATCCCGTTCTTCCGGAAGGCAAGCTGATTAAAGTGGAAATTACCAAAATCCTGATTTCGGAAATTTGAGCCTCAAATAATGCCGACATGCCAAGAAGGGGGTGAGAGAGTTGGTTGATGTATTGTCGCAGAACGAGATTGACGCGCTGCTTGCCGCTTTGTCTTCGGGCGAAATGGATGCGGAGGAACTTAAAAAAGAAGAAAACACCCGCAAAATCAGAGTGTACGATTTCAAGCGCGCCGTTCGATTCTCGAAAGACCATATCCGCAGCTTAACGCGCATACACGAGAATTTCGCGCGATATTTGACAACCTACTTCTCCGCGCAGCTTCGTACTTTCGTTCAAATCAATGTCGTGCAGGTGGAACAGCTGCCTTATGATGAATTTATCCGTTCAATTCCGAAAATGACGATATTGAACATTTTCGAAGCGGAGCCGTTAAAAGGAAGAATGGTGCTGGAGGTTAACCCGAACGTAGCCTTTGCAATGCTGGACCGTCTGCTTGGAGGACCGGGAACGGCGCCGTCCAAGATTCAAAATTTGACCGAAATCGAAACGATTGTCATAGAACGAATTTTTAGAGGGACGTTTGAAAGCTTGCAGGACGCATGGAAAACGATCCTCGACATTTCGCCGCGGCTCGAAGCGTTGGAGACGAATCCGCAATTTATGCAAATCGTCTCCCCGAACGAAACGATCGCCCTCATATCGCTCAGCACCAAAATCGGCGATACGTCCGGAATGATCAACCTATGTATTCCGCATGTCGTTCTGGAGCCGATCATGCCGAAGCTTTCGGCCCATCATTGGTTCGTGTCGCAGAAGAAAGCCCGCGTTCCGGAAGAAGTGGAAATGCTGGAACACCGCCTCAGCAAAGCAAAGCTGCCTATTATTGCGGAGCTCGGCGAGTCGGCGATTACGATTCAAGAGTTTCTTAGTCTGAATGTCGGAGACGTCATCTCGCTTGCGAAACCAGTTAACGAAGGGCTTCGCATCAAAGTCGGCGACAAGCTGAAATTTATCGGCAGTCCGGGCAGCGTGAGAGACCGTCTCGCCGTGCAGGTGGACGAAATAGTCAGCGAAGGAGTGGAAGAGGATAATGACGAGTAAAGACTATTTGTCGCAAGAAGAAATCGATGCGCTGCTCCGCCAGTCGTCGATAGACGAGGAAGACAATCAGCCGGCGTCCGATGCCGATGAACTGCAAAGCTACTTATCTTCGATCGAGCAGGACGCGTTAGGCGAAATCGGAAACATTACGTTCGGCAGCGCGGCAACGGCATTGTCCACTCTTTTGGGTTGCAAGGTCGACATTACGACGCCGCAGGTAACGCTCGTCAAACGCGAAAACTTGAACGACGAATTTCCGAAGCCGCATGTCGCCGTCAGCGTGCAGTATGTCGACGGTTTTCAAGGCATCAACTCGCTCGTCATCAAGACGAAGGACGCTCAGGTCATTGCCGATCTGATGCTCGGAGGAGAAGGCAAGGCTCTTGAGGAAGAGTTGAACGAAATACATATAAGCGCCGTACAGGAAGCGATGAATCAAATGATGGGCTCGTCTGCGACCTCCATGTCTACCATCTTTAACCGGTTCGTCAATATATCGCCGCCGGGCATCGATATTTTGGACATGGACAAAGGAGAAGGCGTATCCCATCTTCCGCCGGACGACGTGTTTATCAAAATCTCGTTCCGTCTGATGATCGGCGATCTGATAGACTCCACGATTATGCAGCTTCTGCCTGTCCCGTTCGCCAGAAAGATGGTCGCGATATTGATGGGAACCGAAGAAGAGGAAGCGGCGCCTTCCGGGCAGTCGCCTGAGGCTCCACCCGCTCCGCTTGATCAGCCCGTTCATCAGAAGCAGCCGGTCGACTCTTCGGCCGCGAAGGAGGCGCAACAGCCGTATTATGCCCTTGAACAACCTGTAATGCCGGCTTCCGCAGGACCGGGACTTTCGGCAGGGGTGCCGTATGCACCAGTTCCGCAGATGGGTCCTCAGACCTATGGGCATACTGCGGCTCGTAACGTGAACGTCCAACCGGTGCAATTCGCAGACTTGAACCGTGCTCCATACGTTCAAGCCGACCAAACAAATCTTAATTTGCTTCTCGACATTCCCCTCAAGGTGACGGTAGAATTAGGAAGGACCCAGAAGCAGATTAAGGAAATTCTCGAATTGTCGCAGGGGTCGATCATCGAGCTGGACAAGCTTGCCGGAGAACCGGTCGACATTCTGGTCAACAACAAGCTGATCGCCAAAGGCGAGGTGGTCGTCATCGACGAAAACTTCGGCGTTCGTGTAACCGACATTGTAAGCCAATGGGACCGCATACAAAAATTACAATAGTTCCTTAGGAGGAAACAGAAATGGCAAACCGTATTTTGATCGTAGACGACGCAGCGTTCATGCGCATGATGATTCGGGACATTCTGACCAAGAACGGATACGAAGTCGTAGGCGAAGCTCAGGATGGCGCTCAAGCCGTTGAAAAATATAAGGAGCTGAAGCCGGATCTCATTACGATGGACATTACGATGCCGGAGATGGACGGAATTTCGGCTCTGAAGGAAATCAAAAAGCTGGATGCCAATGCGAAAGTCATTATGTGCTCGGCGATGGGGCAGCAGGCCATGGTTATCGATGCGATCCAGGCCGGCGCCAAGGACTTTATCGTCAAGCCGTTTCAAGCCGACCGCGTAATCGAAGCGATCAAGAAGACGTTGGGATAATGGCAAAGCTGAAGCATCTGCCCAAGCTTGCATGGCTTGGAACGGCCTCCTTCGCGTGTCCGGCTGCTGCTGCGGCCGCCGCATCGGAGGATCTGGAAGAGGTGCCCCACATATCTTCCGGAAGCATGGCCGGCAGCATCCTATGGGTTATCGTATCGCTTGCGATTGTCATCGCATTAATTTATATCGTAATCAAATGGTTGGCCGGACGCAGTCAAGCGTGGGGAGCGAACCGCTCGCTGCGCTCGCTTGGCGGGGTCGCGCTCGGCCAGAATAAATCTTTGCAGGTCGTAGAAGTGGCGGGAAGGTTGTATGTCATCGGCGTCGGGGAAGATGTAACGCTTCTTGACCGGATCGCGAACGAAGAGGAAGCCAAGGCCATCATCACGGCTTTGTCGGACAAGCGAGAGGCGGCATGGTCTTCCGCTTCGCTTGCGAACGCTTGGAGAAAGCTTCGCAAGCATCCGGAAGACCCGTCCCGTTCCTCGCAGGAGTGGGTTTCTTCCGGTACCTTTGAACAACTGCTGGCTGACAATATGAGCAAGCAATCGGATCGCAAACAGCAAATCGAATCGATTCTGCAAAATTCAAAACTTAACGAACGGTCGATGGATGATGAATAATAAGTGTTTACTATCAATTGCTGTTGCTCTGCTGCTTGCGATATTCACGCATGGGCACGCTTATGCCGAACCGCTGCCGGATGTTTCGATCAATATCGGGAATTCGAACGGGGAAACGCCCGGCACCAGCGCGCTTTCCATATTGCTGCTCATTACGGTGCTCAGCGTTGCGCCCGCCATTCTCGTACTGATGACCAGCTTTACTAGAATCGTCGTCGTGCTAGGCTTCGTGAGGACTTCGCTCGGTACGGCTACGACGCCTCCCACGCAAGTGTTGATCGGGCTGGCGATGTTTCTCACCTTCTTCATTATGGCGCCGACCTTCTCGCAAGTGAACGAAGTCGCGCTGCAGCCGTATTTGAAGGGGGAAATATCCCAGACGGAAGCGTTCGAGAAAGCTTCGGTTCCGATGAAAAAGTTTATGTTCCAGAATACGAGAGAGAAAGACTTGCTCCTGTTCATGGAATATACGAAAACGGAGAAGCCGGAAAGCTACGAGGATATTCCTATTACGGTGCTCGTCCCGGCCTTTGCGATCAGCGAGCTGAAGACTGCGTTCCAGATGGGCTTTATGATCTTTATTCCGTTCCTCGTCATCGACATGATCGTATCGAGCGTGCTGATGGCGATGGGGATGATGATGCTGCCGCCCGTCATGATTTCATTGCCGTTCAAGCTGCTGTTGTTCGTATTGGTGGACGGCTGGTATTTGGTCGTCAGGTCGCTGCTGCTCAGCTTTGGCACGTAACCGTAAGGAGGATGGACGGATGAGCGCTGAATTTGTTATCGGATTGGCAGGGCGAGCCGTATATACGACGCTTATCGCCAGCGCGCCTATGCTAGCGCTTGCGTTAATTATCGGCCTTGTCATCAGCGTTTTTCAGGCGACGACGCAAATCCAGGAGCAGACGCTTGCTTTCGTGCCGAAAATCGTGGCCGTGTTCGTCGCACTCATCGTATTCGGACCTTGGATATTAAACACGTTGATTCAGTTTACATACGAGATTCTGAACAATCTGTATAAATATATCGGATGATGGAAGCGATTGTACAAGGTTTCCCTATTTTTTTGCTGATTTTCTGTCGAATAACTGCGTTTTTCGTCGTATCGCCTGTGTTTTCTTTCAAAAACTTCCCGAGCTCCTTCAAAATCGGGTTAGGTTTTTTTGTATCGCTGCTTGTGTTTATGGCAAACGGCTTCGATCAGCCCGTCGTGACGGATCCGTTATACGTGCTGATGGTTATCCGGGAAATTTTGATCGGCGTCGCCATCGGATTCGTCGTTTATCTGTTTTTTGCCGTGGTGCAGGCGGCAGGGGGCTTTATGGACCTGCAAATCGGGTTTTCGATGGCTAACGTCGTCGATCCGGTCACCGGGCAATCCGCCCCGCTTCTCGGCAATTTTAAATATTTGCTGACCATTCTCGTATTTCTAATGATGGACGGGCATCATTATTTGCTTCGCGGACTGATGAACAGCTACGCATGGCTTCCGATCGACAACGCCTTCTACAGCCGGCTTGCAAGCGGAGAAATAACGGATCAGCTGGCCAGATTGGCGAGCAATACGTTTCTGCTGGCGCTGCAGGTGGCCGCGCCGATTATCGTGGCCATGTTTTTGACCGACGCGGGACTTGCTTTTCTGGCTAAAACGGCGCCGCAGTTCAACGTGTTCGTAATCGGCTTGCCGCTTAAATTGCTGATCGGCATGCTGCTTCTCATTCTTCTGCTGCCGGAATTCGCGATTTTGCTGGGCCATTTGTTTTCGATTCTCTTCGATTCGCTGGAAAAGTTTTTTGTCGTACTGCAAGGGAAGAGCGGGACTTAAAGGAGGACGGATGCGTATGCGGACATACCGCTTAAGGCTCGATTTGCAGCTGTTCAGCCAAGAGAAAACCGAGCGCGCCACTCCGAAGAAACGCCAGGAATCGAGGCAAAAGGGCCAGGTGGCCAAGTCGCCGGAGCTGCCCGCCTCCTTGTCGCTGCTGTTTTGCTTCTTATGCTTCATCATGCTTGGCGGTTATTTCAAGGAGCGGATTCTTCAGCTGTTCGGAAGCCTGTTTCAGGATTGGATTACGATGGAACTGACGGTGGATAACGTCATGAAGCTGTCGACGCAGATCGTAATCGATATATTGCTGCTGATCGCGCCGCTCTTGGCGGTAACCGTCGTTTTCGCCGTCGTGGGCAACGTCGTGCAGTTCGGTTTTCTTCTGACGGGCGAGCCTCTCAAGATGAAATTGTCGAAGCTCGACCCGATCAAAGGGTTTAAAAATATTTTTTCCATGCACGCTTTGGTCGAGTTTTTTAAGAGTATTTTGAAAGTTGCGATAATTGCGGTTTGCGTATATGTCACGATTCGCAGCGAGTGGACAACCGTCCTGGCGTTATGGCGCGTCCCGGTCGAACAGATTTTCGGCTTTGCGGCGGATTTGACGATGAAGCTCGGGCTTGCGGTCAGCGCTGTGCTCGTCGTGCTGGGTTTCGGAGATTACATGTACAAACGGTACGAACACGAGAAAAGCATCCGGATGTCCAAGCAGGACATTAAAGACGAGTACAAAAAGACGGAGGGCAATCCGCTCATTAAAGGTCGCATCCGCGAACGGCAGCGCAAAATGGCGCTGCAGCGCATGATGCAGGAAGTGCCGAAGGCCGATGTGATCATAACGAACCCGACTCACTTCGCAATCGCTTTAAAATACGACGCGGGCCGGATGGAAGCGCCGGTTATCGTTGCGAAAGGCGTCGATTACGTCGCCCAGCGGATTAAGGAAATCGCGAGGGAGAACGGCGTTATCACGATGGAAAACAAGCCGCTCGCAAGAGCTTTGTACGAACGGGCGGACATCGGGGACAGCATCCCGGCCGACCTGTTCCAGGCCGTTGCGGAAGTTCTGGCTTACGTATACAAAGTGAAAGGCAGAAGGAAATAGTTCGTTTGCTTATTAGAGATTGTGGGAGGAAGGAGGCAGCGTCATGAAAGCAAAGGATTTAATCATCCTCGTAGGTATTATCGGCATCGTGCTTATGATGGTCATCCCGATCCCAACGCTGCTTTTGGATATTCTGCTTATATTGAATATTTCATTGGCGATGATGATTTTGCTAATCGCGATGAACACGCGGGAGGCGCTGGATTTCTCCATCTTTCCGGCAATCTTGCTCGTCACGACTTTGTTCAGGCTGGCGCTTAACGTCTCGACGACCCGAAACATTTTGGCCTACGCCGAAGCGGGCGAGGTAGTAAGAACGTTCGGCAGCTGGGTCGGGGGCGGACAAATCGCCATCGGCTTTATCGTCTTCCTGATCCTCGTCGTCGTTCAGTTTATCGTCATCACGAAAGGATCGGAACGGGTTGCCGAAGTTGCCGCCCGGTTTACGCTCGACGCGATGCCGGGGAAGCAAATGAGCATCGACGCGGATTTGAACGCCGGCTTGATTAACGAAGCGCAAGCGAAAGAGCGGCGCTCCAAAATCGAACGGGAAGCGGACTTCTACGGCGCGATGGACGGCGCAAGCAAATTCGTCAAAGGCGATGCCATCGCTTCGATTATCATTTTGCTGATCAACCTGATCGGCGGCTTTATTATCGGAATGGCCGTACATAACATGGATTTCGCCGAAGCGCTGGAAACGTATTCGATTCTGACGATCGGCGACGGTCTCGTCAGCCAAATCCCGGCGCTCCTTATTTCGACGGCAGCGGGGCTCATCGTTACGAGAGCGGCTTCCGACGGGAACATGGCCGAGGATTTGACGGGCCAGCTGCTGAAGTATCCGAAGCTGCTTTATATCGTGGCCGGAACGGTCGCGATGCTGGGCTTGTTCACGCCGATCGGCGTCATGCGGACGTTCCCGTTCGCGGCATTGCTTGCGTTCGGCGCATGGCGCATGCAAAAAAGCTTGTCCCGGCAGCTTCAAGAGGAAATCACGATGGAAGAAGAACAGCAGATCGAAGAGGTTCGCAGCCCGGAAAGCGTCATCAGCCTGCTTCAGGTCGATCCGATCGAATTCGAGTTCGGGTACGGGCTTATCCCGCTTGCCGATACGCAGCAAGGCGGGGATCTGCTGGACCGGATCATCATGATCCGACGGCAATGCGCGCTTGAGATGGGGCTTGTCGTTCCGGTCATCCGCATTCGGGACAATATTCAGCTTAGGCCTAACGAATATGTCATGAAGATCAAAGGAAATACGGTTGCCCGCGGGGAGCTTCTGATGAACCATTATTTGGCGATGAGCCCCGGCTTCGAAGACGACAGCATCGTCGGCATCGAAACGACCGAGCCGGCCTTTGGCCTTCCGGCTTTGTGGATTGACGATTCGATGAAGGAGCAAGCCGAGCTGTCGGGCTACACCGTCGTCGACCCGCCGTCGGTCGTGGCGACGCATCTGACGGAAATCATCAAGCGCCACGCCCACGAATTGCTGGGCCGCCAGGAAACGAAGACGCTGATCGACAACGTGCGCGAGTCGTATCCGGCGCTGGTGGACGAGCTGATTCCTTCGATATTGTCCGTTGGCGACATTCAGAAAGTGCTCGCCAAGCTGCTGAAGGAGAAAGTGTCGATCCGGGATTTGGTTACGATCTTCGAGACGCTGGCCGACCATGGACAATACACCAAAGACACGGACGTGCTGACGGAGTACGTGCGGCAGGCGTTGTCCCGCCAAATTACCCAGCAGTTCTCGCCGAACGGCGAAATGCTGCAAGTAATCACGGTAGGTCCGGCGCTGGAGAAAAAAATCGCCGAATCGGTGCAGCAAACCGAGCATGGCAGCTATATCTCACTGGATCCGGTGTCGACGCAGCAAATTTACAAAAAACTGAACGAGCAGGTCGGCCGCCAAATTCAATCCGGTCAGCAGCCTCTTGTACTCGCGTCGCCTACTATTCGGATGTATTTGCGGCAGATCGTGGAGCGGACGATGCAGGATGTGCCCGTTATTTCCTATAGCGAGCTGGAGCCTAACGTGGAAGTGCAAAGCGTAGGGGTGGTGAATTTATGAGAGTGAAACGGTATGTCGTAAACGAGCTGCCCGAGGCGATAGCGATGATCCGCAGCGAGCTTGGGAAAGATGCCGTCATTTTGAATACGAAGGAAATCCGGACCGGCGGGTTCATGGGGATGTTCCGCAAGCGAAGGATGGAAGTGCTCGCCGCGGTGGAAACCGGTCATGCGGCGGCTGCCGCTGCCCCGGCAAAACCGGCTCGTCAGCCTGAAGCCGGTCCGTCCGAAAGGACGGCCGCATCCGGAGCGGAAACTTGGCCGCCCCGCGAATTGCAGCGTGCCGCTACGGCCGTCAAGGAACGTCCGGTACATGTACAGCCCCAGGCGCCTTCCGGAACGCCGAACGTTACTCAGAACGGCCAGCAGCCGGCGGCGCGATTGGAGGAACGGACGGTTACCGAAGACCTGTTCGCGGAAATAAGAGGGATCAAACAATTTATTGTGCAGATGTCGAAGAAGGAAGCCGAATCCGGCCTTCCGGAACCGTTCCGGGCGCTGCGCGACCGGCTGGCCGGCCAAGAGGTGGAGCCGGATTTGGCCGAAGCATTGGTCGCTTCGCTCAGGGAGAAGCATGCGGACCGCGAAATGGCGATGGACCGGCATGAAGTGTGGGAAGCCGCACGGCTGGCGCTGTTGGAATGGCTGGAGCCTTATCCCGCCGAACCCGTCGGTGAAGGCGTCCGGATCGTTCATTTTGTAGGTCCTACGGGCGTCGGCAAGACCACCACGATTGCCAAGCTTGCGGCCGAGCAGACCATTAACCGCGGGCGTCAGCTCGGTTTTATCACGTCGGACACCTACCGGATCGCCGCCGTCGACCAGCTTCGCACGTACGCAAGCATCTTGAACATTCCGATGGAAGTCGTCTTCTCGCCGATGGATTTGCCTAAAGCTTTCCGGCAGCTGGAAGACCGCGATCTGATCTTTATGGATACGGCAGGGCGGAACTTCAGAAGCGAGCTGCATGTGTCCGAAGTGAACAGTCTGCTTCATGCCGGCGACCAAAGCGATACGGTTCTCGTCTTTAGCCTTACGGGCAAAACAAGAGACATGTTCCAAGTGGCGCAGCATTTTACGAAGTTCGGCGTCCGCAAAGTATTGTTCACCAAGCTGGACGAGACAAGCGTTTACGGCGCGATTTTGAACCTGATTATGAAATTTCAGCTCCATCCGACTTATGTCGCCGGCGGTCAAACGGTACCGGACGACATCGACAAATTCGATCCGGAGCAGTACATAGGACGGCTGTTGGGGGAACCGGACGATGAATGATCAGGCGGAAGCGCTGCGAAGCTTGATTCGCAGCAAAGCAAAAGTCGATGCTTCGCGGAGAACCCGGCTTGTGACCGTAACCAGCGGCAAGGGCGGCGTCGGCAAATCGAATTTCAGCCTGAACTTCGCGCTGACGCTCCAGAAGCTGGGCAGAAGAACGCTGCTGTTCGACGCCGATATCGGCATGGCGAACATTGACGTGCTGCTGGGCGTGTCGGCTCCGTACAGTATGTATCATTTGTTCCGGCAGGAGAAAACGATCCATGAGCTTATTCAGGAAGGACCGGGCGGAATCCGATTTGTCGCCGGCGGCTCGGGCCTTGCGGATTTGCTGGACGTAAGTCCCGGGCAGCTGAGGTATGCGGCGGAGCAAATCGAAAGCTTGCAAGGACAATACGATTATATTTTGTTCGATACCGGCGCGGGACTTGGCAAAGAAGCCATCAAGTTTATGGAAGCGTCGCAGGAGACGATCGTGGTCACGACGCCCGAGCCAACCGCCATTACCGACGCGTACGCCTTGATCAAGATGGTGAAATCGTTAAACATCGAAACCGGCTTCAAGCTGGTCGTCAATCGGGCGATGGACGGGCGGGAAGGCAAGCATACGCTCGAAAAAATGGTTTTGGCGGCCGAGCGGTTTCTGCAAACCTCCATACAGGAGATGGGCGTCTTGCCCGAAGACGCGTTCGTAACGAAAGCGGTTCGAAAGCAGCAGCCGTTCAGTCTTGCTTATCCGGGAAGCCCGGCTGCGCGGGCGCTCGAACAGATGACCAGACGCTATATGGAGTTGCCCTACAAAGAGAAGGCCGACGGGTTGAAAGGTTTTATACATAAAATGTTCGGCGTACCGAGATAAACTTGATCATCCTGGGGGGAACAACAATGGAGCCATACCGCATTCTTGTGGTGGACGATTCGCCGTTTATGCGGGCCATTTTCAGCGATTTGATTACGCGGGACTCCGAATTTGCCGTCATCGGAACGGCAGGCAACGGGGAAGAAGCGGTAGAAGCGGTCAAGCGGCTTAAGCCGGACGCCGTGACGCTGGATTTGGAGATGCCTCTGATGAACGGGCTCGAGGCGCTCCAGATCATTATGAAGGAATCGCCGACGCCGGTCATTATGCTGTCCGGCATCAGCGAACAGAACATGCGCGAGACGATCAAGGCGCTTCAACACGGTGCCTTTGACTTTATCCGCAAGCCGACGAGCGCCGTCTCCGACGATATTCAGCAAGTCGGCGAGCTGTTGATCGAAAAGCTGAAAATGGCCGTCATGACGCAGCGGAAGCGGAAGCTTGCCGGACCGGCCGCGCTGCCGCCGGTAACGGAAACGGCCCGCATGCCGGACTCCGCGTACCGGAAGCCGGCCATAAAGCTTCCTGAAGCGGCCGATGGACAAACCGCGATCGGCAAAGGCCAAAAGAAGGAGTCCAAAGCCAAACCGGCAGGACCGTCCAGCGCGAAAGCGGTCGTAAACGAAACGACACAGGCGTATCGTCCGGCAACGACGGCGCCGAATGCCGGCGCGGGTTCTCCGGCAGCCCCGGCGGAACCCGCCGCGGCCGAAAACGCGCCGAAGAAAAAATCGAAGCCCGTCCAACCGGTTTCCTTTCGGCATATCGTCGCCATCGGCACGTCGACCGGCGGACCGCGCGCTCTGCACGAAGTCATTAGCTCGCTGCCCGAGCATCTGCCGGCGCCGGTGCTGGTCGTCCAGCATATGCCGCCCAAGTTTACAAGATCTTTGGCGCAGCGGCTAGACAGCTTCAGCCGGCTCAAGGTCGTCGAAGCGGAGCAAGGCGAAAAGGTGTTGCCCGGAGTCGTTTATATCGCGCCCGGCGGAAGCCATATGGAGCTTTCGCGGGACAAAGACGGCTACTGCATCAAGCTGACGCAAGAGCCTCCGCGGGGCGGCCATCGGCCGGCGGTCGACGTTCTCTTCGAGTCGCTTGTGCCGTTCAAGGAGCTGCAGCGCCATGCGGTCATTATGACCGGGATGGGAAGCGACGGCGCGAAAGGAATGGAGGCTCTCGCGAAAAGCGGCGCGGCATCGACGATCGCCGAAGCGGAGGAAACATGCGTCGTTTACGGGATGCCGCGCTGCGCGGTCGAGAACGGCTCGGCTCAAGCGGTCGTGCCGCTGCAGCAAATCGCGCCGAGTCTGGTGCACAACGTATCGAAATAGCGGCAAATTCAATCAGGAGGTGCAATTGGGATGGACATGAATGCTTACTTGTCGATGTTTATCGATGAATCAAACGATCATCTGCAAGCGTTGAACGAAAATTTACTGCAGCTGGAGAACGATCCCGAAGATCTCTCCATCGTGCAGACCATTTTCCGTTCCGCCCATACGCTGAAAGGCATGTCGGCCACGATGGGCTTCGAGGACCTGGCTTCCCTTACCCACGAGATGGAGAATGTGCTTGATCTGGTGCGGAACAACAAGCTGAAAATGGATGAATTTATTTTCGATACGCTGTTTAAAGGCTTGGACGCGCTGGAAGCCATGGTGCAGGACATCGTGGGAGGCGGGAGCGGCAAAGCGGACGTCACGTCTATCGTCGCATCGCTTGTTTCCATCGTCAAAGGAGATTACAAAGCGGCCGACAGCGCAGGAAACGAGTCGGCAGCGAAAGCCGATTCGGCCGCTCCATCGACATCGGCGGGTAAGCCGGCGGCCATGCTGCTGGACGAATTCCAAGCCTCCGTGCTGAAGCAGTCCATCGAAAGCGGCCTAGCCGTATTTCATATAACGGTTGCGCTGCGCGAGGATTGCATGTTGAAATCCGTTCGGGCGTATATGGTGTTTGATCTGATCGAGCAAAACGGCGAAATCGTCAAATCTGACCCTTCGGTTCAAGATTTGGAACAGGGCAGCTTCGATCAGACGTTTACCGTCATTACGATCTCGAATTTGCCGGCTGACGACCTGCAGGCCAAAATCGGCGATATTTCCGAAATCGAGTCGGTACAGGTCGAGGCGCTCAATATGGAGTCCCTTGCCCGCATGACGGCTGACGGTAAGCAGCGCGCGGCCGAGCAAGCGAAGGCTCAGCCTGCGGCCGGAGATCCTGCGCCGGAGAAGGCGGAAGCCGCACGCCAAATCGCCGCCTCGCGCAATCAAACCGCGGCGGCGGGCGCGGCCGTATCGAAAACGATTCGGGTCGATATCGACCGTCTCGATTCGCTGATGAATTTGTTCAGCGAGCTTCTTATCGACAGAGTCCGGCTGGAGCAGCTGGCCAGCGAAGTGAAGCGCACCGATTTGACCGAGACGGTCGAGCATATGGCGCGCGTAAGCAACGATTTGCAAAATATTGTGCTGAAGCTGCGGATGGTTCCGGTCGAATCGGTATTTAACCGTTTCCCGCGCATGGTACGCGACTTGGCGAAATCGCTGGACAAAAAAATCGACCTTGTCATAACGGGCGCCGACACCGAGCTGGATCGGACCGTCATCGACGAGATCGGCGACCCGCTTGTCCATCTGCTGCGCAACTCGCTGGACCATGGCATCGAGCCGGTCGACAAACGGATTGCGGCCGGTAAGCCGGAAACGGGAACGGTTCATCTCCGAGCTTACCATAGCGGCAACAACGTGTTCATCGAAGTCGAAGACGACGGCGGCGGCATCAACCATGAGAAGGTGCTGGACAAAGCCATCAAAAACGGCATCGTGACGAAAGAGCAAGCAAAGACGATGAGCGTTAACGAAATGAATATGCTCATCTTCGCGCCGGGCTTCAGCACGGCGGACGTCATCTCCGACATCTCGGGCAGGGGCGTGGGACTGGACGTCGTCAAATCGAAAATCACATCGCTCGGCGGCAATGTGACGATCGAATCGGCGCTTGGCAAAGGAACGAAGTTTTCCGTAGAGCTGCCGCTGACGCTGTCGATTATTTCCGCCATGCTGATCAAGCTCGGGTCGGAAAAATACGCCATCCCGCTTTCGTCCATTGCGGAAACGGCGGTTATCAAGCAGGAGCAAGTGCGGAACATACACGGGGCCCAAATGATCGAATACCGGAACAATGTCATCCCGCTCGTATCGTTAAGCCGCGTATTGAATTGTCCGGATTATGACGAGCGCGGCGAAGAGGAAACGGAAATCGTCGTTATCCGCAAAGGGGAGAAGCTTGCGGCGGTTACGGTTGACGAGTTTATCGGCCAAAGCGAGATCGTGTTGAAATCGCTCGGCAGCTATTTGACGAACGTCGAATCGATTTCGGGAGCGACGATATTGGGCGACGGCCAGGTAGCTCTCATTATTGATCCAAACTCGCTGATCAAATAACGAATATTAGGAGGGGTCAACATGGAAGAAGTGAAAGTGATCGTTTTTGCCTTGAATAACGAGGAATACGGCATCGAAGTCGATAAGGTGCGTACGATTGAGCGGATGATGCCGATTACCCGCGTTCCCAAGACGTACTCCTTCATTAAAGGCGTCGTCAATTTGCGCGGCATCGTCGTTCCGGTCATCGATCTAAGAGGCCGCTTCGGTCTGGAAGAAACGCCCGTTACGGACAACTCGCGCATTATCGTCGTCGCGCTGGAAGAGATGGAAGTCGGTTTTATCGTCGATTCGGCCAACGACGTTATCGATATCGACAGGGATACGATCGATTCGCCTCCGGAAGTGGTCGGCGGCATTAAGGCGAAATATTTGGACGGCATCGCCAAGCTTGGCGAGAACCGCCTCCTGATTATGCTCAACTTGGCGGAAGTATTGAACAAAAGCGAAATCAGCATGCTTGAGCAGCTAGAGGTTTGACCGTGGGCGTTTACAACCGTTTTGAAGCTTTTGAATTCGACGTGCTGCGCGAAGTGGGGAACATCGGGGCGGGCAATGCGGCGACGGCGTTGTCCCGCCTGCTGAACAAGCCCGTGGACATGGCGGTGCCCCGCGCAAGCCTCCTGCCGTTCGAGGAAATCGCCGATTTCGTCGGCGGGCCCGAACAAATCGTGCTTGCCATCTTTCTTCGGGTGGAAGGGGACGCGCCGGGCAACCTCTTCTTCATCGTCGACGAACAATCGGCCAGACGGATCCTTCGCCAGCTGCTGTCGATGGAAACAAGCGATGCGGTCTTCTCGGAGCTGGAGCTGTCCGCTTTGTGCGAGATCGGCAATATCCTTGCCGGCTCTTACTTATCTTCGCTTGCCGATTTGACCCGGCTATCGATGATGCCTTCCGTGCCTTCCATTACGATGGACATGGCCGGGGCCATATTGAGTCACGGCGTTATGATGTACGGGGAAATGGGCGATTCGGCACTTCTGATCGAAACGACTTTTCTGGAGGGGAACGAAGTGCTGGACGGGCATTTCTTCTTTATTCCCGACCCGGATTCGTTCGTTCGGCTGTTCCGCGCGCTGGGAGTACCCGTCGAATGATTCAGCAAAACTTGGTCAAAGTCGGCATGGCCGACCTGAATATCGCCGTGGAAGGAGCCGTCCTGCGAACGACGGGACTCGGCTCCTGCGTAGGTCTCACGTTATACGATCCGCTTGTCAAAATCGCCGGCATGGCCCACATTATGCTTCCGTCCTCGGAAATTGCGAGGGATGGGGCGCTCAACCGGGCCAAATACGCGGATACCGCCGTACCGGAGCTGCTGGAGCGCATGGCGAAAGCCGGAGCGGTTCCCGCAAGGCTGCAGGCGAAAATGGCGGGAGGCGCTCAAATGTTCGCCTTCGCGGGCGGGTCGGAATCGATGCGGATCGGTCTGCGCAACGTTGAAGCCATCACGCTGACGCTAAACAGCCTTTCGATCCCGATCGTCGGACAAGATACCGGCGGCAATTACGGGAGAACCATAGAAATCGACAGCAACGACGGCATGCTCTCCGTTCGGAGCGTGCCGTATGGAACAAAGGAGTTTTGACATGCTTGGAACATGGCGATGGAATGTCGGGCTTGGCCTGCTAGGCCCCGTCTTGACGATTCTTTTCTCGATTGGCAAAAACCCGCTGCCCGTCGTCCTTCTGCGCAGCGTATACGCTTTGGCCGCGTTTTTTCTGCTCGGTTACGTTTTGCGCTTGGCGCTCGGGCAAATCTTGAAGTCGGCTCCGGCCAAAGAACCCGTTCTCGAAGCGCTGAAAGGAACGCAGCTTGATCTTCGCACGCCCGATGAAAGCGAGAATTTGAACGAGCTGCTGAAGCCGAAAGGGGGAAAAGAGGATACCGGGGCGCCGGGCGCCGGATCGGCGGATCAGGCGGAATTCAAGCCGCTAAACCCGACGAAGCTCGTATCTACGCAAAGCAATGATCCTGAGCAATTAGCGAAGGCCGTACGTCATCTTACAGGAGGGTGAGGAAGATGGTAGTGGCAAAAAAGCCGCAGAATACATTGCTGCTGTGGCAGGCTTGGAAAGATGACGGCGATATGGATGCCAAAAAACAATTGATAGAGCATTATTTGCCGCTTGTTGATTACGCGGTCAACCGGATGGCGATCGGACTCCCCAAGACCGTTTCCAAGGACGACCTGGGGAGCAACGGCGTCATGGGGCTAATCGATGCCATCGAGAAGTTTGACTACTCCCGCGGCAACCAGTTCGAGACGTACGCTTCGTGGCGGATTCGCGGGGCAATCATTGACGGTTTAAGGCAAGGGGATTGGGTTCCCCGTTCGGTGCGCGAGAAAGCGAAAAAAGTGGAGGAAGCTTATCAGCTGCTCGAACAGAAATATATGCGCTCCGTTACCGACGCCGAAATCAGCAGTTATTTGAACGTTACCGAAAAGGAATTCGCCTCCATCCTTCAGGAGATCGCCGTCACGACGGTTTGCTCGCTGGAAGACCCGATTCGCGAAGAGGAAGCGGAAACGAGATTGTCGCTGCTTGTCGACGAGAAAGCGAAAAATCCCGATTATAAAGTCCACGAGTTTTATTTGAAAGAATCTCTTATTCAAGGTATAGACAAGCTGACAGAGAAAGAACGAACGGTTATCTCCCTATTCTATTACGAGGAGCTTTCCCTAAGCGAAATCGCCGAGGTGATGTCGCTTTCACCGTCTAGAATATCCCAGCTCCACTCGAAAGCGATATTAAGGCTGCGTGGAGCGTTAGCGAAGCATAAAGATCAGCTTATGCAGAATTAGAAGGGAGGGAGTAAGATGGACGATCAGTTGCTGGAATCACACCTTCGCATCCAGACATCGCCGGATAAACTGTCCGCCTTCTTGCTTTTCAATTATATTACGGACGAGTTCGCTTGCACGCCCGAGCAGCTCGAGAGATTCATCAGAAGCAAAGGAATCGTGCACGGCCTTCAATCGCAAGCCATTCACAACATATGCAGAGATCCGGTCGTATACAGCAAGGAACAAACGCTGATCGCGGTCGGAGACGATGCAAAGCCGGGAGCGGACGGACAAATCCGTTTCCTGTACGATATGGAACAGAAGGAGCGCCGTCCTGCCGAAACGCAGGACGGCAAAGTCGATTTTAAAGAGATTAGCCAGCTTCGCAATGTCAAGTCGGGCCAATTGATTGCCGAGCGGGTCGACCCGAAGCTCGGGCCGCCGGGCAAAACGGTAACCGGCGAGCTCATTCCTCCGAAGCCGGGGAAGCCGGCCCGTTTTAAACCGGGCAAAAACGTCGTCGTCAATCCGGAGCAGACCGGCATCTACTCGACGATCGACGGCCTCGTCACTTTGACGGACAAAGACAAAATCAATGTGTTTCCGGTATACGAAGTTAACGGGGACGTCGATTACCGGGTCGGAAACATCGATTTTGTCGGTACGGTCGTTATTAGAGGAAATGTTTTAAGCGGTTTCAAAGTGAAAGCGGCCGGGGATATCCGCGTCGTGGGAGGCGTCGAAGGCGCCGAAATCGAATCCGAGGGCTCGATCGAAATTACGAGCGGCATCATGGCCGGAAATAAGGGCTATGTGAAAGCCGGTCGCAACATTCGCAGTTCCTTTATTCAAGATGCTAACGTCATCGCCGGCGAAGAGGTGGAAGTTTCGCAAAGCATCATGCATTCGAACGTGCGGGCGGGCAAGAGGATCAATTGTACCGGGGCGAAAGGCCTAATCGTCGGCGGAACGATTCAGGCCGGCGAGAGCGTAACGGCCCGGACGATCGGGAATACGATGTCCACTGCTACCGTCGTGGAAGTCGGGGTGCTGCCGGAGCTCAGGGGAGAGCTGATCGAGCAGCGGATGCTGGTCAAGCAGCTGAAGGAAAGCATGGATAAAACCGACAAGGCGCTTGTTATTTTGGATCAGCTTGCGGCCGCGGACAAGCTCACTCCCGAAAAAATGAACATGCGGATGCAACTGTTGGCCACGAAGCGCCAGGCGAGTACCCGGATCGACTCGGCGATGGAACGGATTTTGGAAATCGAACAGGAGCTCGAAAATACGGACAAAGCAAAAGTATCCGTCCTGAACGTCATTTACGGGGGGACGAAGGTCGTCATCGGCCGTTATACGAAATTTATAAAGGATCCGCTTAAGCGGATCCTGCTGCAGTACGCGGACGGAGAAGTGGCGGCGAGCCCTTACGTCGGCTGAACGCAGGGCAAAACGTACGTTAACGGTATGAAGGAGGCGGGCAATGACCTTTCAACCGATTGACCAGCAAATATCCGTTCACCGTACGCCGGAGCAAGGCGCGTCCCAGGCTCAGGCGACGGGCCGGCTCGTTGCCGAGCAGCAGATGCTTGCCGGGCAGGCGGCCGAGGAAACGGAACGGCAACGTTCCAAAAATACGCCGGCGGAGCCGTCGGCCGAGCCTCATATCGGCCGCGGTCACGAACGAAACGGCGGGACGCCCGATCGGCGGCAAGCCGGCAAAAAAACGAAACGGACCGAACAGGACGGGCAGGCCGGGGCTCAGGCGGTCCACCCTTATAAGGGCAAACATATCGATCTTACATTGTAAAGCGATAAAGTCGTCAAATCCGGGAAGGACATGATACCCGAATCTCCGTTTCTTCATTTATAATGCGCAACGAGCGACGAAGCGCTTATCCGGAACGAAGAGACGCGGCATGTCGTTTAATCTTTTGGCATGGCCATTCGACATAGAAGGAGGCGTCGGAACATGTGGCAGTATATCGTTTTGCTTGGCGCCGTCGTTGCGGTGGCCGCGTTTGCAATGCCGCGCAAGAAGCAGGAGGAGCCGGATTCGGCCAAGTCGCTCGGCAAGATGGAGCTGGCGCTCGAGCAATTCATGGAAAATATGGAGCATGACAATAAAGAATTGGCTGAATTGGTCGTCGAGGCGTTAAAGCAAGCGAACGACCGGGCGGATAGCCAGGCACGCAAAATCGACCGGCTCGAGCGGGAGCTCGACGAGTTGAAGCGGGCTATTGAAGCAGGGAGACTCGCGGCGCCGGGACATTCGCCGAATGAGCTGCCTAAGGCGAAGCGAACGGATGATTCCAATGCCGGCACAATGTTATCGGCGCCGGCGTCGGAAGAAGCGAAAACGGAAGAAAAACAACCGGAGGAAGCTTCGGCGGATTCGGGCAGCGGGGAGAAAAACGCGACGCTGCAAAGCCGATACGCGGAGCTGCTTGAGCTGTATCGCCAAGGCAAGTCGGTCGAGGCGATCGCCAAGCGGCTTCGGATGAACAAGGGAGAAGTCCAGCTCGTGCTGCAGCTCGCCAGACGGGAGGCGGCGGCTCATGGCGAATAAACGGTATTTTATAGGCGGCCTCGGGCTTGGCATCATATGCGGCGCCTTGCTGCTGCAGCTGATGCTGATAGGGGAACGTCAGGCGGAAGTGCCGCTGGCTCCGGCATCCGCGGAGACGGATGGAAGCGGCTCCGGGCAATCGGGGGCGGGCGAATTGCTCGCATCCGGCAACGGTACTGCGGAAGCGGAAGTCCAAGGAGGCGAAGACGCGGCCCCATCGTCCGAGCCGGACGCCGCTTCCGGAAGCGGCGCAGCTCCATCTTCCGTAACCCCGGCGCCAAGCGGAGAGAACGGTTCCCGGAGCTGGAATTTGATTAAGATCGAGGCCGGCATGGGACTGAAGGAAACGGGAGAGCTTTTGGCGCAGCAGCATATTATCGAAGATGCCTCGGCGTTCGTCAAACGGATGAAAAGCCTCGGCAAGCCGGTAAGAGCCGGCTATTTTCTGTTTGCGGGAGAAGCCGACCTGGACGAAGCGATCGGCATCGTGAGCAGCATGCCGCTAAGCGCGAGACAGGCGGAGCTGATCCGCAAGGCGCTGGAGGAAGCGGAAGGGCAAGCCGCGAAATAAGCGGCGCGAAGTACATGTTGCGCGGCGTATATAGTTATGGTATATTAGTTGACGGTGTTAAAAACACACGCCTGTCAATTCTGTTAACGGTGCTTCCAAAGCGGAAGTTTTAACGGAAGATGCGACCGGCGGAGGGTGCTTACACACAAAAAACCATTTTACAGGAGGTGTTGAAGAATGGCGGTTATCTCCATGAAACAGCTTCTCGAAGCTGGGGTACACTTCGGTCACCAGACTCGTCGTTGGAACCCTAAGATGGATCGTTATATCTTCACGGAAAGAAACGGAATTTACATCATCGATTTGCAAAAAACGGTTAAGAAAGTCGAAGAAGCTTACAACTTCGTTCGCTCGATCGCGGCGGAAGGCGGCTCGGTTCTGTTCGTAGGCACGAAGAAACAAGCCCAAGACTCCGTTAAAGAAGAAGCTGAACGTTGCGGCAACTTCTACATCAACCAGCGCTGGCTCGGCGGTACGCTGACGAACTTCCAAACGATTCAAAAACGTATCGATCGTCTGCGCCAGCTCGAAACTTGGGAAGAAGACGGCACGTTCGAAGTTCTTCCTAAGAAAGAAGTTATCATCCTTCGCAAAGAAAAAGACCGTCTCGAGAAATTCCTCGGCGGCATTAAAGGTATGCGCAGCCTGCCTAGCGCGCTGTTCGTTATTGACCCGCGTAAAGAGCGCATCGCGGTTGCCGAAGCACGCAAGCTTGGCATCCCGATCGTAGGCATCGTCGACACGAACTGCGATCCGGACGAAATCGACTATGTTATCCCGGGCAACGACGACGCAATCCGTGCTGTCAAATTGCTCACTTCCAAAATGGCCGATGCCATCGTCGAAGCGAACCAAGGCGAGCAAACGACTGCATAATTATTGCTCCGTATGCCTATAAAGGGTGGTCAGATGGTGAAAGCCTCTCACCGCCCTTTTTTTGAACATATAACAGATGCTTGAACATACTAGACATAAGGCTTGGAACATGAAATTTTTTCAGGAGGGTTAAATAATGGCAGTAAGCGCTAGTGCAGTAAAAGAACTTCGTGAAAGAACCGGAGCGGGTATGCTCGATTGCAAAAAAGCGTTGGACGAAGCTAACGGCGACATCACGAAAGCAATCGAAATTCTTCGCGAGAAAGGACTTTCCGCGGCGGCAAGCAAAGCCGGCCGTATCGCGACGGAAGGCGTTATCGAATCGTACATCCACGCCGGCGGCCGTATCGGCGTCCTTGTGGAAATCAACTGCGAGACGGACTTCGTAGCGAAGACCGATCAATTCAAAGCGTTCGCGAAAGACATCGCGATGCAAATCGCCGCTGCAAGCCCGAAATACGTTCGCCGCGAAGACGTTCCTCAAGAGGAGCTTGACAAAGAGCGCGAAATTTTGAAGGCGCAAGCGCTGAACGAAGGCAAACCGGCCAACATCGTCGAAAAAATGGTTGAAGGCCGCCTGTCGAAATATTTCGAAGAATATTGCCTGCTCGAACAATCGTTCGTAAAAGATCCGGACAAAAAAATCTCGACGCTTCTGAACGAGAAAATCAGCTCGATCGGCGAAAATATTTCGATCCGTCGCTTCGTTCGTTACGAACTTGGCGAAGGCCTCGAGAAGAAGCAAGACAACTTCGTCGAAGAAGTTATGGCTCAAGCAAAGCTGTAAACCGAACGCACAGGCGGGGCGGCATTCCGCCCCGCCTTCTTTCTATATTTGCAAGCCTGTAAGGAAGTTCTTAAATAAAGCCCTTTCCGACTAGGGCACGATGGAGGTAGAAACGTTGGAGAGGCCAGTTTATAAACGTATTGTGTTGAAGGTCAGCGGAGAATCCCTTGCGGGACAAAACGGCTACGGCATCGAAGCGTCCGTCATTTCTTCCATTGCCGAGCAAGTGAAGTCCGTCGTTGAGCTTGGCGTCGAAGTCGCGATTGTCGTCGGCGGAGGAAACATATGGCGCGGCATTGCCGGTACGCAAAAAGGAATCGATCGGGCTACGGCCGATTATATGGGAATGCTGGCGACCGTCATGAACTCTCTTGCGCTGCAGGACGCGCTGGAGCAGATCGAAGTGCCGACGCGAGTCCAAACTTCGATCGCCATGCAGCAAATTGCAGAGCCGTACATTCGCCGCCGCGCCATTCGTCATCTCGAGAAAGGACGCGTCGTTATTTTTGCGGCGGGAACGGGCAACCCGTTCTTCTCGACGGATACGACGGCCGCGCTGCGCGCCGCCGAAATCGAGGCGGAAGTCATTCTGATGGCGAAGAACAAAGTCGACGGCGTATATTCCGCGGATCCGTTCAAGGACAGCACCGCCGTTAAATTTGAAGAATTGACTTATTTGGACGTACTGAACAAAAACTTGGGCGTTATGGATTCGACCGCTTCTTCCTTGTGCATGGACAACAATATTCCGCTGGTTGTGTTCTCCATTACAGAGCAGGGCAATATAAAACGGGTAGTGCTGGGCGAGAAAATCGGAACTATTGTGAGAGGAAGTGCTAAGTAGTGCCACAAGCAGTGAAAAAAAACGCAGAAGAACGTATGGAGAAAGCGATTGCCGCATTAAAACGCGAGCTTTCCACGTTGCGCGCCGGCCGCGCGACCCCTTCGTTGCTTGATCGCGTGCAAGCCGAATATTACGGGGCGTTGACGCCGATCAACCAATTGGCGAATATCAACACGCCGGATTCCAGGACGATTATGATCCAGCCTTGGGACAAATCGTCGATCGCTGCGATCGAAAAAGCGATTTTGAAGTCGGACTTAGGGCTTACGCCTTCCAATGACGGAAGCGCCATCCGGATTACGATTCCGATGCTTACGGAAGAACGGCGGATGGAGCTGGTGAAGCTGACGAAAAAATTCGGCGAAGAAGCAAAAGTCGCAATCCGCAACATTCGCCGAGACGCAAACGAAGACATTAAGAAGCTGGAAAAAGATTCGATCTCCGAAGACGAATCGCGCCGGCATCAGGAAGATATTCAAAAAACGACCGACAAGTATATTGCGGAAGTGGAAAAGGTGCTTAGCGCCAAAGAAAAGGAAATTATGGAAGTATAAAAGCGAGCAAGCCCCTCCTAAGACAGGTGGGGTTTGGTTTTTGAACATCGGAAAGTTTAAGCTTGGTACTGCGCTGGCGTACCCAAGATCTTTCCGATTGGAACGAAAAGCTACCTCTGAAGTCGGGCCCCTTCATCGAAGAGGCTTCGGTAGAAGATTTTCTTACCGCACTGGAAAGTTAAACTTCGCTAAAGCATGAAAGCGATCTGACTTTCTGTCGGCACGAAAAACTTCCGCAGAAAGCGGTCTGGCTACTTTGAGATACTTCGATAGAAGCTTTTCTTAAATCCGTGCAGGAGGAACCGAAATGATCAAGCGGCTTTGGGGGAAACCAGACAAGCCATCCAAGCAGTCTGCTGAACCGGCAAGCACGGACAACATCCCGCAGCATGTTGCCATCATTATGGACGGCAACGGCCGGTGGGCCAAAAACCGGGGCTTGCCGCGGGTTGCAGGACACCACTCCGGAATGAAGGCGGTCAAACGCGTAACGATGGCAGCCGATCGGCTCGGCGTCAAATATTTAACGCTGTACGCTTTTTCGACGGAAAATTGGAAGCGGCCGAAGGCGGAAGTCGACTATTTGATGAAGCTTCCTCAAGAATTTCTTGAAATTGAGCTGGCGGAGCTTGTTCAGAACAATGTGCAGGTCCGAATGATGGGTTATTCGCAGCAATTGCCGTCCCACACGCTCCAAGCCGTTGAAGAAGCCGTACGCCAAACCGCCGGAAATACAGGGCTGGTGCTTAATTTTGCTCTGAATTACGGCAGCCGCATGGAAATGCTGGAGGCCGTCAAGCAGATTGCGGATGAAGTGAGGAACGGTCAGATGTCGGTTGAAGATATCGACGAGAACGCGATGTCGTCCCGATTGCTGACCGGAGGCCTGCCGGATCCGGATTTGCTGATACGCACCAGCGGGGAAATCAGGCTTAGCAATTTTATGTTATGGCAGCTGGCTTATAGCGAGATGTGGTTCACGGACGTCTATTGGCCGGAGTTTACGGAAGAGCATTTCCATGAGGCGATTAAGGAGTATCAGCGCCGGGCGCGGCGGTATGGCGGTTTATAAACGGATAAGAGTTTATTTCGTTTCATCGGGAACCCGAAATTGTTAATTTGCGATAAAATCTGCCAGTTGCTTTCGAAGAGTTTGCTTGGCTAACCTTTAGTTCGTTCATCTTCGAAAGGCCTCGTTTGAGGTTTTCTCAGCTTCCTATCGGAGTGTGACATACTTGAAACAACGAATCGTAACCGGCTTGTTGGCCGGCGGATTGTTTATCGCCCTCGCGGCCGCGGGCGGCTGGATGTACACGTTATTGCTAATCGCGCTCGCGCTCATCGGATACGCGGAATATGTCAGGATGAACGGCGAAAAGTGGCATCATCCGCTTTCCTTAATCGGATTTGCGGGCGTGTTGATTTTCGTATTGCCATGGTCGTCATGGGGAGTTACGCCTCCGGCCGATGCGGCTGTCGTATGGCTGCTTTTGCTGGCGGTGCTTGCCATGACGGTCATCACCAAAAACAATAAAACGATCGACAGCGCCGCGCTTATGCTGCTTGGCGCTTTATACGTTGGCTACGGTTTTTCCGCGATGATACAGGTGCGGGGCATCGAAGACCATGGCTTGTTTTTGACTTTTTTGTGCTTCGGGTGCATCTGGGCGTCGGACATCGGCGCTTATTTTACCGGCCGCGCGTTTGGCAAGCATAAGCTGTGGCCGTCCATCAGCCCGAACAAAACCGTGGAAGGCGCCTTGGGCGGCATAGCGCTGTCGCTTGTCGTCGCTTTGGTTTCCACGGCTATTTACCCGGACGGGATCTCGATACATAGCGCAATATGGATAGGCTTGATCGCAGCGGTTGCCGGGCAATTCGGGGATTTGATTCAATCGGCGTACAAACGGGTCCGCAACATTAAAGACACGGGCCGCATTCTTCCCGGTCACGGCGGCATATTGGACCGCTGCGACAGCTGGATTATCGTATTCCCGCTATTGCATCTGACCGGCCTGCTGCCGAATTAGGAGGAAACCGCAGGTGAAAAAAATTACGATACTCGGATCGACGGGGTCCATCGGAACCCAGACGCTCGACGTGGTTGCGAGCGATCCGGAACGGTACGAAATCGCAGGGTTGTCTGCCGGCAGCAACGTCGAGCTGCTTATTCGCCAGGCGAAGCAATTTCATCCGAAGATCGTTTGTCTCGCGACCAAAGAGCTGGCCGAACAGGCGAGGCGCGAGCTGCCGGCTTCCGTGCGGATCGTCTACGGCGAAGAAGGACTGTCGGAGGTCGCAGCCGGAACGGATGCGGATACGGTCGTGACCGCCATTGTCGGCAGCCGGGGGCTGCCCGCTACGCTGGCGGCGATCGAAGAAGGCAAAACGATTGCGCTCGCCAACAAGGAAACGCTTGTGACCGCCGGGCATATCGTTATGGAGCGCGCGGCGAACAAAGGCGTCTCCATCTTGCCGGTGGACAGCGAGCATTCCGCTATCTTTCAATGCTTGAACGGGGAAGACCGCAAATCGGTCCGGCGCATTACGCTGACGGCTTCGGGGGGCTCTTTCCGGGACAAATCGAGGGATGAGCTGGAAGGGGTAACCGTCGAGCAAGCTTTGAACCATCCGAACTGGTCGATGGGGGCCAAGGTGACGATCGATTCGGCCACGATGGCCAACAAAGGGCTGGAAGTGATCGAAGCGCACTGGCTGTTCGGAGCTGCTTACGATCAGATCGATGTGCTGATCCATCCCGAAAGCATCGTTCACTCCTTTGTCGAATTCGACGATTACAGCGTCATTGCCCAGATGGGCTTGCCGGATATGCGCGTGCCGATTCAATACGCGCTGACGTATCCGGAACGCCGTCCTTCGCCGGCCGGCCGGATGGACTTGGCGGCTATCGGCAAGCTCCATTTTCGGCAAATGGATTTTGAGCGTTACCCGTGCTTGAAATACGCTTTTGAGGCGGGACGTGCGGGGGGAGCGGCTCCGACCGCTTTTAACGCCGCCAACGAAGTGGCCGTGGCCCGTTTTTTGAACGGCGAAATATCGTTCCTCGGCATCGAGCGCGTCATCGAAACCGTGCTCGGCAAGCTGACGGCGGCCGGCGCGGACAGTCTGGAAGCGATCGCCGAAGTCGACGCATGGGCAAGGGAAGCCGCGGCTAACGTATAGCCTTTGAGCTGGCAGCTTGCCCTTGAATTAAGGCGAGGAAACCGTTTCGGCATGCCTGAATCGGGTTCTCTTGTATCGTGCGCGAGAATAATGATAATCTATGTACAGGCCGTTACGAACAGGAGGCAAGGCTATGCATATGATTCAGGTCGTTTTCTTGACTGTGCTCGTATTTTTCGTCATCGTGACGATTCATGAATGGGGACATTTCTTCTTCGCCAAACGGGCGGGCATTCTTGTTCGGGAATTTGCGATCGGATTCGGCCCCAAGCTTATTTCCGTCAAGCGCGGAGAAACCCGCTATACGCTTAGGCTCGTGCCGGCGGGAGGCTATGTCCGGATGGCGGGCGAAGACCCGGAAATCGTCGATGTCCAGCCCGGACAAACGATTGCGGTACGGCTCAAGGAAGGCAAAATTACGAAAATTTACTTAGACCGGCTGGACGAAAGAAAAAGCGTGATCCGCGGCGAAGTGACGGATATGGATTTGGAGCGCCGTCTATTTATTAGCATGAACGTGGAAGGAGAGCTTGAGCGGTACGACGTTCACCCGAAAGCGCTCATGATCTCGAAGGGCAACGAAACGCAAATCGCGCCGTACGACCGCCAGTTCGGAAGCAAAACGACAGGGCAGCGGGCGCTTGCGATTTTTGCGGGACCGGCCATGAACTTTGTGCTGGCGTTCGTATTGTTCTGCGCCTACATCCAGATGGCGGGTATCCCGACGGCGGAGCCGGACCATATTCTAGTCAACGAAGTAACGGAAGGAATGCCCGCACAGAAAGAGGACCTGCGTTCGGACGATATCATCGTGGCGGTTAACGGAACGCCTATCGGGGCGGATTTTGACAAAATGATCGAAATTATCGGCGCTTCGCCGGGCGTTCCCGTGACGGTCGATATTATTCGCGACGGACAGAAAAAGCAGCTGAGCATGACGCCGGTTGCCGATGCGGAAGGGGTAGGCAAGATCGGCATTACGGCCAAGTATCCGGTCATCCCGACGAGGCACGCCACTTTCGGAGAAACGATTACGGGCGCCGGCAATTTGATGAAAAACATGACGATCAGCATTTTCGAAGGGTTCAAAAAAATTATAACGGGCGATTTCAAGCTCGACGATCTCGGCGGACCGGTGCGCACGGCCGAAGTGACGAGCCAGATTGCGCAGCAGGGCATTACCCAGCTTACGTCGTGGACGGCGCTGCTCAGCCTGTATCTCGGCATTTTCAATTTGCTGCCGATTCCGGCGCTTGACGGAAGCCGCCTTATATTCATCGGACTGGAAGCGGTGCGCGGACGGCCGATTCACCCGAATAAAGAAAGCATGGTGCATTTTATCGGATTCGCCTTGATTATGCTGCTCATGCTCGTAGTAACTTATAATGATATTTTGCGATTGGTAAGAGGGGAGCCATAAGCCGTTTATGTCAAAGGAAAAACAATTTGTTACGGAAATTACGCCGCAAAGCGAAGATTTCTCGAGATGGTACATCGACGTCATCAAAAAAGCGGAGCTGATGGATTATTCGCCGGTCCGCGGCTGCATCGTCTTCCGTCCGGAAGGCTATGAGCTTTGGGAAAACATTCAGCGCGATCTGGACCGCCGCTTTAAAGAAACGGGCCACCGGAACGCCTACTTCCCGCTTTTTATTCCGGAAAGCTTCTTTCAGAAGGAAAAGGAGCATGTCGAAGGCTTTAACCCCGAGCTGCCGTGGGTGACGGAAGCCGCAGGCGAGAAGCTCGAAGAACGGCTTGCGGTGCGCCCGACTTCGGAAACGATGTTCGGCCATATGTACGCGAAGTGGATTCAATCGTACCGGGATCTGCCGGTTCTGATCAATCAATGGGCGAATGTCGTTCGCTGGGAGAAGCGTACGCTGCCGTTCCTTCGGACGAGCGAATTTTTGTGGCAGGAAGGCCATACCGCGCACGAGAACGAAGCGGAAGCGCGCGAGGAAACGATGCGCATGCTCGAAATATACCGGGATTTCGTCGAGGATTTTCTGGCTATTCCGGTTATCGTCGGACAGAAGACGCCTTCGGAGAAATTCGCGGGCGCCGTCGACACCTATTCGATCGAAGCGATGATGAAGGACGGCCGCGCCGTCCAGGCGGGTACTTCCCATTACCTCGGCACGAACTTTGCGGTCGCGTTCGACATCAAGTATCTCGACCGGGAGAATCAGCTCCAATACGTACATACGACGTCTTGGGGCGCCAGCACGCGCCTGATCGGCTCCCTCATTATGGTGCACGGCGACGACCGGGGGCTTGCGCTGCCGCCTAAAGTCGCTCCGACGCAAGTGATCATGATTCCGATCGGTCCGGCCAAGACTCGCGAGCAGGTGGTCGGACGCGTGGACGAGCTGTACGCCGAGCTGAAAAAAGCCGGTATCCGCGTGCGCGTCGACGATCGTGCGGACGTTAGCCCGGGCTGGAAGTTCAACGAATACGAAATGCGCGGCGTTCCGCTGCGGCTTGAGCTCGGTCCGCGCGACATGGAGAACGGAGTCGTCGTGCTCGTCTCCCGAGTCTCCGGCGAGAAGCGGGTCGTCGAGCAAGCGAATCTGGTCCAGGAAGTCGAGAAGATGCTGGACGAGATTCAGAAAGAGATGTTCGAGAAAGCGAAGCGGTTCCGCGACGAAAACTTGAAGTCCGTCGATACGCTGGACGAGATGAAGGCGTCGCTTGAACAGAAGCGGGGCTTCGTGCTTGCCGGCTGGTGCGGCTCCGAAGCTTGCGAGAAGCAAGTCAAGGAAGAAACGGGCGCAACGAGCCGCAACATTCCGTTCGAGACGGCGGAGAAGAAATCGGCTTGTCTCGTTTGCGGCGAACATGCGGAACATACCGTTGTGTTTGCCCGCGCTTACTAAGCGCTTAAGGCCGCGAAGATCTATTCGGCGTTCGCGCCGAAACGGTTCGTCCTGAAGAGCGGGACGACCTGGTCGTTTCGCTCGAGTTGCAACGTTTGCGCGATGGGGAGGAGTAAGCGATGAGCAAGGATAAACGGAAAACGTTCGAATTGCTGCTGAAGCAAGCGGAGCTTCCGCGCGATTTGATTGAAGCTTATTTTCAGGACGGATATATCGAGCAAGTTGTGGTCAGCAAAAGCAACCGCGAATGGACGTTTTGCATACGCAAAACGTCCTTGGTGCCTTTACAGGCCATAAACGGGCTGGAGCAAGCCGTCCGGCAAAAATTCGCCCATATCGCCGATACGTCGTTTAAATTTATTTACGAGGATCATATACCGACCTCGGCGATCGTAGAGGAGTATTGGGGATTGTTTCTGGAATGGGCGCAGCGGACGATCGCTTCCGTCAACGGCTGGCTGATCAAAGCCGCGATTGCGGCCGAAGGCCAGGACATTACGCTGTCTATGCTGGATGCAACGGGGCTGGAGCTGGCCCGCAAGAAGCGGATCGACGAAGAAGTTTCCCGCTTTTATCATGACCGGTTCGGGCGATCGTGCCGGGTCAAGCTTGCCGTCGGCGAATCCCGGCGGGAAATTTACGAGGAGTTCGCCCAGAAGATCGAGCAGGAAGAACGGGAAGCGATTCAGCAAATGATGGCGAGCGCGGCCGCCGAAGCGGCATCCGGCCATGACGGGGACGAAGAGCCGGTTCGGCTTGCCGTAGGCTACGACATTCGCGAAGAGCCGGTCCCGATCATGAACATACGCGAGGAAGAGAAGAAGATCGTCGTGCAAGGCGCCGTATTCGGGCTCGAAGTGAAGGAGCTTCGGAACGGCAGCACGTTGTTTACGTTTAACGTGACGGACTTCTCCGATTCGATCGCGATGAAGATGTTCGCCAAGACCAAAGAAGACGTGAAAGTGCTGAGCCAGCTGTCGAACGGCAAATGGATCAAAGCGCGCGGGCGCGTCGAATACGACCGCTTCATGCAAGAGCCGGAGCTCGTCATGATGCCGAACGACCTGCACGAAGTTATTGCGCCGCCCGACCGCAAGGACAAGGCGGAAGAAAAGCGGGTCGAATTTCATCTTCATACGACGATGAGCACGATGGACGCGGTTACGCCTGTGGACGTCTATGTTAAAACCGCCGCGAAATGGGGCCATAAAGCGATTGCGATCACCGACCACGGCAACGTGCATTGCTATCCCGAAGCGTTTAAGGCGGGCAAAAAACACGGCGTCAACGTGTTGTTCGGACTCGAAGCCAACCTGATCAACGATTCGGTGCAGATGGTCATCAATCCGCGCGAGCAGCAGCTGGCGGACGCCGAATACGTCGTATTCGACATCGAAACGACCGGCTTGTCCGTCATCAACAACAAGATTATCGAGCTGGCCGGCGTCAAAATGCGGGAAGGCAAAGAAATCGACCGCTTCTCGACGTTCATCAACCCGCACGAGAAAATTCCGTACAACATTCAGCAGCTCACGAATATTACGGACGATATGGTAAAAGACGCTCCCGAGCTGGAGCCGATGCTGAAGCAATTTCTCGATTTTGTCGGCGATGCGGTGCTCGTCGCCCACAATGCCCGGTTCGATATCGGCTTTATCCAGGCGAACTGCAAGCAGCTGGGACTGCCCGAAGTGAAAAACCCGGTATTGGACACGCTGGAGCTGGCGAGATTTTTGTTCCCGACGCTCAAAAACCACCGGCTTAACACGCTGGCGGATAAATATAAAGTAAGTCTTGAAAATCACCACCGGGCCATCGACGACTCGATCGCGCTGGGGCATGTGCTGTTCGGCTTGCTGAAGGACATTGCAGACCGCAATATTACCGGACTTCATCAATTAAACGATTATGCCGGTCTCGACTTGTCCAACATCAGGCCGTTCCACAGCTGCATCTATGCGCTTAACGCGACGGGCAAAAAAAATCTGTTTAAGCTCGTATCCTTATCCCATACCGAATATTTCAAGCGGGTGCCGATTATTCCGAAGAGCAAGCTGCAAGAGCTTCGGGAAGGCCTGCTGGTCGTATCGGGCTGCGAGAAAGGCGAGTTTTTTGAAACGGTGCTGAACAAGTCGTACGAGGAAGCGCTGGAGGTCGCCCAATATTACGACGTGCTGGAAATCCAGCCGGTTTGCTTCTATATGCATCTCGTCGAAAAAGGATTGGTCGGAAGCCGCGCCGAAATCGAGCAAGCGCTCCGCCGCGTCTGCCAAATCGGGGACGAGCTTGGCAAGCCGGTCATCGCAACCGGCAACGTTCATTATTTGAATCCGCGCGACAAAGTGTTCCGCGACATTACGATTCACGGCATCACCGGCTTCAGCCCGCTGAAGGAGCAGACGAAGCCGGACGCGCATTTGCGCACGACCGATGAGATGCTCGAGGAGTTCGCGTTTCTCGGCGAAGCGCGGGCGTTCGAAGTGGTCGTCACGAATACGAACAAGCTCGCCGAGCGCTTCGAGCCGTTCGAAATGTTCCCGGACAAGCTGTTTACGCCGATTATCGAAGGCGCCGAAGAGGAAATCCGGAACACCTGCTACTCGACGGCGAAGCAAATGTACGGCGAGAACTTGCCTCAGGTCGTTATCGACCGTCTGGAAAAAGAACTTGTGCCGATTATCAAATACGGCTTCAGCGCCAACTATCTCATCTCGGAGAAGCTCGTGAAGAAGTCGAACGCGGACGGTTATCTCGTAGGCTCGCGGGGTTCGGTCGGTTCGTCCGTCGTCGCGACGTTTCTCGGCATTTCCGAAGTAAATCCGCTGCCGGCTCACTATTTGTGCCGCAACACGGAATGCCGCCACAGCGAATGGTTTCTCGACGGCAGCGTGCCAAGCGGCTTCGACTTGCCGGACAAGGAATGCCCGAAATGCGGCCATGTGATGAAAGGCGACGGCCAGGACATTCCGTTCGAAACGTTCCTTGGCTTCAAAGGCGACAAAGTTCCCGATATCGACTTGAACTTCTCGGGCGAATACCAGCCGACCGCACACAATTTCACCAAGGTCATGTTCGGGGAGAAGAACGTGTTCCGGGCCGGCACGATCGGCACCGTCGCCGAGAAGACCGCGTACGGCTTTGCCAAAAAATACGAGGAGCATCACGGCAAGAAATGGCGCGGCGCGGAGCTGAACCGGCTGGCGGCCGGCTGTACCGGCGTCAAGCGCAGCACCGGCCAGCATCCCGGCGGCATCGTCGTTGTCCCGGATTATATCGAGGTCGAGGACGTTACGCCGGTGCAATATCCGGCCGACGACGTAAACGCCGAATGGAAAACGACGCATTTCGATTACCATGCATTCGAAGCGAATTTGCTGAAGCTCGATATTCTGGGGCACGATGACCCGACGATGATGCGGATGCTGCAGGATTTGACGGGCGTCGACCCGACGACGATTCCGATGAACGATCCGAAGGTGATGAGCCTGTTCAACTCGACGGCCGCGCTGGGCGTGACGCCGGAGCAAATCCGCACGCCGGTCGCCACTTACGGGGTTCCGGAGATGGGCACCAAGTTCGTGCGGCAGATGCTTCAGGAGACGCAGCCTTCGTCGTTCGCCGACCTGCTGCAAATATCCGGCCTGTCGCACGGTACGGGCGTATGGCTGGGCAACGCCCAGGAGCTCATCAAGAACGGAACGTGCAACATCAAAACCGTAATCGGCTGCCGCGACGACATTATGCTTTATTTGATCTACAAAGCGGGCATGGACGCGGGGCTTGCGTTCAAAATTACGGAAAGCGTCCGGAAGGGCAGGGGCTTGACGCCCGAGTGGATCGAAGAGATGAAGCGGTGCAACGTGCCGCAATGGTATATCGATTCGTGTCTGCGCATCGAGTACATGTTCCCGAAGGCGCACGCCGCCGCTTACGTCACCTCCGCGGTGCGTACCGCCTTTTTCAAGCTGTATTACCCGATCGAATTTTATGCGACGTACTTTACGGTACGGGCCGAAGATTTCGATCTGGATATATTATGCCAAGGCTACGACGCGATTTTGCGCAGGCTGATCGAGATCGAAGAGAAAGCTTTCACGGCGACGCCGAAGGAAAAGGCAAGTATTTCGCAGCTTGAGATGGCGCTTGAAATGACCGCCCGCGGCTTCTCGTTCAAGCCGATCGACCTTTATCGTTCGGACGCGACGAAATTCCAAGTCGACGGGGATTCGCTGATTCCGCCGTTTTCGGCTATCGCCGGCATCGGCGAGAACGCCGCGCGCAACATCGCCGCGGCGCGGAACGAAGGCGAGTTTTTGTCGATCGAGGATTTCCAAATGAAATCGAAAGCGACCAAAACGGTCATCGAAGTGCTTAACGGAATGGGCTGCTTCCGCGGCTTGCCGGAATCGAACCAGCTGTCGCTGTTCTAATCGGCCGGCTACATTTTGTATTCGCCTGCCTTGTCACTGTAATATGGTTATGATATAATTTTTTTGGTAATGATGTTGATAAGGCCTTCGATCAGGAGAGTGGGGAAACCCACTCTCTCCGTTTTGATATAGGCCTTTATGCTTTATTCGCATGCATCTAACGGGAGGTCACGCCAACTTGAACACGTCTAAAATCAAATCCGTCGTAGAAGAAATGGTCAAGCCGTTTCTCGACGACAACGGCTTTGAGCTCGTCGACATCGAATACGTGAAGGAAGGAAGCAGTTATTTCCTGCGCGTGTTTGTCGACAAGGAGAACGGCATCGATATCGACGAATGCGTCCGCATCAGCGAGTATTTGAGCGAACAGCTGGACAAAAACGACCCTATTCCTGGAAACTATTTCCTCGAAGTGTCTTCGCCGGGGGCCGAGCGCCCGCTCAAAAAACCGGACGACGTCCGGAAAGCTGTCGGGAAGCATGTCTATATAACGACTTACGAGCCGGTTAACGGCGAAAAGGAATTTGAAGGCGAGCTGCTTGCGTTCGACGGCGAACAGCTAACGATTCGGACGGGCAATAAAGAGCAGACGGTGCCTTACGCCAAGGTGGCCGGTGCGAGGCTTGCGATCGTTTTCTAGCTCCTGAAGTCAACCAACGTTTAATTATTCAGAATAGGGGGAAGTCCATTCCTATGAGTATGGAATTCATTGAGGCGCTGTCGGAGATCGAAAGGGAGAAAGGCATTTCGAAGGATGTGCTGCTCGAGGCGATCGAAGCGGCTCTGATCTCCAGCTACAAACGCAACTTCAATACGGCGCAGAACGTGCGCGTCGACATTAACCGCCACTCCGGCGTCATCAAAGTATACGCACGGAAAACCGTCGTAGACGAGCCGATCGATCCGCGCCTCGAGATTTCGCTGGACGCGGCCAGGGAAATCAACCCGCATTACCAGCTTGACGATATCGCCGAGATCGAAGTTACGCCGAGAGATTTCGGCCGCATTGCGGCTCAAACGGCGAAGCAGGTCGTAACGCAGCGCATCCGCGAAGCGGAGCGGGGACTTATATACAACGCATTCATAGATAAAGAGGAAGATATCGTTACCGGCATCGTTCAACGCCAAGACGTGCGCAATCTGTTCGTCGACCTCGGCAAAGTCGAAGCCGTTCTTCCGCTTACCGAACTGATGCCTACCGATAAATTCAAGCACGGGGACCGCGTCAAATCCTACATTACGAAGGTGGAGAATACGACGAAAGGGCCGCAAATCTTTTTGTCGCGCACGCATCCGGGCTTGCTGAAGCGGCTGTTCGAGCTGGAAGTGCCGGAGATTTACGACGGCGTTGTGGAAATCCGTTCGGTTGCGAGGGAAGCGGGCTTCCGTTCGAAGATCGCGGTTTATTCGCGCAATCCCGAGGTCGATCCGGTCGGTTCGTGCGTCGGCCAGAAAGGCTTGCGCGTCCAAACGATCGTAGGCGAGCTGAAAGGCGAAAAGATCGATATCGTCCGCTGGTCGGAAAATATCGAGGAATATGTCGCCAACGCGCTTAGCCCGTCCAAAGTGCTGGAAGTAATCGTATTCGAGCAGGAGAAGATGGCCCGCGTCATCGTGCCGGATTATCAGCTGTCCCTTGCGATCGGCATCAAAGGGCAAAACGCCCGTCTCGCCGCCAAGCTTACGGGCTGGAAGATCGATATTAAGAGCGAGACGCAGGCCGAGCAGGAATACGGCCGGCCGAAATCGCTAACCGGAGCTATGCATCAAGACTCTGTCTCTATCGATTGAGAAAAACTGCCATCGGAGTCCTTCGAAGACGAGCGACCGCGTTAAGAGGATGTTTGTATCGCCGAGAAAGTTCGTCTTCCTCTAACCTTTACCGGACTTAAACTTTCCGATGTGGTAATAACGGCGGCTTAAGCCTGGCCGACGAGCGAGGAGGGGGATGCAGTGAGACCGAGAAAAATACCGCTTCGCAAATGCGTAGCTTGTCAAGAAATGAAGCCTAAGAAAGAGTTGATTCGGGTCGTCCGCACGCCGGAAGACCAGGTTCTGATCGATTTAACCGGCAAAAAATCCGGCCGAGGAGCCTATTTATGCGGCCAAGTCCGCTGCTTTCAGCTGGCCAAGAAATCCAAAGCTTTCGAGCGCGCGTTGAAGCTCCAGGTTGATCCGGCCATATACGATCAGCTTGAACAGGATTTCATCGCAGTGGAAGACCAGTTTCTGGCAAGCAAGGAGCGTGCCGATGACGAAACCGAATAAAGCCTTGCAGCAGCTGGGGATGGCCATGCGCGCCGGGAAGCTCATATCCGGGGATGAAATCGTGCTCAAGGCTGTTCGTAAGAGAGAGGCGCGGCTGGTCATATTGGCCGGCGACGCTTCCGACAACACGAAGAAGAAATTCCGCGATAAATGCAGCACTTACGGCATACAACTTGAAGAGGCTTTTGACCGCATTCAACTAGGCAATGCAATCGGCAAATCAGAACGAGTTGTGCTCGCGGTCACCGACGCAAAGTTTGGACAAATGATTGCTGGACATCTGAGTCAAAATTCGGAGGTGTAAAATATTGAGCAATAAACCGGAGAGCAAAGACAATAAAGATAAATTGCGCGTATACGAATATGCCAAATCGCTCAACATGAGCAGTAAAGAAATTATAACGATTCTTAAACGGCTTAATCTGCCCGTTAATAATCATATGAGCGTAATGGAAAACGAAATGGTCTCTAAAGTCGAAGGCTTCTTCCGCGACATCAAAGCCTCAGCTGCCGCCAAGCGCGCGCAGGAGTCGAATGCAGCCGTATCCGCGGCGGTCCAGCCTGCGGGCAAACCGCAGGAACGCGGCGTACAGCAGGCTCAGAACGGAAACAAAAATCTAACACAGGATAGACAGGTGCCTATGAATTCAAATCATCCAAAAACAAGTGTAACTGAACAGCGACCACAATCCCAAGATCATAAACAAGGCCAGGCTCAGCGCCAGGAACGTCAAGGCGGCCAAGGGCAAGGGCAAGGACAAAATCGAACGGCATCCGGCAACCGCCCGAACGGCCAAAACCGCGGTCAAGGCCAAGCGGGCCGTCCGCAAGGCGGTCAAGGCGGCCAAGGCGGAGGACGCAACCAAGGCGGTCAAGGCCAAGGCGGCCAGAATCGCAATAGAGACGGACAAAGCGGTCAAGGCCGCGGGGGACAAGGAGGCGGCGCGAATCGCTCCGGCTATCAAGGAGCTCAAGCCCGTACGGGCGGAGGCGGCCAGCAAAACCCGCGTCCGCAGCAGTCGCAGCCGGCCGCCGCGCCGAGCCGCACATTCGATTCCAAGCCTGCAGCGCCGAGCCGCGGCGGCGACGACCGCTTTGATCGTTCCCGCAACGGCGGAGCCAAGAAATCGAATTATAACGGCCCTTCGAAACGTTTCGACGACAGCCGCGGCGGCGCGGGCAATTTCCGGAACAACAAGGGCGGCAAGGGCAAAGGCGGCCGCAACCAGCAGCAGCCGGAACGCCGCGAAAAAATCGACAACACGCCGAAGAAAATTATCGTGCGCGGCACGATGACGGTCGGTGATTTGGCGAAGCTGCTGCACAAGGATGCTTCGGAAGTAATCAAGAAGCTGATTTCGCTTGGCATTATGGCTACGATTAACCAAGAAATCGACATGGACGCGATTCTGCTGATCGCGGAAGAGTACGGTACGGAAGTCGAAGTGAAAATCCCGGTCGAGGAAGACGACTTCGAGAAGGACGAAGAGAAGGACGACGAAGCGGATCTTCTGCCGCGTCCGCCGGTCGTTACGATTATGGGTCACGTTGACCACGGCAAAACGACGCTGCTCGACGCCATCCGCAAAACGAACGTAACCGGCGGTGAAGCGGGGGGTATTACGCAGCATATCGGCGCGTATCAAGTCGAAATCAACCAGAAGAAAATAACGTTCCTCGATACCCCGGGCCACGAAGCGTTTACGATGATGCGCGCGCGCGGCGCCCAGGTAACGGATATTACGATTATCGTCGTCGCGGCCGACGACGGCGTCATGCCGCAAACGGTCGAGGCGATTAACCACGCGAAAGCGGCCGGCGTGCCGATCATCGTGGCCGTCAACAAAATCGACAAGCCGGAAGCGAATCCGGACAAAATCAAGCAAGAGCTTACGGAATACGAGCTTGTGCCGGAAGAGTGGGGCGGAGACACCATCTTCGTCAACGTATCGGCGAAGCAGCGAATCGGCCTGGAAGATCTGCTTGAGATGATTTTGCTCGTGGCTGAGGTTAACGACTACAAAGCCAACCCGGACAAACGGGCGCGCGGCACCGTTATCGAGGCGGAGCTCGACAAAGGCAAAGGACCGATCGCGCGCGTGCTTGTGCAGCACGGCACGTTGAAGATCGGCGACGCCTTCGTTGCCGGCAACTGCTTCGGACGCGTGCGGGCGATGGTCAACGACCGGGGACGCCGCATCAAAGAAGCGGGCCCGTCCACGCCGGTCGAAATTACGGGCTTGACGGAAGTGCCGCAAGCCGGCGACCCGTTCATGGTGTTCGAGGACGAGCGGAAAGCAAGAGCGATCGCCGAGCGCCGCGCCACGAAGCAGCGGCAATCGGAGCTTGGCGCCAATACGCGCGTCACGCTGGACGATCTGTACAACCATATCAAGCAAGGCGAAATCAAGGATCTGAACGTCATCATCAAATCCGACGTGCAAGGCTCCGCCGAAGCGCTTAAAGGCTCGCTCGCCAAGATCGACATCGAAGGCGTGCGCGTCAAAATCATTCACAGCGGCGTAGGCGCGATTACGGAATCCGACATTACGCTGGCATCGGCTTCCAATGCGATCGTCATCGGCTTCAACGTTCGTCCGGAACCGCAAGCGATGGCGACGGCCGAGCAAGAGAAGGTCGATATCCGGCTTCACAACATTATTTATAACGTAATTGACGAGATCGAACAGGCCATGAAGGGTATGCTTGATCCGATCTTCAAGGAAGTCGTCATCGGTCAGGCCGAAGTGCGCAACATATTCAAGCTCAGCAAAGTCGGCGCGATTGCGGGCTGTATGGTTACTTCCGGCAAAGTGACGAGAAATGCCGGAGTGCGCGTCATTCGCGGCGGCGTCGTTGTACACGAAGGAAAGGTCGATACGCTTAAGCGGTTCAAGGACGATGCCAAGGAAGTCGCGCAAGGTTACGAATGCGGCATTACGCTGCAGGGCTACTCCGACTTCAAAGAAGGAGACGTTATTGAAGCGTTTGTGCTGGAATCGGTTGAGAGGTGACAATAAGCATGGCGAAAGTACGCGTAGGACGCGTCGGCGAGCAAATCAAAAAAGAGCTTAGCCAAATTATTCAAACGGAGCTGAAAGATCCCCGCATCGGTTTTATAACCGTAACGGGGGTCGAAGCGACAAGCGATTTATCGCAAGCGCGCGTGTTTTTGAGCGTGCTCGGAAGCGAAGAACAGAAGGAAGAAACGTTAAAGGCGCTCGCTCGGGCAACGGGCTTTATCCGGTCCGAGCTTGGCAAGCGCATCCGGCTTCGCCATACGCCGGAGTTAATTTTCAAATTCGACAGCAGCATCGAGTACGGCAGCCGGATCGAATCGCTTCTGGACCAAATTAACCGCGGGGACGGCCAAGAATGACGCAAGCGGCTTATTTGCGGCAGTTGGACGACGCGCTTGATTTTATCCGGAAGCACGAACGTTTTGCGGTCGTTTCCCATGTGCAGCCCGACGGCGACGCCATCAGCTCGACGTCCGTCGTCGGCTGGCTGCTGCGGAAGCTCGGCAAATCGGCGGTGCTCATCAACGAGAACCGCGCGCCAAGCCGGCTCCATTATTTGTGGGGATACGACGATATCGTCTGTTATCTTTCCGATCCGCCGCAAGAGAAGTTCAGCGCCGTCATTTCCGTCGATTGCGCCGATTTTTCCCGAATCGGAAAGGCTGCGCAAGTATTTGAAGACGGAGCGGAGCTGCTGAATATCGACCATCATCCCACCAATGACGGATATGGCCGTGTAAACGTCATTCGACCGGATGCCGCCGCCACCGTGCAAATTTTATTCGATTTGATCGAGCGCTCGGGCATTCCGATCGATCTCGATTGCGCGACGGCCATCTATACGGGGTTGTTGACGGATACCGGCGGCTTCCGCTATTCCAATACGAGCCCGGACGTCATGGCCATTGCTTCCCGCATGCTCGCGGTGGGGGTTCCCGGTTATCAAATCGCCGACCGCTTGCTGGAGAAGATGAGCATGGCCAAGCTGAAGCTGCTTCAATTAAGCTTAAGCCGGCTTGAGTTTACCGAGGACGGCAATATCGGCTGGCTGTATATTTTGAAAGAGGATTTGCCGTCGACAGGCGCCACTTCCGAGGATATGGAGGGCATTGTGAATTACGCTCTGAATGTGGACGGCGTCGAGGTGGGCATTTTGTTCAAGGAGACGGAGAACGGTTTCGTTAAGGCGAGTCTTCGTTCGGCTGGCAAAGCGGACGTGGCCGGCATCGCGAAGTCGTTTGGCGGGGGAGGCCATGTCAGAGCAGCCGGCTGCACGCTGGAAGGCCCCGTCGCCGATGCCATGCCGAGGCTGCTTGAAGCTGTCAGAAAGGCGCTGATTTAACGGATGGACGGTATTTTGGCCGTATGGAAGCCGGCGGGGTGGACTTCCCATGACGTCGTCGCTAAAGTACGGGGCATTACGAAATTGAAACGGATCGGACACGCCGGGACGCTTGATCCGATGGTAACGGGCGTGCTGCCGTTATGCCTTGGCCGGGCTACCCGGGTAGTCGAATATTTGCAGGAGCGTCCGAAAGCGTACGAAGCGGTGCTGCAGCTCGGCATATCGACGGATACCGAAGATATGACCGGCAACGTCGTGAACGAAGTGCCGGCCGTTCATGTCAAGGAAGAGCAGCTGCTGCGGGTGCTGGACGGATTTAAGGGAACGATCGACCAAGTTCCCCCGATGTATTCCGCCGTAAAGGTGGACGGCAAGCGGCTTTACGAGCTGGCGCGGGAGGGGAAGACCGCAGAGCGCAAGCCGCGTCAGGTCGAAATTTACGACATTAGACTGCTTGAAGCGGAACTCGAACCGGATCGTCCGCGGATTCGATTTTACGTCGAATGCTCGAAAGGAACGTATATCCGAACGTTGTGCGTCGATATCGGCAAAGCGCTTGGCGTTCCGGCGGCTATGGCGGAACTTGTCCGCACGATGTCCGGCGGACTTACGCGCAGCGATTGCTTGACGCTCGAACAGATTGCCGAGCTTCAACAGGCGGGCAAGCTCGCGGAGCAGCTGCTTCCGGCCGACGCGGCTCTTTCCCACTTCAGACGAATCGAAGCGCCTCGTCCCGTGGCCGACAAAGGCCTTAAAGGGCAAAAAATTTCGCTCGCTCGCCTTAACGTCAGGCTTGAAGACGGGGAGAATGCCGTATTGTATGCCGACGACGGCAGCTTTATCGGCATTTTCCGCGCCGATTATGGGACGGGTGCTCTAAGACCGGTAAAAGTATTTTCATAACAGTTTAACGGAGCAAGCCATTCAAGAATTGCAGGTGTGGACCTTGGACATTATTACATTAAACTATCCGCTTCCAAACGTTCCGCCGGCCTTGCAGGGCAAGCCGTTGTCGTTGGCCGTCGGCCATTTCGACGGCGTGCATCGCGGGCATCAGAACGTCATCCGTAAGGCGGTAGAAGCGGCGCGCCGGAACGGCATGTTGGCTGGGGTCATGACATTCCACCCGCATCCCAAGGAGGTTCTCGGACAAGGCGACCATTATTACAGCGCCCTTACTCCGCTTCGGGACAAGACGGCTTTGTTCAAGGAGCTTGGAGTCGATGTCGTGTTGGTCGTACAATTCGACCTGAACTTTGCTGCGGTGAAGCCGGAGCAATTTATCGACGAGGTGCTCCGGCCGCTTCAAGCGAAGCATGTCGTGGTCGGCTTTGACTTTACGTTCGGCTATCGCGGGCTTGGGACCCCCGAGCTTCTGACCAAAGAGGGACGCCCGGAAATCGAAGTCGAAATCGTCGAACAGCTGTGCGAACGCGGCGTCAAGGTCAGCAGCACGTTAGTTCGAGCAGCCCTTGAAGAAGGCCGCGTCGACGAGGCGGCGCTGCTGCTTGGACGGCCGTACAGCGTAACGGGCGTGGTCGCGCACGGAGACAAACGCGGCCGCACGATCGGGTATCCGACGGCAAACGTCGAGATACAAGAGCGATATGTGCTGCCCCGGCTTGGCGTATATGCGATAACCGCCGAGTGGAACGGCAAGTCCTTCTACGGCGTTATGAACCTCGGCAAGAAGCCGACCTTCAAAGCGCCGGGCGGCGAAACGACCCTGGAAGCGCATTTGTTTGACTTTCATCGCGAAATTTACGGCGATCAGCTGACAATCCGGTTTCATTCCTTTATTCGATCGGAACGCAAGTTCGGGTCCGTGGACGAATTGATCGAACAGATCCATAAAGATTCGGCCACGGCGAAAATGAGATTCGAGCTAAACGGTTAGGCAGTTTACTTTATACGATCCGATATGCTATAATTCTTAACGTTGCTGTCGCATGGCGCGGCGGCGG
The DNA here is from genome assembly GCF_042685365.1 of Paenibacillus thailandensis. Lineage (NCBI taxonomy): Bacteria > Bacillati > Bacillota > Bacilli > Caryophanales > Paenibacillaceae > Paenibacillus > Paenibacillus thailandensis. The sequence goes on along the minus strand of NZ_JBHUMY010000012.1, from coordinate 39,415 downwards.
CTTAACCGCGGCTTGGCCTATTGCTCTCACCGGCTCAGGCGAGGCTGTCGGCGATTATTACGATAACAGGAGGTGAACGAGGATGGCAATTACGCAAGAACGCAAACAAGAACTGATCGAAACGCATAAGACTCATGCGAGCGATACGGGATCTCCGGAAGTTCAAATCGCTATCCTGACGGAAAACATCGTGAATTTGACTGAGCATTTGCGGGAACATAAGAAAGATCATCACTCCCGCCGCGGTCTTCTGAAGATGGTTGGTCAGCGTCGTAAGCTGCTCGCTTATCTGAAGAACAAAGATGTTCAACGTTACAGCGCATTGATCGAAAAACTCGGCCTTCGCCGTTAAAACATGCGTAGCGAGAAGCAACCTGGTTATCTGGCTGTCCGGGCGTACCGGACGCCGGAAACGGGTTGCTTTTTGTAATAGCGACGTTTATTGAGTTGTGCGATTCGCCGTATTAGATTGTTTTACGTTTTAAAGGAAAAAGACAAGCTATTGAAGAATGGATACATAGAACAGGAGGGAATACATAATGACACATAGCGTTTCTATGACGCTGGGAGGACGTCCGCTCGTATTGGAAACCGGTCGTCTGGCCAAGCAAGCTAACGCTGCGGTAACGGTCCGCTACGGCGAGACGGTTATCCTTTGCACCGTCACGGCATCTTCGGCTCCAAAAGATCTTGACTTCTTCCCGCTGACGGTTAACTATGAAGAACGTTTGTACGCGGTCGGCAAAATCCCCGGCGGATTTATCAAGCGTGAAGGCCGTCCGAGCGAGAAGGCGATTCTGGCAAGCCGTCTGACGGACCGTCCGATTCGTCCGCTGTTTCCGGAAGGCTTCCGAAACGAAGTGCAAATCGCCAATCTGGTCATGAGCGTCGATCAAGACTGCTCTCCCGAAATCGCCGCGATGATCGGTACCTCGGCAGCGCTGACCATTTCCGACGTGCCTTTCAACGGCCCGATCGGCGGCGTTATCGTCGGCCGCATTAACGGCGAGTTCATCATTAACCCGACGGTGGAGCAAGAGAAGGAATCCGACATCCACCTCGTCGTGGCAGGCACCGCGAATGCGATCATGATGGTCGAGGCCGAAGCGAACGAAGTTCCGGAAGACGTTATGCTGGAAGCGATCATGTTCGGCCATGAGGAAATTAAAAAAATCGTTGCCACGATTAACGACCTGCATTCGGTTGCAGGCAAAGAGAAGATGGAAGTCGTGCTTCATTCCGTAGACAGCGACGTCAATGCAGCCGTCCGCGCTTTCGCCTCCGAGAAGCTTATCGAAGCGATCCGCATTCCGGAGAAGCATGCGCGCCAAGACGCCATCGATGCGGTCAACGCGGAAGCGATCGAGCATTTCGAGCAAGTTTACGCGGAGACGCCTGAACTGCTTGCGGATGTCAAAGAAATTCTTTACGACATTGTCAAAGAAGAAGTGCGCCGCCTCATCACGCACGACAAAGTCCGTCCGGACGGACGAGCCCTGGACGAAATTCGCCCGATCGAATGCGATATCGCCCTGCTGCCTCGGACGCACGGATCCGGCTTGTTCCAGCGCGGGCAAACGCAAGCGCTTAGCGTATGTACGCTCGGCGCGCTTGGAGACGTTCAAATTTTGGACGGCATCGATTTGGAAGAATCGAAACGGTTCATGCACCATTACAACTTCCCGCCGTTCAGCGTAGGGGAAGCCCGTCCGCTGCGCGCCCCGGGCCGCCGCGAGATCGGTCATGGCGCTCTCGGCGAACGCGCGCTGTCCAAGGTGATTCCGTCGGAATCCGAGTTCCCGTATACGATCCGTCTCGTATCCGAAGTATTGGAATCGAACGGCTCCACGTCGCAGGCAAGCATTTGCGCCAGCACGCTGGCCATGATGGATGCGGGCGTTCCGATCAAGGCTCCGGTTGCCGGTATCGCAATGGGTCTGATCAAGGACGGGGATCATTTCTCGATTCTTTCCGATATCCAAGGGATGGAAGACCATCTCGGCGATATGGACTTTAAAGTGGCAGGCACCGCACAAGGCGTTACGGCCATTCAAATGGACATCAAAATCGACGGCATCGACCGCGCCATTCTGACGCAAGCGTTGGCTCAAGCCCGCGAAGGAAGAATGTTCATCTTGGACAAGATGCTCGAGGTCATTCAACAGCCGCGCACGAGCTTGTCCAAATACGCGCCGAAAATCATTACGCTGCGCATCAATCCGGATAAAATCCGCGACGTAATCGGCGCAGGCGGCAAAATCATCAACAAAATCATCGAAGAAACCGGCGTCAAAATCGATATCGAGCAGGACGGCATGGTGTATATCGCTTCCAGCAACGAAGAGATGAACCAGCGCGCGAAAGCGATTATCGAAGGAATCGTCAAGGAAGTCGTCGTAGGCGAGATTTATGTCGGAACGGTCAAGCGGATCGAAAAGTTCGGCGCGTTCGTCGAAATTTTGCCGAACAAGGACGGTCTCGTGCACATTTCCCAGCTTGCCAACGAACGCGTAGCCAAGACGGAAGACGTGGTCAACATCGGCGATCAAATTACGGTCAAAGTTACGGAAATCGACCAGCAGGGCCGAATCAATCTCTCCCGTAAAGCCGTATTGGCCCAGCAAGATCAGGCGCCCGCCAAGTCCTAAGCTTCGGCGAAGGCGGGGGCCCGTATAGGAAGCGGAGCAAGCTTCGAAGCTTACTTCGCTTTTTGGGGGATAGCCCCTACCATAAAACCGAGAAGAAGAGTCAGATTACATCTGTCTCTTTTTTTGTTGCGCATAATCTCGTCCTGCTCTCCATACACATAAAACAAAGTTGTCCGCGCCGGTAAAAGCGATTGCGGCGAAACGGGCAAAACGGAAGAAGGCGGGATAGAGATGCGAATTCGTACGGCGCTCGTTGCGGCGGCCACGGCGGTTGCCGTGCTGCTGCTTGTCCTACTGAACGGCGGAATGAAAAGCTACATCCAATCGGTAAAAACAGTCGTTGCCTTGCCGGCGGCAGGCCAGCCAGCCTGGTCCGAGCCGGATAAGCAGAAACTGCTCGCGGTCATTGAGCAGGAAGCGGTCAAGCGGCGGATCGCCCCCGTCAACGCGCGGATCGACCGCGTATGGAAAGCGATACCCGGCTATAACGGTCTGGAAGTTGACGTCCGGCAAACGTACGAGCAAACGTTGAAGAAGGGCTCGCTTACCGATATACGCTATGTATATAAGGAAGTAGAGCCGCAAATCTCGCTGGACGATCTGGGCCCGCTTCCCATTTATAAAGGAAACCCTAACAAAAAAATGATTTCCTTTATGATCAATGTCGCATGGGGCAACGAATATATTGAGCCCATCCTCGAAACGCTCGACCGCGAGAACGTCAAATCGACCTTTTTTCTGGACGGCTCGTGGCTGCGCAAATATCCGGATATGGCGAAAAAAATCCAAGAGCGGGGACACGAAATGTCGAACCACGCCTACTCGCATCCGAATATGAGCCAGCTTAGCCGCGCGGACGCCTATAAGCAGATCGAAAAAACGGAAGAGCTGCTCCGGTCGACGTTAAATGTGTCCAACAAATGGTTCGCTCCCCCCTCCGGCGATTTCAACCAGACTACAGTGCAAATTGCTGCGGAGCAGCGTCTCAAAACCGTATTGTGGACCCTCGACACGGTCGACTGGAAGCAGCCGCCGCCGCAAACGGTCGTCGACAAAATCGCCTCCAAGCTTGAGCCCGGCGCCCTTATCCTTATGCATCCGACCAAATCGTCGCGGGATGCGCTGCCGGGAATGATTGCCGCCGCCAAAGCGAAAGGGTATGCCATCGGTACCGTCAGCGACGTTTTATCTTCGGCCAGAGTTCCTTCGCCAGTTGAGAGCGGCTTGCAATAGTGTTATAGTTGTACTTATTCGTGTGTTTACAGGAGGGGTAGGAGTGAACAAATATAAATTAAGCAACGGCCTCAGGGTCGTCGTCGAATATATACCTCACGTGCGCTCCGTTTCGTTTGGCATCTGGGTCAAAACCGGATCCCGAAACGAGACGCCGGAGAACAACGGAATTTCGCACTTTATCGAACATATGCTGTTTAAGGGCACGTCCCGGCGTTCCGCCAAAGATATCGCGGACCTGTTCGACGGAATCGGCGGCAACGTCAATGCCTTTACTTCCAAAGAGTATACATGCTATTTCGCCAAAGTGCTTGACGATCATCTGCCGATCGCCGTGGATGCGCTGTCGGATATGTTTTTCGAATCCGTGTTCGACGCGGAGGAGCTGGCGAAAGAAAAAAACGTCATCCTCGAAGAAATTGCGATGTACGAGGATACGCCCGACGACAAAGTCCATGACGAGGCGTCGAGAGCCGCGTTCGGCAATCATCCGCTCGCTTATTCCATCCTCGGGTTGGAGGAGAGGCTGACGGCTATGACGTCGGATACGCTGCGCGGTTATATGAAAGAACGGTATACGATCGAAAATACCGTTATCAGCGTGGCGGGCAACGTAGAGGAAGGGAAGCTGCTGGAGCTGCTCGAGAAGCATTTCGGCGGATTCAGCAACCATGGCTCGGTCGTGCCGGTTGAAGCCCCGGCGTTTATAGGCGATTATGTATTCTTCAAAAAGAAATCCGAGCAGAACCATATTTGCTTGTCGTTCCCGGGCTGCTCCAACAACGATCCGCAGCAATATGCGATGATTCTGCTCAATAACGCGCTCGGCGGCGGCATGAGCTCGCGCCTGTTCCAAGAAATCCGGGAGAAGCGGGGGCTTGCCTATTCCGTTTACTCTTATCATACGACGTACGCGGACTCCGGCTTGTTTACAATTTATGCAGGCACGGCGCCGAAGCAGACGCAGGAAGTGCTGGATCTGACCATGGCCCAGCTCGAGGAGCTGGCAACGAAAGGCCTTACCGAAGAGGAGCTGTTCCGCGGCAAGCAGCAGCTGAAGGGCAGCTTGATTCTGAGCCTGGAAAGCACCAGCAGCCGCATGAACCGAATCGGCAAAAACGAGCTGATGCTCGGATACCATTACACGATGGATGAGCTGCTCGACCGGGTCGATGCGGTTACGATGGACGACGTGAAGAAGATGGTGGACAAAATGCTGGCCGTTCCGTTCTCCGTAGCGATGGTCGGAACGAACGACAAGCCGGCCGCACAACTGAGGAGGGACCGTTTTGCATCAAGTATTGTTTAAAAGACTCGGCGGCAATGAAGATATTCCGTTGCCGAGCAGAATGTCCGAGTGGGCGGCGGGCTTTGACCTTCACGCAGCCGTAGAGGAGCCCGTCACGCTTGCCCCGGGAGAGCGCAAGCTGATTCCTACCGGCTTTGCGATGGCGATGCCCGCCGATCTCGAAGCGCAAATTAGGCCCCGCAGCGGGCTTGCGCTGAAGCACGGCATCACATGCCTCAATTCTCCGGGCACGATCGATGCCGATTATCGCGGCGAGGTGAAGGTGCTGCTCGTCAATTTGGGCCAGCAGCCGTTTACGATCGAACGCGGAGAACGGATTGCCCAAATGGTATTCCAGCAGCTTCCCGCCGTTGCGATTTCCGAAGCGGACGAGCTGCCGGACACGGTGCGCGGCGCCGGCGGATTTGGCCATACCGGAGTATAAGCGCCGCCAAGAACCGAATATTAAGGGATATAGACCAAGGACGAAGCGCCTTGGTCTTTTTTTCGTTTCGCCTTCTTCGTCTTTCACGCATTGTGGGCTGCCGCATAAACTGTTCGTATCTGGTGTGCAGAAAGGAGTGAAGCCAGCATGCTGACAGGTGTTCAGGTGCTGCTGCTCGGCGGAGATGCCAGGCAGCTTGAAGTTATCCGCAAGCTGTCGGAGTTGGACGCCAACGTAACCGTATGCGGATTCGACGGCCTGCACTCGCCGCTTGACGGTGCCGTTCACGCCGAGTTCGACGAACAGCTGTTCGAAGACGTCGATGCATTGCTGCTGCCGGCGGTCGGAACGGATGAGGTCGGCGTCGTGCCTGCCATATTCAGCGACCGCAAGCTGAAGCTGACGGACGCGCATCTCGCCCGGCTGCCGAAGCATTGCACCGTCTACACCGGCATTGCGAAGCCTTATTTGCGCGATTTATGTTCGACGCAAGGCCTTAAGCTGGTCGAGCTGTTTGACCGCGACGACGTGGCCATTTATAACTCCATCCCGACGGCGGAAGGAGCCGTTATGATGGCGATACAGAATACCGACATTACTTTGCACGGCTCGAGCAGCATGGTTCTCGGTTTCGGCCGTACGGGCATCACATTAGCCCGGACATTGCGCGGATTGGGCGCTTACGTCTTGATGGGGGTGCACCGGAGCGAGCATTTCGCACGGGCGAAAGAGATGGGATTCGAGCCGTTTTATACGGACCGATTGCAGCAAGCAGTGGGTAATATTGACTTGCTTTTTAATACAATTCCGACTATGATAGTCACAGCGCAGGTTATAGCGAATTTACCGCCGAGGGCCGTCATTATCGACCTTGCCTCCAAGCCCGGCGGAACGGATTTCCGGTTTGCCGAGAAGCGCGGCATTAAGGCGCTGCTCGCAAGCTCTCTGCCCGGAATCGTCGCTCCGAAAACTGCCGGACGAATCATTGCGGATTGTCTGGTTCAGTTGATATCGGAAGATATGACGATACGGGGGAATGACTGATGAATTGGGCAGGCAAGACGGTAGGTTACGCGTTGACGGGTTCGCATTGCACCCTTGAGGAAGTGATGCCTCAGGTGAAGCGTTTCGTAGACGCGGGCGCCAATGTCATACCGATCGTCTCGAATTCGATTCTGACCACGGATACTCGCTTCGGCACCTCCAAGCAGTGGCAGGAGCAGCTTAAAGCGATTACAGGCAACGAATTGATTTCGACGATCGTGCAGGCGGAGCCGCTTGGACCTTCCAAGCTGATCGACGTGCTCCTTATATCGCCTTGTACGGGCAACACGACGAGCCGGTTGGCCAACGCGATTACGGACAGTCCCGTTTTAATGGCCGCGAAGGCGCAGATGAGGAACGGAAGGCCGGTCGTACTCGCCATTTCGACGAACGACGGTCTGGGCTTAAACGCCGCCAACATCGCCAAGCTGTTAGTGGCTAAACATATTTATTTCGTGCCGTTCGGTCAGGATAATCCGGAGCAGAAGCCGAATTCCTTGGTTGCCCGGATGGATCTGGCCATGGAAGCTTGCGAGGCCGCCTTGCAAGGACGCCAGCTGCAGCCGATGCTGATCGAACGCTTCAATTATTAACGGCAATGGGATAAGGAATATGTTTTTGTCCTTGGTCTAAGGCCGATGCGATTCGGCAATGGAAGGCCAACAGAGAGCATTATTATATACTCCTTATATTTATAACGAAAGCGGCTCGTCTTAAGCGGGTCGCGACGGGGGAACCGGCAGCATGAGAATTATCGTTCAGAAGTTCGGAGGCACCTCGCTCTCGACCCCGCAAGCGAGGGCGAATGTCATTCGTCATATTAAAAGGGAACGCGACAACGGATATGCTGCCGTTGTCGTCGTTTCGGCTATGGGGCGCAAGGGAGATCCGTACGCTACGGACTCTTTGCTGCAATTGATAGCCGACAACGGCAATGCGCTGCAGCCTCGCGAGCAGGATATGCTCATGGGCTGCGGCGAGCTTATATCGGCGGCGGTTCTGTGCAGCCTGCTGGAATCGGAAGGGATTGGCGCCGTGGCGTTATCCGGCGGTCAAGCCGGCATCCGGACGGATGAACAGTTTGGACATGCCAGAATTAAAACGATCCGGCCGGATGCCGTTATCGAACATTTAAAGGAAGGCAAGACCGTCGTAGTGGCCGGTTTTCAAGGGATGACCGAAGCCGGAGAAATGACGACGTTAGGAAGAGGCGGCAGCGATACGTCGGCGACGGCGCTTGGGGCCGCCCTGCAAGCCGAGATCGTCGATATCTATACCGATGTTAACGGCATATTGACGGCGGATCCGCGGTTTGTGGAAGACGCCCGGCCGCTGGCGGTCGTCGGATATACCGAAATTTGCAATATGGCCCGTCAAGGGGCCAAGGTCATTCATCCGCGGGCGGTTGAAATCGCCCAGCAAGCCAGAATTCCGCTTCGCGTCCGATCGACGTTCACCGATGACGAAGGGACGCTCGTATCCGACGCTCCGGATTGGCGCGGCGACGTCAAGGTGAGAGACCGCCACGTGACCGGCATCGCCCATGTAAGCGGCGTGACGCAAATATCGGTGCAGGCCGTCGAAGGAAGCAGCGATATGCAGCTGCAAGTATTCCAGGCGATGGCCCGCAATCATATCAGCGTCGATTTCATTAATGTGACTCCGGGCGGAGCGGTATATACCGTATTTGACCGCGATGCGGAGCGCGCCGTAGACGTGCTTCGGCGGATCGGCTTTAACCCCAGCACGGTAAGCGGCTGCGCCAAAGTTTCGGTGATCGGCGGCGGCATGAACGGCGTGCCGGGCATTATGGCCCGAATCGTCGAAGCGTTGACGGAACAAGGCATTACGATCATGCAATCCGCCGATTCGAATACGACGATATGGGTGCTCGTTCGGGAGTCGGATATGATTCCGGCTTTGCGTGCGCTGCATGCCAAGTTTGAGCTCCATTTATAAAGGACACTGCACTAATGGGTTATTATAATGGGAGGAAAAGCAAAATGGAATTTGGAAGGCTTATTACCGCAATGGTCACTCCTTTTGACGAAAGCGGCGAAATCGATTGGGAGACGACAGGCCGGTTAATCGATTACTTGATCGAGGAGCAGCAAAGCGACAGCCTTGTCGTCTCCGGCACGACGGGCGAATCTCCGACGCTGAGCGACGGCGAGAAAGAGGCTCTATTCCGTTTTGCAGTGAAGCATGCGGCGGGCAGGTGCAAAATAATTGCGGGTACGGGAAGCAACAGCACGGCCCATTCCATCCATTTGACGAAGGTCGCGGAGGAATGCGGCGTGGACGGCGTTCTTCTTGTAGCCCCATATTACAATAAACCTAGCCAGGAAGGCTTGTACCGGCATTTCAAAGCGATCGCCGAATCGACGAAGCTCCCCGTGATGCTGTATAACGTTCCGGGACGGACGGCCGTCAATATTTCGGTCGAAACGACGCTTCGCCTCGCCGAGATCGATAACGTCGTCGCGACGAAAGATTGCAACGGCACCGACTTCCTGACGGAAATTATATCCGGCGCTCCAGCGGGCTTCAAAGTCTACAGCGGCGACGACAGCGCGACGCTTCCGACGCTTGCGGTAGGCGGCTACGGAATCGTTAGCGTGGCGAGTCATATCGTCGGTTCCAAGATGAAAAATATGATTACGGCCTATTTGAACGGAGACGTGCAGTCGGCGGCGAAGCTACATGCCGAATGTTACCCGGTGCTGAAAGGGCTGTTCCATTGTCCGCATCCGGTGCCGAATCCGGTGCCGCTCAAATACGCGCTTTCCTTGAAAGGACATCCGGTCGGCGGGGTTCGTTTGCCGCTTGTAGAGCTAACGGAAGCGGAGCAGGCATTTATCCGTCGGCTTGTTCAATAGCACGCTTCTCTTTTCGCGCTTAATGGAAAATTAAACGTTTCCGGAAGCGGTATGAAAGGAGAGCGGCCGCGTTTAAGCGGAAGTTTTTATCGCCAATAAGAATCTTGGTTTTCATAAGACATGAAAACTTATCAATTCTTATGTGTATAAAGCAACCGGTGCTTGGCGGCACCGGTTTTATTTTTGCCGCGTTCGGGAAGCCTATTAGGCGACAAAGCGCATAAAACCGGGCTTTTGACGAATCATTAAGCCGGTTTAAGAAATCGCTTTACCGGATTCACTTGTGTTCCATCTTTTTCTTCATGTATAATGGGTTCAAGTGATTGGGTGCGGCAATGATTTGGAATTATGTTTTAGCTTGTTGGAGCGGCGTCCGGCAAGAAACGTTTGACATAATGTAAGCTAAGCTTACTTTTGATGTTGCAACTACTAGGAGGATAGATACACTTGTCTAAAAAGAACAACCAGGATAAACTGCTTATTTTTGCATTGGGCGGAGTAAGCGAGATCGGGAAAAACATGTATGTCGTCCAATACGGCAACGACATCGTCGTCGTCGACTCGGGCCTTAAATTTCCCGAAGAGGACATGCTCGGAATCGATATCGTCATCCCGGACATTACTTATTTGACGGATAATCGCGATAAAGTAAGGGGCATTCTCATTACGCACGGACACGAAGACCATATCGGAGGCTTGCCGTATATTCTGAAGCATCTGAACGTTCCGGTGTACGGAACCAGGCTGACGCTCGGTCTGATCGAAAGCAAGCTGAAGGAAGCCGGCCTGCTCGGCGAAACGAAACGTGTGCTCATCAATGCGGATTCCGAAGTGCAAATGGGCTCGATCCGCGCCAGCTTCTTCCGTACGAACCACAGCATTCCGGATTCGGTCGGCATTTGCCTCGATACGCCGGAAGGCGTAGTCGTTCATACCGGTGACTTCAAGTTCGACCATACGCCGGTAAACGACCAATTCGCGGATTTGCAGCGCATTGCCGAGATCGGCAAGCGCGGCGTGCTTGCGCTTTTGTCGGACAGCACCAATGCCGAGCGTCCGGGCTTTACGCCGTCGGAAAGCAACGTCGGAGAGGCGCTGGAAGATATTTTCCGCAAATCGACGCAGCGCGTCGTCGTCGCTACCTTTGCTTCCAACGTTCATCGCATTCAGCAAGTCATTAACGCCTCGATAGCAACTCGCCGCAAAATTGCTGTCGTAGGACGCAGCATGGTCAATGTCGTCAACATCGCTTCGGAGCTCGGCTATTTGAACATTCCGGAAGGCATGATCATCGAGCCGGAAGAAGTGAACAAGATGGCTGCAGACCGGGTCGTTATTTTGTGCACGGGCAGCCAAGGCGAGCCGATGTCGGCTCTTACGCGAATGGCTCGCTCCACGCATCGGAAGATCGACATTTTGCCGGGGGATACGGTTATCATTGCCGCGACTCCGATCCCTGGCAACGAGAAATATGTAGGAAGAACGGTAGACGAGCTTTACAAGCTTGGCGCAAACGTCATTTGGGGACCGGGTTCGGTATCCCGCGTCCACGTATCCGGTCACGGCAGCCAAGAAGAGTTGAAGCTGATGCTGAATCTGATCCGTCCGAAATATTTTATTCCGATCCACGGCGAATACCGGATGCTGCGCATGCATGCGCAGCTGGGCGAAGGCGTCGGCATCGATAAGGACAATATTTTCATTATCGATATCGGCGACACGATCGAAATCCAGAACGGCGTAGCGCGCAAAGGCCCGAAGGTGCCGTCCGGCAACGTTCTAATCGACGGGCTTGGCGTCGGAGATGTCGGAAACATCGTCTTGCGCGACCGGAAGCTGCTTTCGCAAGACGGCATCCTTGTCGTCGTAGTTACGCTTAGCAAAGAGAACGGCACGATTTTGTCGGGACCCGACATCATTTCCCGCGGTTTCGTATATGTACGCGAATCCGAAGGACTGCTTGACGAGGCGAACCGCATCGTAACGTCGACGCTGAACAAGCTGATGAACGACAACGTAAACGAATGGGCTTCGTTGAAAACAAACGTTAAAGACGCATTGGGCCGGTTCCTGTATGAACAAACCCGCCGCCGTCCGATGATCCTCCCGATCATTATGGAAGTATAACGAAATCGAATAACGGCAAGACAACCGCTGTGACGGTCGCCATAAGGCGACGCGCGGCGGTTTTTTTTCGTTCGAGGAACTATTTTCGACGCAACGGCAGTTAAATCGTTTCTTTTTGCCGGTATGGAAGTAACGCCTTGGCACATACTATGTTGAGCTTGCAGCAGCTTGTAAAGGAATAAGCTATCCTACAGAAGGAAGAAGGAGGATTCACACATGCGCATGCATTTTTCCTCGGACCAGCAACCGGAGCCCGGCGGCGACGACAAACAGAAGAAGGCGGGAGCGCCCGTCATGGACACGATTCAGCAGTACGGCCAACCGCAGGCCCCGGCGCCGCAGGAAACTTCCAATATTTATTGCATGACCATCATCGGGCAGGTGGAAGGACATCTTGTATTGCCGCCGCAGAACAAAACGACGAAATACGAGCATTTAATTCCTCAACTTGTTGCGGCGGAGCAAAATCCGAAGATCGAAGGCATTCTGATTGTCCTGAACACCGTCGGCGGCGACGTAGAAGCCGGTCTTGCCATCGCAGAGATGATCTCTTCGTTGTCCAAACCGGTCGTTACGCTTGTTCTCGGCGGCGGGCACTCGATCGGCGTGCCGATTGCCGTCGCGGGAGACATGTCGTTCATTGCGGAATCGGCTACCATGACGATACATCCGATCCGGCTGAGCGGCCTCATTATCGGCGTGCCGCAAACGTTTGAATATTTGGAGAAAATGCAGGAGCGGGTGATCCGGTTCGTGACATCCCATTCCAAAGTTTCCGACGAGAAATTCAGGGAGCTTATGTTTAAAACGGGGGAGCTGACCAGGGATATCGGTACGACCGTCATCGGCCCGGAGTCCGTCGAATACGGACTTATCGACGCGGTCGGCGGCTTGGGGGAAGCGCTCAAGGAGCTTAACGCCCGCATTGAAGCCAGAAGGCTTCCGGCTCCGGAGGTGGTCAATTAACATGACCATTTACACAAGCATGCCGCTCGAGGTCGTGCTGGACGGCATTCATAATGACAAGCGAAGCTTTCATGAAATATGGGTGGGAGGCATCCATATGCAGGTAGAGCCGGTGGCCCCCGGGGTAGGGCGCATCGTACGCCTGCTGCAATGCGACCTTGAGCATTATTTGAATCCGATGCTGGCTCCCGGCACTATCGTTCATTACGGAGCGGGGAACGCGCCTGGCGAGCCGAGAAAAGACACGGAATAGGAACATTTGTCCAAATGTACGATTTTAAATGTTTGCTCATGCCGGTTCGGGTTCGTCTCTAGACAAGCTTGACGCGCATGTCGTTTCTGCTTGACCTGTGGTATAATATTTTACCAGAGGTGAAGCAAGTGGCAAAAAAAAGAAGACGAAAAAAATCGATACCCGGACAATTAAAATATGAAGTATACGGCATTTTGCTCATAACGATATCCATTATAGCCTTGTCGGGAGAGGCAACGGTAGGCCGATCTTTGTCCAAGCTTTGCGGACTCGTTTTGGGCAAATTTTATTTTGCGCTTGCTTTGGTCGGCGTTGCGGTAGGCTTGGCCGTGATGGTGAAGCGGGCATGGCCGCGGGGCTGGACGCAGCGCCGAACCGGTCTCGTCGTGCTGCTGCTGGCGTTGACGCTGATGAGCTCCATCGCGGAAGTGGATCGCAGCGTGAAGCCTGCGGTCGATCAGTCCGGCAGCGAATTGTCCGGCGGCCTGATTCTGGAATATTTAAGCGATAACCTCTATTCGGAGCTTATCGAATCGGATCCGGACGATACCCGGTCGATCAGCGAGAAGGCGATTAGCGGCGGTTACGTCGGGGCGCTCCAATATTCGATTCTATATTCGTTGTTCGGTTATTTCGGCGCAAAGCTGATTATGTATGTGATGGTCGCCATCTCCATCATGCTGCTCACGGGCAAATCGTATGTCGAGCTCATCCGGTTGGCCCGCGACAAGAGCGTGCGTCTGTTTAAGCTGCTTAAGGCAAAATGGGACAGCCGCAGCTCGCTTCGGTCGGCTACGGCCGTACAAGGAGGTAAAACGGCGGTTCAGCCTGACGCCGATGCGATTGACGATATTGACGACGATGAAGGAGAAGTGTACGTAAAACCGCCGCGCGCCAAGAAGTCGTTGTTTTTCTCCTGGCGTACGCCGGAACCCGCCGGACAAGAGGCGCCTTACGATCCGCAGGATGACTGGTCGCTGGAAGAAACCCGCGATGAATCTCAGACGGAACCCCGCTGGATTGCGGACGCCAGCCGGCAGCCTTGGGTGAAGACGGCGGACGATATCGTTCCCGCGGAACATCGCGAAGATCAGGAAGCGGAGCCCGACATTATGCCTTGGGAAGCACAAATGTCGGCAATCCGTTCCAGCTTGAAGAATAACGCGGGGTCCTCTTACGGAGAAGCCGTTCACCCTCATGACTCCGGAACGAATCCGACAGCGGAGGCAATCGATCCGGAGGAGGAAGAGCTTTGGAGAGATGAGTCCGAAGAGGAAGTACATACGGAACAAGATTGGCAGGACCATGCCGATCCGGAACCGGACGATACCGCCTTGGAGCGGGATCCGGTATGGCAGGAAGAAGACGATGAACCGGAGAGTGCCGTTCAGAGCCTTGCGGCCGTACCGGAGGACGAGGAAGGCGGTCTCCATGTAAATCCGGAAGCGCAGCAAACGGCAAAGCCTCAGCCTAAGCCGTACGTTCTTCCGCCGATGACGCTTCTGACGAAGCCAAGATTAAATGGAAGAAACGGCGACAAGGCCGATACGCTCGATTCGAAACGAAAGCTGGAGGCAACGCTCGAAAGCTTCGGCGTGCGGGCCAAAGTGCTTGACGTTGTGCCGGGACCTGCCGTTACCCGATATGAAGTACAGCCCGCGACCGGCGTCAAGGTGAGCCGGATCGTCAGCCTTACCGACGATATCGCCCTTGCGTTGGCGGCGAAGGATATCCGGATGGAAGCGCCGATTCCGGGCAAGTCGGCGATCGGCATCGAGGTTCCGAACGGCGAAGTATCCGTCGTTACGATGCGCGAAGTGATGGAGACGCCGGAATTCATGAACGCTCCTTCCAAGCTGTCCATCGCCTTCGGCAAAGATATCGCAGGCACGCCGATCGTCGGCAACTTGGCCAAAATGCCGCATTTGCTCGTAGCCGGCGCCACCGGCTCCGGCAAATCCGTGTGCATTAACGGCATCATTACGAGCATTCTGTACAAAGCGAAGCCGGACGAGGTCAAGTTTCTGATGATCGACCCGAAGATGGTCGAGCTGAATATGTATAACGGCATTCCGCATCTGCTCGCTCCCGTCGTGACCAATCCGCGCCGAGCTTCGCTTGCGCTGAAAAAAATCGTCGTGGAGATGGAGAAGCGGTACGAGCTGTTTTCCAAATCGGGAACCAGAAACATCGAAGGCTACAACACGCTCATGATCGACAATCCGTCGGCCGTCTTGCCTTACATCGTCGTAATCGTGGACGAGCTGGCCGACCTTATGATGGTCGCGGCCGGCGACGTCGAGGATTCGATTGCTCGCCTTGCCCAGATGGCGCGGGCGGCCGGCATTCATCTGATCATCGCGACCCAGCGGCCTTCTGTCGACGTCATTACCGGGGTGATCAAAGCGAACATTCCTTCGCGGATCGCTTTCGGCGTTTCATCGGCGGTCGACTCCCGCACTATTCTCGATACGGGAGGAGCGGAGAAGCTGCTTGGCAGGGGGGATATGCTTTATTTGCCGGTCGGCATGTCGAAGCCGATTCGGGTGCAAGGGGCTTTCCTATCCGATCCGGAAGTGGAGGCGGTCGTCACGTTTGCGAGCAAGCAAGCGGAAGCGGAGTTTAAGGAAGATCTGGTGCCGGAGCTGGAGGAAGAAGCGGAGGGCAGCTCGGAGGAGCAACTGGACGAGCTATTCGACCAGGCCGTGCAAATCGTCGTGGACGCCAAGCAGGCTTCCGTATCGTTGCTTCAGCGAAGGATGCGGATCGGCTATACGCGCGCCGCTCGGCTGATCGACCAGATGGAGGCGCGGGGCATCGTCGGTCCATACGAAGGAAGCAAGCCGCGCGAGGTGCTTGTATCCGGCGATCATAACGCGGGGCCGCTCAGCTCTTGAGGAGCAGCGGCCCTTTCTTCATATACGGTTGTCCTTGGACAAGGACGACATTGTCGTTTCCGCTTGCGACCGATCTTCGAGTCGTCTGCATAGAACCATAAATCCTTTCTCATACTAACCGCAGGTAACGCTGCATATAAGCGGACTAACTTGCAAGAGAAAGGCAGATTCCGACATGAAAAAACGTTTGATAGCGGTCACTGCGGTGACGGCACTGTTGCTGCTAGGCCTGTTCACGTTGTACCGTGCAGGCGGTTTTTCTACCGAAACTTTCAGCAACGCGACGATTAAGCTCGGTTCCTCCGGGCAGGATGTTTACGAGCTTCAAGGAAGATTGAAGCATCTCGGTTATTACGACGGAGCGATCGACGGCTATTTCGGTCCGAAAACCCAAAACGCTGTAACCTGGTTTCAGTGGAAATTCGGAATGAAGTCCGACGGAGTCGTCGGAGCCAAAACGAAGCTTAAATTGTGGGAGGCAACCAAGAATTGGAAGCCGACTGCTGCCGATACCGGAAAAGCTCCCGCCGCAAATAAGGGCGGCGGCGATACGGCCGACGACGGGTCGCTCGCTAAAGCGAACAATTTAGGCTTGACCGCAAACGACCTGAAGCTGATGGCCAACGCCGTTTATGGCGAAGCCCGCGGCGAACCGTACGAAGGCCAGGTTGCGGTAGCGGCGGTTATTTTAAACCGGCTGCAGGACGAGAGATTTCCGAAGACGATTTCCGGCGTTATTTTCGAACCGCTCGCTTTCACCGCGGTAGCCGACGGCCAAATATGGCTGACGCCCAACGAAACGGCCGCAAGAGCGGTAAGGGATGCGGTCAACGGCTGGGATCCGACGGGAGGATGCACGTATTATTTCAACCCGGAAACGGCGACTTCCAAGTGGATTTGGAGCCGGCCGCAAGTCAAAACGATCGGAAAGCATATTTTCTGCATGTAGAATTTATCGCCAAATCGAGCCTACGGTTTCGGAAGGTTATAAATTCTGTTGCGGTCAAACATAACTTTCGTTTGTTTCAGGCGAAAGAGCTTATGCAGCTTCATAAGCCAAGCTATAGAAGCAGCCGGAACTGCGGACAGCAGCTTCGGTTGCTTCTTCCATTTGCAAGGGTTAGAATTGGTATAAGATAAGCGGGATTTGGAATATATTTGAACTTATCCTGCGTTGAAGGAAAGGAGCAAACGGCGTGACCTTATTCGAACGAGGACAAATAGGACGGATTCGGCTGCATGTAATGCCGACGAAACGATTCAAGACATTTGCGATTTCGCTTTACGCGGGCCGTCCTTTGAGCGAACAGACGATTACGGAGACCGCTCTTATTCCGTTCGTGCTGCGGCGGGGCACGGCCTCGACGCCGGAAACGAAAGCGTTCCGGGAGCGGCTCGACGATATGTACGGGGCGGGCTTCGGTTTTGATGTATACAAGCGGGGCGATTCTCAGCTTGTGACGTTCCGGATGGACGTCATTAACGACCGGTTCGTATCCTCGAACAAATCGCTTCTTGCTTCTTCGATGGAGTTTCTGGGAGAAGTCGTTACGGATCCGGCGAAGGAGAACGGCGTTTTCAGCGGCAAATATGTCGAAGCGGAAAAACAAACGCTCCGCAAACGGCTGGAGTCGATCGTCAACGACAAGATCCGTTATGCCGCCGAGCGCTGCCTTGAAGAAATGTGCGCAGGCGAGCCGTATCGGCTGCATCCGCTTGGCCGCATTGCGGATATCGGCGCGATTACGCCGGAATCCCTTTACGGGCGTTACCGGTCATGGCTGAACGAAGCGGCGCTCGATCTTTATGTCGTGGGAGACACCACTCTCGAAGAGGTCGGCAATCTTGTCTCCAGCTCGTTCAAGCTGGAAGCCGGCCAGCCGGCCGAATACGCCGCTTCGCAAATCAAATCCTCGGTATCGGAAGTGAAAACGGTCGTAGAACGGATGGAAGTCGGTCAAGGCAAGCTGAACATGGGGCTTCGCACCTCGATCGGCTACGGCGACAAGGACTATCCTGCGCTGCTTATGTACAACGGAATATTGGGCGGCTTCCCGCATTCCAAGCTGTTTATCAACGTTCGCGAGAAGGAAAGCCTCGCATATTACGCCGCGTCGAGGCTCGACGGGCATAAAGGGATTATGACGATTCAGTCCGGCATCGAGATCGGGAATTACGAGCGAGCCGTGGCCATTATTAAAGAGCAGCTCGAAAGCATGCGCCAAGGGCAATTGTCGGAGCTCGAAATGAGCCAGACGAAAGCGATGATCGCCAATGCGCTTAGAGAGCAGCAGGATTCCGCTTTTGAACTGATCGGCTTCGACTTCAACAACGTCATTTCGGGCAAAGCGAGCACGGCGGAACAAATGCTGCAGCAGGTAAACGCGGTAACGCCGGAAGATATCGTCCGGGTTGCCGGCAAGGTGCAGCTCGACACCATTTATTTTTTGCGCGACAGGAAGGAGACTTAACCGATGGAGAAGCTTGCCTATGATGCCGTGCAGGAAACGCTGTACCGCGAGGTTCTTCCGAACGGACTCGAGGTAGTCGTCCTGCCGAAGGAAGGTTTTCAAAAAACGTACGCCACCTTCGCGACCAATTACGGTTCCGTCGACAACCGGTTTTCGGTCGGCAGCGAGCCGCCGGTAAAAGTGCCGGACGGCATTGCGCATTTTTTGGAGCATAAAATGTTCGAGGAGCCGACCGGCGACATCTTCGCGGTATTCGCTTCGCAAGGCGCTTCGGCCAACGCGTTTACGAGCTTTGACCGGACGGTATACCTGTTCTCGGCAACGGAACAGATCGAAGCGAACGTGGAGACGCTGATCAATTTCGTGCAAAATCCTTATTTCACGGATGCGAACGTGAACAAAGAGAAAGGGATCATCGAGCAGGAAATTAACATGTACCGCGACAATCCGGATTGGCAGGTTTATTTCGGACTGATCGACGCGATGTACCATAAGCATCCCGTTCATATCGACATCGCCGGTACGGTGGAATCGATTTACCAGATCGACAAGGAAACGCTGTACCGCTGCTACAATACGTTCTATCATCCGTCCAATATGGTGCTGTTTATCGTAGGCGGAGTCGATGCGCCCAAGATGCTGGAGTTCGTACGCCGCAACCAGGCGGCCAAGACGTTTGAGCCGCAGGGCGAAATCCGCCGTTATTTTGACGAAGAACCGCCGACGGTGAAAATTCCGCGCAAAGAGGTAAAGCTTCCGGTGTCGCTTCCGAAAATGATGTTCGGCTTCAAGGATGCGGCAGCCGGTCTTCAAGGCCGCGCTCTGCTGGAGCAGGAAGTCGTTACGAAGCTGATGCTGGACGCCTTCATCGGGCCGAGCTCCGCTTTGTATCAGGAGCTGTACGAAAACGATTTGATTACCGATTCCTTCGGCAACGAATTCAATTCCAGCACCGGTTATTCGTTTACCGTATTCGGCGGCGATACGCCGAAGCCTGACGAATTGCTTGCGCGATTTAAGGAAGCGGCTCAAGAGGCTGTGGAAAAAGGATTGGATCAAGCGGCGTTCGAGCGTTCGAAACGGAAAAAAATCGGCGGTTATTTGCGGATGCTTAACTCCCCCGAATCGATCGCCGGAGAATATACGAAATACCGCTTCCGCGGAAGCGACATGTTCGAGCTGCTTCCGCTTTACGAAAGCTGTACGCTGGAGCAAGCGAACGCCCGGCTGCGGGAGCATTTCAAGCCGGAGCAGCTCGCCGTATCCATCGTAACGAGCCCTGACCGTTAAATGAAAAAGTTGCGGGAAATGACGGCGCTCATTACCGGGGGGAGCCGCGGCATCGGCGCAGCGATCGCCAAACGTTTTGCCGCGGAAGGGATGAACGTCGTCATCCATTATTTGCATTCGCACGAAGCCGCTAACGAGACGGCACGCGCTTGTCTGGCGTCGGGAGCGAACGTCCTGACGATCTCGGCCGACATCCGCAGCCGCGAACAGCTTGTCCGCATGCGGGACAAACTGGAGGAGAAAGGGATGCTTCCCGATATCCTCGTCAACAACGCGGGCATTGCGGCCTACGGCATGCTGGCCGACGTCGACGAATCGGAATGGGACGACGTGATGGCGGTGAATTTAAAAGGAATGTTTTTGTGTACGCAACTGTTCATGCCTGCCATGATTAGACGCGGGTACGGCCGCATTATTAACGTATCGTCCGTTTGGGGCACTGCCGGCGCTTCTTGCGAAGTGCTCTATTCGACGACCAAGGGCGGGATGAACGCTTTTACGAAGGCGCTGGCGAAGGAGCTTGCGCCGTCCGGCGTCACGGTAAACGCGGTCGCGCCCGGCGTCGTGGACACGGACATGATGGGCGGCTTCGACGAGAGAGACCGGGCGGCCCTTGAGCAGGAAATTCCGCTCGGCCGGTTTGCGCAGCCGGACGAAATCGCTTCCCTTGTTTATTTTTTGGCTTTGCCCGAATCTTCTTATATTACGGGCCAAATCATCAGCCCGAACGGCGGTTGGCATACGTAAAAGCGGCGTGCACGCCGCTTGCGATGCCGACGCGCCGAATAAGAAGCGGCATGCCGGAGCAAAATAACGACTGTTGGTGATTCATATCTAACGTAATTGCCGTTAAGTCGTTGTCTCAAGAAACAATCAGGGAGGCGAAAGCATGTCGACAGTTCTTAATAATTTCTCTACATGGAAAAATTTTCTGGAAGAACGAGTCCAGCATGCCAAGAGCATGGGAATGACCGACGAAACCATCTCCAATCTTGCATACGAAATCGGTTCTTTTCTGGACGAGCGGGTCGATCCTAAAAACGACGAGCAGCGCGTTTTGAAAGAGCTTTGGGATGCGGGCGACGATCACGAACGCCACGCTCTTGCGCGGCTGATGGTCAAGATGGTGCAAAAATAACGGATTCGGTTTAAGAAAAGCCTCCTTCGCGGAGGCTTTTCTTACCACATTGGAAAGTTTAAGTTCGGTACGCTTTAGCGGGCTGAAGATCTTTCCGATTGGCATGAAAACCTACCTCTAAACGCGGCCGCTCATCTTCGAAAGGCCTCGGGCAGAGGCTTTTCTTAAAATAGGCCAGGTTCTAAGTTACCCGCTTAAAGCCTGGCTTATATTCTACCCCAAAAAGATTTGCCGTCCGACGACGGCGAAAGACCGTTTTACGCTAGCCATAATGGAATATAATAGGAATAACGAAAATCATGATTCCGCCGGCATAAAGCAGTTGCACAATCGTGACTATAATTGTACAATTTTTATTTATGGGACCTATTATTTCATACATTTTTAATCAGTCATGAGGCGGTGTAAAATGGACAAGAAGCAATGGTATTTTGAATATAAAATACATAAAAATAGACCGGGCTTGCTGGGCGATATCGCTTCTTTGCTGGGCATGCTCGAAGTAAACATCATGACGATCAACGGCGTGGAAGACCGGACTCGGGGCATGCTGCTTCAGACGGACGACGAGCAGAAAATCGAGCTGCTCGGCAAAATGCTCCGCAAGGTCGACAATATTACCGTCAACAAGCTGCGCACGCCGACGATCGTCGATATATTGGCCGTGCGTCACGGACGTTATATCGAGCGGGATTCTGACGACCGCAAGACATTCCGGTTTACGCGCGACGAGCTTGGCATTCTGGTCGATTTCCTCGGAGAGGTGTTCAAGCGCGAGGGCAATCAGGTTATCGGACTGCGCGGAATGCCGCGCGTAGGCAAGACGGAATCGATCATTGCGGGCAGCGTATGCTCCAACAAGCGTTGGACGTTCGTTTCCTCCACGCTTCTCCGGCAGACGGTTCGCAGCCAGCTGTCCGAGGAAGAGATGAACCCGAACAATATTTTCATTATCGACGGCA
This sequence comes from Paenibacillus thailandensis, assembly GCF_042685365.1. Classification (NCBI taxonomy): domain Bacteria; kingdom Bacillati; phylum Bacillota; class Bacilli; order Caryophanales; family Paenibacillaceae; genus Paenibacillus; species Paenibacillus thailandensis. Next base: position 17,774 of record NZ_JBHUMY010000012.1, on the reverse strand, counting down.
TCGTAAGCACGATCCGTTCCAACGAAAAGCATTATTCCCTGCTTCAGGACATTATGGCTATGCCTTCGACGAAAGTGATCGAGCATCCGGATATCTTCATTAAGGAATCGCATTACGATTACAGTCACTTCGATATCATTGTCGAATTGCGGAATACGCCGGACGAAGAAATTACATACGATTCGTTTACGACCAACTACACAGAAGATTTCTAACAGATTACGACAGGAGGTTGCGAGGCATGTCTGAATTGGGAGCGCTGCTCCGCAAAGCGAGAATGGAAAACGGGCTGACGCTGGACGATATTCAGGAAATAACGAAAATCCGGAAGCGCTATTTGGAGGCGCTTGAAAGCGGGGACTATAGCGTACTGCCGGGAAGCTTCTATGTTCGCGCATTTGTCAAAAACTATTCCGAAGCGGTAGGCCTTGACGCCGACGAAGTGCTTCGGCTGTACCAGCACGAAATTCCGGCTGCCGCCATAAGCGACCAGACGGAGCAAAGCGTGTCGCGGCCTCGGCCGCCGCGTCGCGTCCGATCGCGTTCGTCGGACCGGCTCGGCCGCGCCGGGTTTAATATTATGATGTGGTGCTTTCTTATTTTAATCGTAGTCGTCGTGTGGGTGTTCCTTATCAATCGGGACGATGCTCCCGCCCAGCAGGCGGATAACACGCCGATTACCGACAAAGCGTCTCCTGCGCCGCCGACGGATAACGCCGCTAACGGGGGGACGGCCGCGTCTCCGGGCGCAACCGACGCGCAGACGCCTACGCCAACCCCGACGCCTACGCCGCAAACGTCCGTCGTCTTTACGGAGAAGAAAGGAAGAGTCGACCATTATGACGTCTCTCCGGCAGGGACGCATAAAGTGGAAATCAAAGTAACAGGCGGCGTAAACTGGACGGAGGTGCGCGAAGGAGATTCCTCCGGCGAAAGATTGACCTACAAAAATTTGACGGACGGAACGGTCACCTCTTACGACCTGACCGACTCGCTTTATATTAACGTCGGCCGTGCCGATCTGGTTCAGATTACGGTGGACGGCATCACGGTCGATGACGGGGATGAGGCCAATTCCAAGAAGATTCAACTCAACGTAGCCGCTTCTTCCGGAGGCGATACCGCCGATACGGGGCAAAGCGTCACGCCGACGCCGACTCCGACGCCGGGAGCCGGACAATAATTTCGAATGCATGGGATGGAGGTAATCGTGTATGAGTTCGGAAAGTTCGTTTGATATCGTGTCGAAAGTGGATATGCAGGAATTGACCAATGCGATCCAGCAAGCCGAAAGGGAAATCGAAACGCGTTTCGACCTGAAAGGAACCAAAAGCTCCATCGAGCTGGATAAGGACGAGCTTGTTGTCGCTTCCGACGACGAATACAAGCTCAAAACCGTTATCGATATTCTTCAAACCAAGATGGTAAAGCGCGGGGTTCCGATCAAAAACCTGGATTACGGCAAAATCGAACCGGCATCCGCAAAATCGGTCCGCCAGCGGATCAAGCTGCGCCAAGGCGTCGATCAGGAAAACGCCAAAAAAATCAACGTTTTGATCCGGGATTCGAAATTGAAGGTGAAAAGCCAAATCCAAGGCGATCAAATCCGGGTAACGGGCAAAAGCAGGGACGATCTGCAGGCGGTTATCGCCTTGCTGCGCGGTGCGGACTTGTCGATCGAGCTGCAGTTTACGAATTACCGTTAAAGGAATAGAACCGATCGGACAGCCTTTTTCAGCGTGTCCAAACCGCGCTGGAAAGGGCTTTTTGCATGGAATGGCTGTTTTTGACACTTGCAAAGTGCATGTATTATACTTATGGAGGACGTTTTCGACGCATGGATCTTGGGGGTAGGCGGATGGATTTTTTGACCACAATAACATTCTATTTGGCGATAAAACCAACCTTTAAACGCGGCCGTTCAACTTGGAAAGGCTTCGATAAAGGTTTTCTCGCGAATTATCATTGCAAGGCACAGATACAGAATCGCTGCGCCAAGGAGGGACTGGCATGAATCTTCCGAACAAAATCACGTTGTCCCGGATACTACTTATTCCCGTTATGATGCTGTTTCTTCTTGTGGATTGGAAGATGGGCAGTCTTCGCATCGGCGATTATTCCGTTACATACAATCAGATTATTGCGGCTTTCATTTTTATCGTGGCGGCGGGCACGGACGGCATTGACGGCTATATCGCCCGCAAGAACAAGCTGGTGACGAATTTGGGCAAGCTGCTCGATCCGCTCGCGGATAAGCTGCTCGTCTCGGCGGCGCTTATCTCCCTTGTCGAGATGAACAAGCTTAGCGCTTTAGTTGCCATTCTCATTATAAGCCGCGAGTTTGCAGTGACAGGCTTGCGTCAAATCGCGCTTCTCGACGGAACCGTAATGGCAGCAAGCGCATGGGGCAAATGGAAGACCGCGATCCAAATCGTGATGATTATCGTCCTGCTGCTGAACAATTTCCCTTTCGAATTCATTCGCTTCCCGTTTGACGAGATCGTGATTTGGGCGGCGGCCGTCATTACGGTTTACTCCGGGGTGGATTACTTCATGAAGAACAAAGCGCTTATATCGGCAAAATAATGTACGGCTGGAGGCGGAAACCATGAAAGCAGAAATCATTGCGGTCGGCACCGAGCTGCTCCTCGGGCAAATCGTGAACACAAACGCGCAGTTTTTGTCGCAGGAGCTTGCGGCGCTTGGCGTCGACGTCTATTTCCAGACGGTCGTAGGAGATAATGCCGGCCGTTTGCGCCAGGCCATTGAGGTGGCGAGAAGCCGCGCCGATCTGCTCGTATTTACGGGCGGGCTCGGTCCGACTCAGGACGATTTGACGAAGGATGTGCTGGCGGCGTACTTGAATAAACCGCTTGTCCTGCATCAGCCTTCGATGGATAAGATCGAGCAGCTGTTCAGCTCAAGAGGGACGCATATGGTCGAAAGCAACAGGCGGCAGGCGCTTATGATCGAAGGCAGCACGCCGCTTGCGAATTCGGCGGGATTGGCGGTCGGCATCGGCTTGTCGGAGGACGGCACGCATTATATGCTTCTTCCGGGGCCACCGCGCGAAATGCGGCCGATGATGGAAGGACCCGGCAAGGCGTGGATTCAACATATTACCGGCCAGACGGAGCCGCTGTTTTCCAGACAATTGAAATTTGCCGGCATCGGCGAGTCGAATCTGGAGGCGGCGCTTCTGGATCTGATCGACGGCCAGACCGATCCGACCATTGCGCCGTATGCCAAGGAGGGCGAGGTCGCGGTGCGCGTGTCGACGAAAGCCCCGACGGAGGCTGAAGCGGCGATGAAAATCGACGCGACCGTCGACAAGATCAAGGAGCGCGTCGGCGAGTTTTTGTACGCGCAAGAGGACATTCCGCTCGAAGAGGCGGTCGTTCGTCTGCTTCGCGCCTCGAGACGGAAGCTGGCCAGCGCCGAGAGCTGCACGGGCGGGTTGTTTGCCGAATATATTACGAGCATCCCTGGAAGCAGCGGAGAATATTCCGGGGGCGTCGTCACCTATACGAACGAGATGAAGCATAAGATGCTAGGCATTCCGATGGAGCAGCTGGAAGGCGAAGGCGCTCCGGGAGCGATCAGCGAATCGACGGCAGCGTTGATGGCCGAACGGATTCTGCAAATCGCGGATACGGACTTCGGCGTGTCCCTGACAGGGGTAGCCGGTCCGTCCGAATCGGAAGGCAAGCCGGTTGGCCTCGTTTACTTCGCGGTAGCGGAGCGCGGGAAAGAGACCCGGGTATTCACTTCGAAGTTCAGCGGCAGCCGCGAAATCATTCGGGTCAGAGCCGTTAAGGCCGCGTTGTACCGGTTATGGCAGACGCTTGCATCGGCGGAATGATGTCGAATCGGCGCGAATAGAGGCTTGTCAGCCTTTTCACTCAGCGCTATAATGGGGAAAGACGGAAGAACCGTGGCGAAGAATACTTTGCTGCGGTTTTTTTTATTTTGGTTATAACCGGATGCCGGATTAAAGATGAAGCCTTTCTTCCGGCAAGTCGGGGAGGTGCGCTCAAAAAAACGAATGTATGTTCGAAAAAATGCTTGGCAAGCCAGAAGAAAAAAGGTATCATGAAACTATAAATCGTGAAGGATGTGAGTTGATTGTCGGATCGTCGCGCGGCATTGGAAATGGCATTGCGCCAAATCGAGAAACAATTCGGGAAAGGCTCAATTATGAAATTGGGCGAAACGGCAGAAATGCAAGTGGAAACGGTATCGAGCGGATCCCTTGCTTTAGATATTGCGTTAGGTATTGGCGGCCTGCCGAAAGGCCGGATCATTGAAGTATACGGACCGGAATCGTCCGGTAAAACGACGGTTGCGCTTCATGCGATTGCGGAAGTTCAACGCGTTGGCGGACAAGCCGCATTTATCGATGCCGAGCATGCGCTTGATCCTCTTTATGCAAGCAAGCTTGGCGTCAATATCGACGAGTTGCTGCTGTCTCAGCCGGACACGGGTGAGCAAGCGCTTGAAATCGCCGAAGCGCTTGTGCGCAGCGGCGCTGTAGATATCATCGTTATCGACTCGGTAGCGGCTCTCGTGCCTAAAGCTGAAATCGAAGGCGAGATGGGCGATTCCCATGTAGGCTTGCAAGCCCGCCTCATGTCGCAGGCGTTGCGCAAGCTGTCCGGCGCGATCAGCAAGTCGAAGACGATTGCCATCTTTATTAACCAGCTTCGCGAGAAGGTCGGCGTCATGTTCGGCAACCCGGAAACGACGCCGGGCGGCCGCGCGCTGAAATTTTACTCCAGCGTAAGGCTTGATGTGCGGCGGGTGGAGACGATCAAGCAAGGCAACGATATGGTCGGCAACCGTACGCGAATCAAAGTCGTCAAGAACAAAGTCGCTCCTCCTTTCAAGCAAGCCGAAATCGACATTATGTACGGCGAAGGCATTTCGAAGGAAGGCAGCATTATCGATATCGGCACGGAAATGGAGATCGTACAGAAGAGCGGCGCATGGTTCTCCTTTAACGGCGAACGTCTGGGTCAAGGCCGCGAGAACGCCAAGCAGTTCCTGAAGGATCATCCGGAAATTTCGGCAACCATCGAACGCAAAATCCGGGAAGAGAGCAATTTGAAGAATGCCGAAGCGGTCGCAAGCGGTGCCCAAGTATCCGTAGACTCGGAAGAAGAAGAAGCGGAACTCGACTTCGAATAATCATATTGCAAATCGTATTGCAAGCGGCGCCGCTCCCATCTATAGGAGCGGCGCGCTTTTATTTGTCCGATGGACAAAAGCGGGGTTAGCGCCAAAGTTTCATTAAAGTAGTAACGAAGCTGGCAGCACCTGACGGCATTCGATAGGGGAAGAAGCCGGAACAGGTGCATCATCTGCCAGGACAACACGGACTTAGACGTGTTCTTGCCGAAGAAGGCCGCGTGGCAGGTACGCCTTTTGGGGTATTCAGAAGGCGCCAGCCATCGCCCCTCCCTCCTCTAAGGGGAGGGGGAGGATAGAACGGAGGTAGTTTCCATGATTATAACGTCCGTCCAACAGGACCGGCACGAGCGCCGGCGGTATTACGTATACGCGGGCGGCGATGAGCCTGTCCTGTTCGTACATGAGGACGTGCTTATCCGGTACCGGCTGCTGAAGGGTCAGGAGATCGATCCGGGCTTGCTGGAGACGATCCAGGATGAGGACAGCCGGCACCGGGCTTATTCGTTAGCCTGCGTCTATCTCGGGGCCAAACCGAGAACCCGCAAACAGGTGGAGCAATATTTGAGGCGCAAGGAGCTGGACGAAAGTCATATCGCGTATGCGCTTGAACGATTGGAAGCGGAACATTATGTAGACGACGACGAGTACGCGCGGCAGTTCGCGGCAGGCCGGGTTCGAAACGCCGGGAAAGGGAGCCTTCTTATTAAACAGGAGCTGCAGCAGAGGGGCATATCGAGACAGGCTGCCGAGGCGGCGCTGCAATCGGTCGGATCGTCCGCCGAGCTGGAAGCGGCTAAGGCTGCAGCCGTCAAAAGATGGGCCAGGCTGCAAGGCGAATTTCACGAGCGTAAGCGCAAATTGACGGCATTTTTGATGAGAAGAGGATTTACCGGACCGGTCGTGAAGGAAGCGGTAAAATACGCAGCGGCGAGCGAAAGCGACTTGGACAATTCGGAAGATGAAGGGCTAATGCTTGACAATTGAAATTATCAAAAGATAAAATGAGTTTGTATTCTTTTCACATTGAATCGATTTTCCTTCCAAAAATTGATTCGAAAAATTGATTGTTTTTTCGCCAAAAAGCTAAACTGTTAGAGCGGTTGGAACCGGCTGAAAACCTAATAACATCCCAAGTAATCCTTGGTGCATGCAACAAGGAGGTGAACAAGATGCAGGAAATATGGTGGATCTTGATTTGTCTCTGCGTTGGCGCAATTTTCTTTGGGGCTGGTTTTTATTATCGTAAATCGATCGCTGAGGCGAAAATTTCTACGGCTGAGCAAGCCGCCGCCCAAATCGTGGAAAACGCGAAGAAGGAAGCGGAAGCTCAGAAGAAAGAGACGATTCTCGAAGCGAAAGATGAAATCCATAAGCTCCGTACCGAAGCAGAAAGAGAGATACGCGAGCGGCGGAATGAAACCCAACGACAAGAAAGACGTCTGGTACAGAAAGAGGAGTCGCTGGATAAGAAATTAGAAGCGTTAGAACGCAAAGAAGAATCTGTAGCCAACAAGGAGAAAAGAATCGACGAAACCCAGCAGCAAATCGACGCCCTTTACAAGCAACAGCTCAGTGAGCTGGAACGCATCTCCAATCTGACGATGGAGGATGCAAGATCGATTATTTTGTCGAACGTTGAGCAGGAAGTGCGGCATGAAACTGCGCAGATGATCAAGGAAATCGAGCAGCAGGCGAAGGAAGAAGCGGATAAAAAGGCGAAAGACATTATCTCGCTTGCGATCCAGCGCTGCGCTGCCGATCACGTAGCAGAAACGACGGTTTCGGTCGTCGCCTTGCCGAACGAGGAAATGAAAGGCCGCATTATCGGACGCGAAGGCCGCAATATCCGCGCCCTGGAAACATTGACCGGTATCGATCTGATTATCGACGATACACCGGAAGCGGTCATTTTGTCCGGTTTTGATCCGATCAGACGCGAAATTGCGCGTACATCCCTTGAGAAGCTCGTAGCGGACGGACGCATCCATCCTGCACGAATCGAGGAAATGGTCGAGAAGTCCCGCAAGGAAGTAGACGAGCGCATCCGCGAATACGGCGAGCAAGCTACGTTTGAAGTCGGCGTACACGGTTTGCACCCGGATTTGATCAAAATTCTCGGCCGATTGAAATATCGGACAAGTTATGGTCAGAACGTGCTGAAGCACTCCATGGAAGTCGCTTACTTGACCGGTCTGATGGCGGCCGAGCTTGGCGAAGACGTAACGCTTGCCAAACGAGCCGGCTTGCTGCATGACATCGGCAAAGCGCTTGACCATGAAGTCGAAGGCTCGCACGTCGAAATCGGCGTCGAACTGGCCAAGAAATACAAAGAGCATCCGGTCGTTATTAATAGTATCGCTTCTCACCACGGCGACGTGGAAGCCACATCGGTTATCGCAATGCTCGTGGGAGCCGCCGACGCGTTGTCCGCTGCCCGTCCGGGCGCGAGACGCGAGACGCTTGAAACGTACATTAAGCGGCTGGAGAAGCTCGAGCACATTTCGGAATCGTTCGAAGGCGTGGAGAAATCTTACGCAATCCAGGCAGGACGCGAAGTACGCGTCATGGTACAGCCTGAGAAGATCGACGATACGGAAGCGTTCCGTCTGGCGCGGGACATTACGAAGAAAATCGAGAGTGAACTCGATTATCCGGGACATATTAAAGTCACGGTTATTCGCGAAACTCGCGCAGTGGAATACGCGAAGTAACAATAGAGGGTTGATTTGCGGAAAAGTGGCTGCGGAAGCAGCCACTTTTCTACAATGATAAGCCAGGTATAAGCGGTGCGCTTAGGCCTGGCTTATCTTTCACCGTAAAGCGGGAATAAGATATCTGGTTTTAAAGGATGAGGAACTATTGATGAACGTATTATTTATCGGCGATATTGTGGGGAGCGTAGGACGGCAAGCGCTGAAGCGCGTACTTCCGGCGCTGCGCAGCAAATACAATCCGCATATCATTATTGCCAACGGGGAAAACGCGGCCGCCGGAAGGGGCATTACGGGAACGATTGCGCGAGAATTTTTCGAATGGGGCGTCCACGGCATTACGATGGGCAACCATACGTGGGATAACAAAGATATATTCGAATGGATCGACGAGGAACCGCGTATCGTTCGTCCCGCCAATTATCCGGAAGGCACCCCCGGCCAAGGGATGGCGATTATTCGCGCATCGGGCAAGGAGCTTGCCATTATTAATTTGCAGGGAAGAACGTATCTCCCGGCTATCGATTGCCCGTTCCGCAAGGCGGATGAGCTGATTGCCAAGGCGCAAGCCAAAACCAAAAATATTTTGGTCGATTTTCACGCCGAGGTAACCTCCGAGAAAATCGCAATGGGCTGGCACTTGGACGGCAAAGCTTCGCTTGTCGTCGGTACCCATACGCATGTGCAAACGAACGACGATCGCATTCTCCCGGGCGGAACGGCCTATATAACGGATGTCGGCATGGTCGGCCCGCGCGATGGCGTGCTTGGCATGGAAAGAACCGCCGTGCTCCGGAAGTTCATGACGCAGCTTCCGACAAGATTCGTGGTCGACGAAGGCAAGTGGCATCTGCACGCCGTGTCGGTACAAATCGACGAAGCGACGGGACAAGCGAAAAAGCTGGAGAAAATAAGGCTGACGGAAGACGAGTGGCTGCTCATGTAGCCGCTCTTCCTCCTATTAAATTCCGAATATTCGAAATGGTATGTAAACTTAAATCGGATTAGCAGGAATCTTTTCTCTCTTCTCGAATAGTTATTAATAGTGGAATCCATCCATTAGTTCCCGAGGAGGTACTTTTTCATGGAAGTATTAAAAGTTTCAGCAAAGTCCAATCCAAATTCCGTTGCGGGCGCGCTTGCCGGTGTGCTCCGCGAACGTGGCGCAGCTGAGTTGCAAGCAATCGGGGCGGGTGCACTAAACCAAGCAATAAAAGCAGTCGCTATTGCTCGCGGATTTGTAGCTCCCAGTGGAGTGGATTTGATTTGCGTACCGGCGTTTACGGATATTGTCATCGACGGAGAGGACCGCACCGCTATTAAGCTTATCGTGGAACCGAGATAGGTTGAGAGGGATAAAGGAATGAAGCAAAAACACGTGGTTTGATCGAACCTGTTTACCGCAATGTAAACGGGTTTTTTTGCTTGCTTGTCAGGGCAACCTTAACCGGTATGCTGGCGGCGGTCTTATTCAAAGGAGAGATGTACATGCAAATGCCGATCGCGGACTTTCATTGCGATGTGCTGTTCAAGCTGCTGGAAGACGAACGGCTTTCGTTCCGCGACGATACGTCCGGCAAGCTGGATGTGACCTACAAACGTCTTAAACAAGCAAAGTCGGTATTTCAAACATTTGCCATTTTCGTCCAACCGGGGGACAATGCCGGGATCGAACCTTACTTCAAAAGCATCGATTTGTTTTACCGCTGCGTATTGCCAAACCCGGACATCGCTTTTATTCAATACAAAGACGATCTGGAGCGCAGTCTTGCGGAGGGTAAAATCGGGGCGATGCTGTCGCTGGAAGGCTTGGACGGTCTGCAGGGCGATCCGGCCATGCTGCGCATAATGTACCGGCTGGGTGTCCGAGCGGCGGGCTTCACCTGGAACAACGCCAATTGGGCAGCAGACGGCGCAATGGAAGAACGCGGGGCGGGACTAACCGCCCAGGGCAAAGCTTTCGTCCGGGAATGCGACGAGCTCGGCATGATGCTCGACGTATCGCATTTATCCGAGCGGGCTTTCTGGGATATGGTCGATACGGCAAGCAAGACGGTTATCGCTTCGCATTCCAACGCCGCTTCCGTCTTGCCGCATAAACGGAATCTGTCGGACGATCAGATCAAAGCGATCATAGCGCTGGAAGGCTTGATCGGCGTCACTTTCGTACCTTATTTCGTAAGCGGAAGCGAGGTCGTAACGATCGACGATCTGCTTCGGCATGTGGAACGCATATGCGAACTGGGCGGGGAACGCCATTTGATGCTTGGCTCCGATTTTGACGGCATTGCACGATATATCGACAAGCTGCATAATCCGGCGGACGTTATCCATCTGCAGGATGCGCTTCTGAAGCGGTATTCCGCGCGGCAGACCGAACGCTTCTTGAGCGGAAACACGATCCGTTTTCTCCGCGAAAGGCTGCCGGAACGTTCGAGTAGCTAAAAATAACGAATTGGTATATGATAAATAGGCATGCGGAACGTGCAGCCGCGTGCCTATTGCCGTGCAATAATAAGAGCGTATCGAAAGGAAGCTGATTGAACGATGGTACATAAACAAGTTCCGGTGGGAGTCTCCGCCCGACATATTCATTTAACGCAAGAACATGTAGAAGCTTTGTTCGGAGCCGGGTATCAGCTCACGGTAGCGAAGCCGCTGTCGCAGCCGAATCAATATGCGGCGAACGAAACGGTGGCGGTAATCGGGCCGAAAGGCTCCTTTCCGAAAGTCCGAATTTTAGGTCCTGTCCGTAAGGCGACCCAGCTTGAGGTATCGCGTACGGACGCTTTTGCGCTCGGCATTAATCCGCCCGTCCGGGAGTCCGGCAATATTGCCGGATCGGCAGGCATCACCATTAAAGGGCCGGCCGGCGAAGTGAAGATCGAGGAAGGCGTTATCGTTGCGGCTCGCCACATTCATTTCCATACGAGCGATGCGGAAAAATGGGGAATTACCGATAAGCAGAAGCTGAAGGTGCGGTTCGAAGGCGAACGCGGCATTGTGTTCGAAAACGTCATCGCGCGCGTATCTCCGGATTTTGCGCTCGATATGCATATCGATACCGACGAAGCGAATGCGGCGGGTATCGCGAACGGCGATACGGCCGTCATCATCGATTAATCGGAAAGCCGTTCTCGATTGCGAGGACGGCTTTTTCACCGCATGCCATTTTATAAGTTCGCCGCGTAACTTTTTCGCTCGCTGTCGCAAGCCCTCGTATAGAGGTTTTTTTATACGTCCAACAATGCTATAATGAAATAATGTGAAGCGACACGTAACTGACAGGAGGAAGTGATGCTGCATGGAGAGGAAAAGCTCACCGGATTTCGCTTCCGGCAAACAAACAAAAGACTATTCCAAATATTTTGACTTCAGCGACGCGAAAATCGTAAGCGAAGAAGAAGGCAAAATCACATATCGCATCAAAGGGCGCAACATCCAGGTAAACGCTGCCCCGAATTACCGCGAAGAGAAAAAGCGCGGCAAGCAGGAGGTTGCCGTCCATTACGACTTTTCGATTCCCGAGGAGCTTCGCTCCATGGGTGTCGGCAAACAATATTTGATTCAAACGTACGGCTGCCAGATGAACGAGCACGATACCGAAGTGATGAAAGGCATGTTCGAGCAGATGGGCTATACGGAGACGGAAGACCGCCGCGAGGCGGACGTCATTCTTCTGAACACGTGCGCCATCCGGGAAAATGCGGAGGACAAGGTATTCGGAGAGCTCGGCCATCTGAAAACGCTGAAGCAGGAAAAACCGGATCTGCTGCTTGGGGTTTGCGGCTGCATGTCGCAGGAAGAAGGCGTCGTTGCGCGCATTATGAGAAAGCACGCCCATGTCGACATGGTATTCGGCACCCATAATATTCACCGCCTGCCGCACTTGCTTCAAGACGCGTACTTCAACAAAGAGATGGTCGTCGAGGTATGGTCGAAGGAAGGCGACATCATCGAGAACGTGCCGAAAAAACGCGAAGGCATGCGCGCTTGGGTCAATATTATGTACGGCTGCGATAAATTTTGCACGTATTGCATCGTGCCTTATACGCGAGGCAAGGAACGGAGCCGCCGGCCCGAGGACGTCATCGCGGAAGTTCGCCAGCTGGCGCGCCAAGGGTTTAAAGAAATCACGCTGCTTGGCCAAAACGTTAATGCCTACGGCAAAGACTTCGAGGATATCGATTACCGGTTCGGCGATCTGATGCGCGACATCTCCAAGATCGACATTCCGCGCATCCGGTTTACGACAAGCCATCCGCGGGATTTCGACGATCATCTCATCGAAGTGCTCAGCGGGCGCGGCAACCTCGTCGAGCATATCCATCTTCCGGTTCAATCGGGAAGCACGGAAGTGCTCAAGAAGATGAGCCGCAAATATACGCGGGAATCGTTCCTGGAGCTGGTCCGCAAAATTAAAGCGGCGATCCCGGACGTCGTATTGACGACGGATATTATCGTCGGATTCCCGGGCGAAACGGAGGAGCAGTTCGAGGAGACGCTTTCCCTCGTGCGCGAAGTCGGTTTCAGCGCTGCGTTTACGTTCATCTATTCCCCTCGGGAAGGCACGCCGGCCGCCGTTATGGAGGACAACGTGCCGATGGAAGTCAAGAAACGGCGTCTCAAGAAACTGAACGATCTGATGGCCGAATTGAGCCTCGAGAGCAACAAGCGGATGCTCGGCGAAACCGTCGAGGTTCTGGTGGAAGGGGAAAGCAAAAACAACGCCAGCATGCTGTCCGGCCGCACGCGGACGAACAAGCTCGTTCATTTTGAAGGTCCAAAGGAATGGATCGGCGAATTCGTTCAAGTGAAGGTGACGGATGTGCTGACGTGGTACATTAAAGCGGAAGCGACGCAAGGCCCGGTTCAAGCCGAAGCCGTATCCTAAGTTCCAGAGCTGCTTCAACTAGTCGGGGAAAATGATATTACAGGAGAGATGTACATGGCCGAGCAACACGCATCAGCTCATCAATCTCATCAAGACCAACACCACGACGCCCATTGTTCCGCAGGAAACGATAATGTGCCGGTATTCGATACGCGCGATTTGCTTGTCAGGGAAGACATCATGGCGAAAGCGAAGGAGCTTGCCGGCCTGATTTATACTTCCGAAGAAGTGCAGTTCTACCGGCGGGCGGAGAAGCAGATTCAATCGAACGACCGCGTTCAGTCGCTTATCGCGCAAATTAAAAAGAAGCAAAAAGAGCTGGTCGCTTTTGAAACGACATTCAAAAACGAGCAAATGGCCAAAAAAATCGAAGCGGAAATGGAAAAGTTGCAGGACGAGCTGGACGGCATTCCGATCGTTTCGGAATTTCAGCAAAGCCAAGCCGATATCAATTATTTGCTCCAGCTTGTCGTTTCGATTATCCGCGATACCGTATCGGAGAAAATCAACGTGGAATCCGCTCAAGCCGAAGCGCCCGAGCAATGCGACTAGAGAAATGTGACTAGAGGAATACTGCAAGACAGGGAGATTAGCGTCTGCCGGGCCGTCCGGCCCGGCTTTATTGCTTTCTCCCGCATACATACATCCAACCAAATTTAATTGAAGAAAGAGGGATCCCGATGAGAGCTTTTACGTTTCAAAATCCGACCCGCCTGCATTTCGGCGAAGGACAATTGGATAAGCTTCCGGCGGAAGCGGCGCGTTACGGCAAAAACGTTCTGCTCGTCTACGGCGGAGGCAGCATTAAGAGGAACGGCTTGTACGACGCGGTTATGGCGAAGCTGAACGAAGCGGACTGCGTTGTTACGGAGCTCGCCGGCGTGGAGCCGAATCCGCGCATTACGACCGTTTATCGGGGCGCGGAGCTGTGCAAGGCGAATCGGATCGACTGGGTGCTTGCCGTCGGCGGCGGAAGCACGCTGGATTGCGGCAAAGCGATCGCCGCGGCTGCAAAGTTCGACGGGGACTTCTGGGATGTCGTGATCAAAAAAGCGACCGTTCAAGCGGCGCTGCCGCTCGGCACCATTTTGACGCTTGCCGCGACAGGCTCGGAAATGAACGGGAATTCGGTCATTTCGAACGACCAAACGCTGGAGAAGCACGGTTGGGCCAGCCCTTACGTATACCCGGCGTTTTCGATTTTGGATCCGGCTTTTACCGCAAGCGCGCCTAAGGATCACACCGTATACGGAATCGTGGACATGATGTCCCACGTCTTCGAGACGTACTTCCATAAAGACAGCAACACGCCCGTTCAGGACGGCTTCTGCGAATCGATTCTTCGCGCCGTCATTGAAACCGCTCCGAAGCTTGTCAACGATTTGACCAATTTGGAGTATCGGGAAACGATTTTGTATTGCGGCACGATGGCGCTGAACGGCGTCATATCGATGGGTATCGCCGGCGATTGGGCGAACCATGACATGGAGCATGCGATATCGGCGGTTTACGACATTCCGCACGGCGGAGGTCTCGCCATACTGTTCCCGAACTGGATGAACTACGTAGTGGAAGACAACGTCGAAAAGTTCCGCAAGTTCGCGGTAAACGTGTTTGGCGTCAGCACGGAAGGACGTTCCGACCTGGAAGTCGCCAAAGCGGGCATCGAAGCGCTTCGTTCGTTCTGGGATTCCATCGGCGCTCCTTCGCGGCTTAGCGATTATAATATCGACGACAGCAGGCTGGAGGAAATGGCGCTGAAAGTGACGGGCGAGTCCGGCTCGCGCGGCCGCTTCCGCGAGTTGAAGAAGGAAGACGTTCTGGCCATTTATCGGATGGCTCTATAAAACCGGGAAAATCATCAAACGCACTGTCCGCTTGGCGCGGGCAGTGCGTTTGCTTTTTGGAAAAAAAGTTTGTCCCGGGGCTCGATGGTCAATATATTAATGACAACAGTTGTCACTATTATAAACTACAATGATACCGTAAGCGACGGGGCGAACCGAAGGCGCGGCTTATGGGCCGAAAGCTGTCTTCCGGCTTGCTTTACGGGGATCCCTACTCAAAAAGGAGATGTGACGACATGCAAGTGAACGGTTATATTTTGCTCGACGGGAATGCGGCGGAGGCGATCCGCTATTATGAGCAAACGCTGGGTGCCGAAGTGCTGTTCAGCCAGACGTTCGGCGAGGCGCCGGAGGACGTAACGGCCGAAATGACAGACGGGCAGAAGCGGTTGGTGGCTCATGCGGTGTTGAAAATCGGCGAATCGGTCCTGTTCGTTGCGGATGCTTCGGAGGAGCTGACCCTTACGGAAGGGAACCGGGTTTCGATATGCTTAACGACGGACCGGGCGGAGGAAACGCGACGAATTTACGAAGCGCTGCTTCCGGGCAGCAACGTTCCTGCTCCTCTTCAGCCGCTTTATTTCAGTCCGGCTTACGGAATGCTGACGGATCGTTACGGCGTAACGTTCCAACTATTTACGAAACGGCAATAACCGATTAGGAAACGCGGAAGGATATCGAGCAGCCGAAGCGGGAGTTATCCAAATACAAAAGGCTCATTTATAAGTTTTTGGCTTATAAATGAGCCTTTTTTGTTTTGTGAGAGCTCCTCTTTACTCAGAAGAGGCTTAGGGGTGCGAAGCGACGCCGGTTTCGGAACGAACGGGCAGGGCACCGGTTGACGCGCGAAGCTTCAAGATGTAAGGTTTTAAAGAAACGCCGATTGCGGCGGCAACAAGCGATTTCAGCGCGTCTCCGATCAGGAACGGATAGCAGCCGAGCGTCAGCGCTTTTTGCAACGAAACGTCAAGCACTTGCATCATCCACGGAACGCCAAACAAATAGGCGACGAAAGAGCCGAGCGCTTCCATGATAATAAAAAGAAGAATAAAGGTTGCGATTTTGCCGCCGATCCATGTTTTGCTTCTCAGAAGAGGTCCCGTTGCGAGTCCGATGAGCAAAGCCGAAAACAAAAAGCCGAACAGAAAGCCGCCGGTTGTGCCGAACAGGATGGACAACCCGCCCCGTCCGTTAAGAAGCGGGAGCCCGATTGCGGTCAGCACCAAGATTAGAAGCATGCTGAGAAATCCGTTGCGAGCGCCGAGAAAAAGGCCGGCAAGACATACCGCAAGCGTCTGAAGCGTGATCGGCACCGGCGAAAAGCTGAGCTTGAACGAGATGGCGCTCATCACGACAAACAACGCGGCAAATAGCGCAATAAATACATAGTTACGAATGTTATAGCTTTTCATAAACCATAAACTCCTTTACATATGTAGTTGCAAACTTTATGTTAACCAATTATATTGAAAGACAGGTTAACAAATCGCATTGTAGCATACCCGGACGATTTCGGGAAGAGATTGGGTGATTTTTTTGGATTCGATATTAATTCGGTTATCCGATGTATCCGCGTCGCCTTTCGGAGCGGAAGACAACGGAACGCAAAATGCCGTGCTGCGGCAAATCCGTCTGACGATCGCCAGAGGCGAGTGGATTACGGTAATAGGACGAAACGGCAGCGGCAAAAGCACTCTTGCCAAGCTCTTATCCGGCGCGAAATTCGCGCTTGTGGAGGGCGAGGCGTACCGGCACGGCGATTTGCACCGCCAAGGGCTGTCGGTTCCCGTCGTCATGCAGCAGCCGGAAGCTTCGATGATCGGGGTGACGCCATGGGAGGATATTGTGCTTATGCTGGAGCAAAACGGCGTCCGGGGTGAGGTGATCCCGGAAGCGGCGGCGGCAGCGCTTCGCCAAGTCGGTTTATACGCAAGAAGGCATCAACCGGTACAATCGCTTTCCGGGGGGCAAAAGCAGCTGACGGCGATCGCCGGCTGCACCGCGGTAAGCGCGCCGCTTCTTATTCTCGACGAACCGACCGCGATGCTGGATCCGGAAGCATCCGAGCTGGTCATGGAGCAGGTGCGCTCGCTCAACCGGGCCGGAGCGGCTGTTGTATGGATTACGCAGCGGCTGGCGGAGCTCCGCGAGGGGGACCGGGTCGTTGCGATAGACCGGAGCGAGGTACGGTTCGACGGCAAGGCGGAGCGGTTTTTCGAACGGGAGGGGGACGGGCAAGGAGCCTGCGTGCAGGAAGGGACGAGCATGTGCGAGCTGCTTGGCTTTGATCCGCCGTATGCGGTCGAAACGGCCTGGGAGCTGGAGCGGCTCGGATTCCCGGTCCGTCCGCTTCCGATCCGTCCCGAGTCGCTTGCGAAGGTGGTGATGCGTTATGCCTAATCCATTAACGGCAGAGCGGGTTACGGTTAAGTCCTCTTCGGGCCAAACGCTGCTGGATCGGGCGACGGTCCGTTTCCCGGCCGGGACGGTGACGCTTGTCGTCGGGCGGAACGGAGCGGGCAAATCGACGCTGCTGGAGACGCTTGCGGGGTTGCGGCCCATTGCCGATGGCAGCGTTAGCTTGGGAGATATGCCTTTATGGCTTCCGGGGCGCGGAGGAGGAAGGACGAATCGCGAAGCGCTGCTTCGGATCGGCATTGCGATGCAGCATTCCGACGCATGCTGGTTTCAAGCGACAGCCCGGAACGAGCTGCAGTATTCTTTGAAGCCGTACGGAATCCAGGGAGACGAAGCCAAGGCGCGTATTCGTGATGCGGTTGCCGCCGCCGGGCTGGAGGAAGCGCTGCTTGCCCGCGATCCTTGGTCGCTCAGCGGCGGGCAGCAGCGGCGGCTTTCGCTCGCCTGTCTGCTGGCGTGCGAGCCGGAATTGCTGCTGCTGGACGAACCGACGGCGGGATTGGACGCCGACGGCATTCGCCGCCTGTGCGCCGTTCTTGCGGCGCACAAGGCGGCCGGGCGCGGCGCGGTCGTAGTGACGCACGACCCGGGAGCGCTGCTGCCGCTCGCGGACGCGGTCGTCGCCGTGGAAGGCGGCGCCGTCCGCGAAGCGGCAGCAGCTGCGGCGTGGGCGGCTGCCTCCGGCGCAGCCGCGCCGCAGGCGCTCCGCGCGCT